>NZ_JBQEOL010000013.1:0-93182 GCF_052044895.1 Acinetobacter sp. 22323 | reverse complement strand
AGTAAGCATCCGCTGAACGCCATCGCCAAGTTTTAACGGGGTTCAGGTTTCCAGCGGTGAGGTAGTAATTCTTCTATTTGGGGCACTTTATGTGTTGGCAACCTTTTCAGCACATCACTTAAATAGGCATACGGATCCAAGCCATTCAGCTTTGCTGACTGGATTAAAGTCATGATATTGGCAGCTCGTTGACCACTGCGCAGCGAACCTGCAAATAGCCAGTTCTTACGCCCCAAGGCCCAGGGACGCATTTGGTTCTCTATCCAATTATTGTCAATGGGTAGATTGCCATCATCCAGATAGCGGCTTAAAGCAGTCCAACGTTTTAGGCTGTAATTGATCGCCCGGGCGGTTGGAGAACTCGATGGCACCGTCAGCTGATGTTGGTTGAGCCATTCATATAGTTGTTGCATGACCGGTTGACTATGCTGTTGTCGGTATTCGCAGCGGTCTTCCGCTGTACCATCCGTCTTTTTTCTTAATTCTGCTTCTATCGCATATAATTTCTGAATCAGCACTAATGCCTGTTCAGCGACCTGACTTTTCTTGGTCACATGTAGTTCATGGAATTTACGACGTGCATGTGCCATGCAGCCCACCTCAATGACCTGACCTGATCTAAAGCGTGCTTTATAACCACTGTAATCATCACAGACCAAATGACCCTGCCAGCCTTTCAGGAAGTCTTCAGCATGCTGGCCAGAACGGCTATCTTGAAAGTCATAGATCACTGCCTGAACTGGATTGTACTGTGTGCTGGCATAGGCCCAGACATAACCTTTTTTGGGCTTTTTCTCATTTTCACCCATCTGCATGACCGTCACCGGTGTTTCATCTGCATGGATCACCTGCTGTTGCAGTACCACCTGTTTTAAGGCATTGGCCAGAGGTTCCAGTTCCACCCCACAGCGGCCAATCCAGTCAGATAACGTTGATCTAGACAGATCAACACCTGCGCGTAGAAAGATTTGACGTTGACGGTACAAAGGCAAATGATCGGCATACTTTGACACCAGCACATGGCTAAGCAATTCAGGTGAAGCAATGCCTTTATCAATCACATAGGCTGGCATCGCTTGCTGAGTCAGAGTGTCACACTGATCACAGACCCATTTACCACGCACATGCTGTTCCTTATAGAACTGTGCCGGTCTGAAATTCAGTTTTTCACTGACATCTTCACCGATACGACGCAAGGTACAGCCACAACTGCATTGTGTTGATTCAGGTTCATGCTCAATACGGAGGGTGTGTAGATGATCTGGCAACAGCCGACGTTTAGGTTTGTTGACTGGGGCTTTCTGTGCAGCTGCATTGGTTTTATCTGCATTCAGTCGTTCCAGTTCCAGATCAACCGCTGCAATATCTTCTTCAACCGCTTCATCCCAGAGATGGATTTGTTTTGCGGTTAGATGTTCGTTTTTACTGCCGAATTTATGCTGTTTAAATAGTGCAAGCTCATGCTCGTATTTTTGATTGAGAATAGAAAGATGTTGAACTTTAGAATCTAATTGCTGATTGGTGACTTCAAGATGTTGAACTCTGGCATCTAATTGCTGATTTGATTGTTCCAGTTGTTGTTTAGATTGTGCCAGAGACTGATGCTGCATCGCCAACTGTCTGGTAAATTCCAGCAGTTGTTCATGGGTCAGTTGGCTTAAATCAGGCAGCGTATTCATGACCGCAGTATGCCTGAGGTCATGATGCAGAGGAAATAGAACGTTTGGAGAATAGCAGAATGGATGAGCCTGGTTTAGAGCATTGTTACCACTTGCTGCAGTCCGATTCTTTGCCAGGGCAAACCCTGGATCAGTGCCTGTAACTGCTCCGGGCTGATCGCCATACTTTCACCCTGGTGAACTTTAGCCCAGTGGAATTTCCCCTGTTCCAGCCGCCGGGCACACAGCCAGATACCCAGTCCATCATGCACCAGCACTTTCATACGATGGCCACGCTTATTACAGAACAGGTAAGCGCAATGCGGTTTGATGTAGCCAAAGGCTCTCAGCACCTGAGCCATGGCTGTATCCATCCCTGCACGCATGTCCATCGGCTGGGTAGACAACCAGATCTCATCAATACGAATCATTGAGTCAAACCCTGGATCAGCAACAGTAATTCAGTTACTGACTCCACCGGCCAGTCGATCTCGATCATCTGATCCCTTGCGGAACTTGGTGCCTCATGTAATGGAATCCTGATATGAGCGACAGCTTTCTTCTCTGGCACAGGTGGTAGAGGTGCTTCTTGTTTGACTGGAGTCGGGTGAAGAATGACCGGAAGAAAGTCAGTCTGTGGAATGGATGGGGTTTTTAATGCAGGGGGCATTGATCTGGACTGACGAATCCATTTATGTAGCAGATTGGCATTGATCTGATGTTGCATTGCTACCTTGGCCACTGATGTATCTGGCTGCTGGCATTGCTGAATAAGTTGATGTTTAAATTCAGCTGTGAAGGTTCGACGGGGCTTTTTTAGCGTTGGTGCACTGTCTATAACTGTCTTTAAATCCATAAATAGGTGTCCACTTAAATTTAAGTGGACACTATCGCGGTATTAATGAGTTAGAAAAAGTGGGGTTCAGCGGACGCTTACTGTTTTAAAACGCTATAACACAGATCTCTGTACACGGCAAATTTCATAGGATCCTTGTCCTATCAGGCTTTTTCTTTCTTAAAATTGCTAGCACTTTCTTAAATTCTTCTTTTTTTCCAAAACCAATCAAACGTAGAATAGCCATTTGAACATAGTCCAAACCGTAGCGAAATAAACTTACTGAAAGTCGTCCATGCTTCTTTATTTTTATCGCTTTTTTCCGATCATGTTGCCATTCACCTGTTAAATAGCACCAACAGAAACCGATAGCTAGCACTGCTATCAATTTCTTGACTCGTCTAGGGTCTGTTAAACGAGTATTTTCAAGATTGAATCCACGTCCTTTGAGACAACTAAATAACGTTTCGATTTCCCAGCGTAATGCATAATCACGAATAGCAGAAGCATTAAACATAGGAGAAACAACAAGTAAAAGCTCTCCATCTTCTAATCGTAGCGCACTAATATACAGTTTCACTCGACCAACCCAAATACGTCGTTTACGACATTCAGTTTGACCAACTTGAAGATGACGAAATAAATCACTAATTTTATGATTCTTGGCTAAGTGATTGGTCACAATAAAGTTTTTTTAACACGTATACAGAAGTTAATGTCATTTTCAATTAACCATGTAAACCATTTCTCACCGATAAATTCTCTGTCTGCAAACACATTCACTATACGATCTTTACCAAAAATGGAGATAAAGCGTTGAATCAAAGCAATACGCTCTTTTGTATCTGAATTTCCACGTTTATTGAGCAATGTCCAAACAATAGGTATCGCTATTCCACGATAGACGATGGCTAACATCAAGATATTAATATCTCGTTTTCCCTATTTCCAATTAGTTCTATCCAAAGTTAATTGGACTTTATCGAATGAAAATATATTGAAAATTAACTGAGAAATTTGACGATAATCGAAATACTGATCTGCAAAGAAGCGTTGTATACGTCGATAAAATGATTGTGGTAAGCACTTGATGGGTAAGGCTTTAGATGCAGAAGAAAGATTACATGTCTGTTTTACAATTAATGCAAGCATAATCAGTGTAAAACATTTTGCATGTGACTTGTTCCACTTTAGATATTTGTTTAAGATGAGATGTAACTCATTGAAATGTGTCATCATATTCGTCGTCAGAAAACAAGTATTATGCCATTATTTCAATGAGTTATCTTTTTTTGTCGTGTACAAAGGTGAATATTATTGAAAATGGAGTAGCCATCAAATTCTGAAGTTTTCCACACATGGAGTTCTTTTATGCGATTAGAAATATCTAAATCTGCAGTGAGATTTTTAAACATATTTAAGTAGCATAAGTTGAAACCATACGCTTGTGGATGAATGGTGATTCTGCTTTTTTTGAAATTTTTTAGAGTACTTATCTGTGTTGCTGGAAACTTCAAAAGTAGTTCAGATGTCAGATCCATGTGTGCTATTGAATAAAAATAATACAGCAATATTCACGTATATTTAGAGTTTTTGAATATGGCAGGAGGTATCATTTTTTCCTTGTTTTTAAAGTTTATTTATTATTGAAAGTTTCAAATTTTCCTCCTCGATTAGATACTCACTATTAGTTAGCTATATTTGTGAGTTGGCAAAAAATATCATGTTTCTATTATGATGTTCACATAGCAGATTACAATGAATACAGTAGGGATGAGTATAGTTGATTATTACAATAACAATGCTCAAATTTGATCTTTTTTAATGGTAATTAAAACCAAATAGGAATCAATTTTTGATAAGTATATGGCTTTGTTGCACAAAGATTTCATAACTATATGATTTTAAAAGTTTTGATTATTTTTTGATCCAAAATTAAATTTATTTAAATCAGATGCTTACATATTTATGCAACAAAGCCAATGCATATTACTAATATAGAGCCTGTAAATAAATTTCAGTAGTTTTATCATTTATTAGGGATGATGGAATTCAACTTTATTTTTTGTCAGGCTTCTTTAGCGAATTCATTTAAAGGCTATTTATTCACTTTTCATAATAAAAGTGCTCAAATAGATATCCTATCACTCGTATTGTGAAGAAATTATCTTATAAGATTTGACTTCAAAAATTACATATCGCGCTCTAAAGTCAAGTCTTTAAAATGAGCAGTGTGCAATATAAAAATCATTCAAATGCACTAAAAAACAGTTTGTGAGAGAGGAATAGTAGATGAATACGCGATCTACCATTATGGATACCAATAGCTTCCGTGCCGAGCATGCGAGTGCACTAGATTCTGAAACCCGAGAACTGACCGATCGACGTAGCCAAAATTTAGGTGAATCTTACCGCTTGTTTTATCGAAACCCAGTGCATCTTGTAAAAGGGCAAGGACAATACCTTTGGGATGCTGCAGGCAATCAATACTTGGATGCTTATAACAATGTCGCTAGTATAGGACATTGCCATCCTGCGGTAATCAATGCCGTAAATGAACAAATGCAAATGTTGAATACACATACTCGTTATTTACATGAGCGCATTTTAGATTATACCGACGAACTTTTAGCGACCACACCGACTGAAATTAACAAAGCCATGTATATGTGTACGGGTTCTGAGGCGAATGATTTGGCCATTCGTATTGCCCGTGAATACAGTGGTGGTACGGGTATTATTGTGTCGCAAGAAGCCTATCATGGTACTAGTGATCTTACTTCGGGCTGTTCGCCTGCGCTTGGTACAGGACAGACCTTAGCTGCTACAACTCGTTTGGTGGCAGCACCTGATCAATATCGTTTTGAGGGTGAAGATTTAGGTGACTGGTTCGCCGCGCAAATTCAAGCACAAATTGATGATATGAATGCCAATGGCATCAAGTTTGCAGGCTTCTTAGCCGATTCCATTTTTTCATCAGACGGGGTAATGCCAAATCCTACTGGTTTCCTGAAAAAAGCAGTGGATGTAGTGCATGCCAATGGTGGTATTTTCATTGCTGATGAAGTACAGCCTGGTTTTGCTCGTACAGGCGATTCTTTTTGGGGTTTTGGGCGTCATGGTGTGGTGCCCGACATCATTACCACAGGCAAGCCGATGGGCAATGGTATTCCAGTATCAGGTTTACTCGCGAAAGATCATGTGTTGTCTGCCTTTAGTCAAAAAATCCCTTATTTCAATACCTTTGGGGGGAATCCTGTGGCGATGGCAGCGGCGCAGGCCGTGCTGAAAACTATTCAAGAAGAAGAGTTACAAGCCCATAGTCAGCGCCTTGGTGGTCTACTTTTGACAGAATTGCGTAAGCTGATGGAAAAGTATGACTGTGTTGGTGATGTGCGTGGTGCTGGTTTATTTATTGGTTTCGAATTGGTACAAGATCGTTTCACCAAAATGCCTGATAAAGCTCTGGCACTGGATTTGATTGAAGAATTGCGTAATACGCATCGTGTGCTGACCTCTGTTGCGGGACCATATGGCAATGTCTTGAAGTTACGTCCACCATTGGTGTTCCAAGAAAAGGATATTGATTGGTTGGTTGGAGCGTTGGATCAAGCCTTAAGTAAACTGCAAAAATAAACTTAAATGTCATACATATTTAACCCCGCTCAATGAGCGGGGTTTCTTTTTTATTGATGTCTTACCACTTAATGTCGTAATTGGCGTGGTGTACAGCCAAACCAACGCTTGAATGCACGGGAAAAGGCACTGACTTCGGAATAGCCTAATAAAAATGCTACTTCAGAAATCGGTAAATTCTTCTGTTGAATATAGTGTTTGGCCAGTTCATAACGAACTTGATCAATTAGTTGAGTAAAGGTGATGTCGTGTGATTTTAAGCGCCGTGATAAGGTACATGGACTCATATGTAAATCTAGTGCAACTTTTTCCAAGTTGGGTTCACCATGAATCAAATCTTGCTGAATGTGTGCACGGACTTGATTGGTTAAAGTTTGTGACTGCGATTGCGTATTCAGAATTTTTAAAGTGTCGAGCATCATGGTGAGCAGCAACGGGTCTGACTGTGGCATTGCGGTTTTAAGGTCTGATTTGGCAATCAAAATTGAATTGAATGGCTGATCAAAAAACACTGATGCATTAAACAGTTTACTGTGTTCTTGCCAAAACTCGGGACGTGGGTGTTCAAAATGAATTTCGCGTGGTGAATAGTGTGTGCCCAAGACTTCACGAATTACATTCATAAACATGCCCACTGTGAGTTCGGCATCTTGTCGTCGCGATAAAATTGCACCATGCTGGACTTGGTAGTCGAAACGATAGGCATCATTGACTTCAACCATACGGCATAAAGTATCTTTTTGATGCAGATTAAAATGTGAGGTCATGTTCTTTAATGCATCTTCCAGCGATGCTGAACATAAACCAATATAGCCAATCAGTCCTAAAGCTTTGGGATGAAATTGCTGTCCATAATGCAGTCCGAAATTATCGCAATGTGATAGTTTTGCGGATTGTTCCAAGACTTCGCAATAATTGGTGAGTTGCAAACTGAGGGTGGGGCTGAGCAATAATTCAGGATTAATACCACTGATCCCAAAAATGCGATCGACATCGGCACCTTTATGCAGAATAAAGTCACTTAGGCCTGTCGCGGCAGCTGATAAAATGCCTTGGTTGCTGATGTCTTGAGCGTTGATGGAGAGAGGATTAAATTGAATCATGCATAGCCTCTTTTAATACAGAACCGTTATTGTTCTAAATTAAGCAAGAGCTATGCCATTCAATGCTTTACGGTTTGCTTCTGCCTACAGGTATTTTTTTATATACCTGCTGGAATTTGGTTGTTAAGATATTTTTTGCAAAGTCGCACAGTTTCATCCGACCATTGAGCTCCCAAACTTTTGGCCATGTCGGTATAGGCATGTGAACCGAACCAAGCCATCAATTGGATTCTACGTTGCATAATAAAGGTGGGAACCAACGCATACTCTTCTGCACTCACATGCCCAATTTTTTCATAACCATTCAACCATTGTTCGACCCACTTGGGTGCAGCAGTATAGTGTTCATTAAAACTAATTGCTGCAGCTAAGTCATGCATAAACCAGCCCATGCCGCAGTCGTCAAAATCAATCACACCAACCTTTTTTTCATTCAACAACAGATTGGTCAGTCTGAGGTCAGCATGGATCAGCCCATAGTGATCTTTGGACTTCCCAAATTGATTTAGCTCGGTGGCAACACGGCAAATTGCCTCATCAATCACGGCATGATCTACCGATTTTAACTGTGGGGCATGACGCCAGTCACCCCAATGTCCATCGGCAAAAACCATACTTTCATGATCCCAAACAATACGTTGGAAGTAGGCTGGCATCTCCCATGTTTTACTGTGCAGGTGCAGTTGTGCTGTGATTTCACCCAACTGCTTAAAATCACATGGATCGACATTATCTGCTGTAGGCATTACACCTTTCACCCAATGAAAGAGCACTGCATGCCTTGAAATATCTGGACTGAGTGCCAATGTTTGGACTTTATCTCCATGACAGTCGGCAATGGCAATCGGCACCGCGATGCCATGCGCATTTAACGCATCTAACCATGCTAGTTCACTTTCGATTTGTTGTTTGGAATGATAATTGGGACGATGAATGCGTAGTGCATATTGTTGTTGAGCGGTTTTCACAACAAAGGTGGCATTTTCAGATTGGCAGAGTAATTTGATCTCGCCTTGATAGCATGCTGGATAGGTTTGCATGGCTTTTTTTGCCAATTCGTAGAGTTGTTGAATGCTTAAATATTCATTTTGTTGGACGCTCATGTTGTACTCCTTTTCATGCTGATCTTGGGTGCGGAGTCCCAGACTTTGAGCTGATCTTATAAAAGAAAAAAAAGAGCAACTTGACTTCAAGCGACTATGCTCATGATTTATTGTCAAGTTTAAAGCCGATATTTCACCGATATTAAAGTGGTCGAATTTGGTGAAAAGGTGATCGAGCATCATGAAAAATGAAATGATAATGACGGAGAGTGTCGCAGATAACACCGAATATTTTGCCCAACGCCAACTGAAAAAGGGTGCCGTCGGTTGGTTACTGTTGGTGGGGTTAGGGGTGTCTTATGTGATTTCGGGTGACTTCGCAGGTTGGAATTTTGGTATTGCGCAAGGTGGTTGGGGCGGATTATTTGTTGCTACGATTGTAGTGGCATTTATGTATCTATGCATGAGCTTGTCGATGTCAGAAATGTCGACCATGCTGCCAACAGCAGGCGGGGGCTATAGTTTTGCGCGAGTGGCGTTTGGGCAATTTGGTGGTTATCTTACAGGGACTGCAATTCTGATTGAATATGCAGTCGCACCTGCCGCAATTGCAGTTTTTATTGGCAATTATTGTGAAGCTTTATTTGGCATAGGTGGCTGGCCGATTTATCTGTTTTGCTATGTGTTTTTCATGGCAATTCATTTACAAGGTGCAGGTGAGGCTCTGAAAATAATGTTTGGCATTACCGCAATTGCTTGTGTGGCGCTGTTGGTGTTTATAGTGGCAATGGTTCCACACTTTAATGCTGCCAATTTATTTAATATTGCAGTAATGCTAAATACTGCGGGGGCGAGTTCATTTTTGCCTCTCGGTTACATGGGCATTTGGGCTGCTGTCCCGTTTGCAATCTGGTTTTTCCTTGCAGTTGAAGGCGTGCCTTTGGCTGCTGAAGAAGCCAAAGATCCAGTCAAATCTTTACCACGTGGTTTAATTGGTTCAATGTTGATTCTGGCTGCATTTGCCCTGCTGATTTTGTTTTTAAGTGCTGGTGCGATGGGTGCAGAGCAAGTGAAAAATTCAGGAGCACCATTGGTTGATGCATTAATTGCAGTCTATGGACAGCATTCATGGATTGCCAGTTTTGTGAATTTTGTGGGATTAGCAGGTTTAGTAGCAAGCTTCTTCTCGATTATTTATGCTTATTCGCGTCAAGTGTTTGCCCTATCGCGTGCGGGTTATTTACCGAAAATATTATCGCTCACCAATAATAAACAAGCGCCGAAATGGGCGATTGTGATTCCTGGGGTAATTGGCTTTGTATTGTCATTAACGGGTGAAGGAGATTTGCTGATTTTGATTGCGGTGTTTGGTGCCACCATTTCTTATGTGTTGATGATGATGTCGCATATTAAATTGCGTTTTTCCCGTCCAGATTTAGCACGACCATATAAAACACCCGGCGGCATCGTCACTTCAAGTATAGCATTGGTTTTGGCCTGTGCTGCAGTGGTGGCGGGTTTAATGGTTAATCCAAAAGTATGGTGTTTGGCAGCGCTAATTTATGGTTTATTCATTCTGTATTATCTGCTGTATAGCAGACATCATCTGGTGGAAGGCACGCCTGAACAAGAGTTTGCATCTATTGAAATCAGAGATGAATAGTTGAGTGAAATTTACCTAATTTTTAAGAATATCAATCCCATTTTTAATGGGCTTGATATTCTTAAATGCTCATTAAATTATTTGGTGGTGTTTTAAAAAGTATGCTGAGATTAAATGAAGCCATTATTGATGTAAAAGAAGGTTAAGTCGAAGGCTTTAAAATGGTTTCCAGGTGGTGTTTCAAGCTTTTTGGAGAAATTACAACTTCTTCTAAAACCACGCCTTATTCGATGCCTTATTTTGCAATTATTACCTTCAATTCCTACAGTAAACAACTTACCAATACTTTGCTTGCAGTTTTTAAAAGCAGTGATGAAACTGTCCCAATGATCACTTGCAATTCGGGTGTAGTGAATACCTAATTGTTTAAGCTTTGTCTTCAACCTTTGGACTGTAGCTAAATGTCTCTTACCCCAAACATAAGCAACAACCTCACCTGTTTCTCGATGGTAGGCGTAAATAAGCCATTGTTTATTATTTTTATTTCCAACAAAAGTCCAGAATTCATCTACTTCGAGAGATTCATAATGACTTTGTTTAGGCTGAATTTGATAGGCCGATTCAGTTAAAGTCCGTAAGACTTTACCGATACTAATGCGCTCAACTTCAGCGATATCTCGTATACCGCTGCCTCTGACCATTAACTGTAATATTTTATGAGTAATGCCAGAATTACATCCTAGATAGCTCAGAGCATGGTCACCAATAAACTGACGTTTGCAGTCTTTGCATTGGTAGTTTTGTTTCCCATCTACTTTGATGCCATTTTTCTTTATACTGTCACTGAGGCAGGTTGGCCATTTGATTTCTAGAGTTATTTGCATTTCTCTGTTTTATCAAAATTCAACCTGCTTTTTTTTAGCATACTTTTTGATACACCACCAAATATTTTTCTTTGCTTCGAGGTCGCTGAGTTCGTAAAAGGCCTGAATACCGCCTGCGGCTTTAATTCCATCTAAAGCGACAGATAGAGCTTCCTGATCTGACGGGAATGTTTCATCTCATACCGTAGAAGTACCATTTTGGTTTACCACTTCCAGTGTCCAGTCACTATCGGGTAATCGATAAATTAGAACTTCAATTTGCTCATTATCCTCTTTTAAAATTTGAGACAAGGGAGAATCGATTAAATCATTTTCATCATAATCCATAGTACTGTCATTATCAGACATCAGCGGCAGCCTTTATTGTATTTAATATCCGTCCATAGTAATGAATGAATTAAATTTTGCCTAGCAGTGGATATTATGGGGTACAAAGAATGGCTAAATTCAAAAAATAATTGCCCCGACAATAAAACAAAATAATCCAAAAATTACCCAAATCCAGACATTCGATTTGGGTTTCTCAGTATGTGATGTATAGAGTGGTTGTTGTTCCTGAGCAGGAATTTTTTGGTTGCCTGCTCTTTTTTTATAGGGTTGGTGCTTGGAATAGGATAGGCCTGTGCCTGGAATACCAACGCTGGTTCGGGTGCCTTTTTTGCCAATATTTAAAGAAGCACCAGGTTTGCCAATGCTCGCGCTACTAATGCCTTTATGCGTCAGATTAATTTTTAATCCAGGTAGCAGTTTAATACTCTTGCGAAATCTGAAGCCCATATTTTTTCCATTTACAAGAACCAGTTTGGTTTCTATCTCAGTTGTCCGGATACAGTGAAATAAGAGTTTGATTCATTCATAGGACTGATCATTTGACTTATCTAGTGAAAAATCAGTATGTTCTTTAACATAAGATATTGGCTTTTAGACAATGAATCAAACATCAAATTATTACAATCAACATGCTCAAGCATTTTTTGAAAATACCTATCAGGTTGAAATGGAAAGTCTTTACGCACCATTTCTAAGATATTTGCCGGAACAGGCATTGATCCTGGATTTGGGCTGTGGTTCGGGTCGGGACACTTTGGCATTTAAGAAAAAAGGCTATCAAGTTGAGGCAATTGATTATTCTACCGAGCTGGTTGAAAAGGCGAGAGAGCTGACAGGCATCGAGGTACGTCAGCAAAGTTTTTATGAGCTGAATGAAGTAGCTAAGTATGATGGGATTTGGGCCTGTGCTTCTCTTTTACACTGTGAAAGAGATCGCCTGACTGAAGTGCTGGCGCGCATATTTAAAGCATTAAAGCCAAATGGTGTGTGTTATATGTCTTTTAAATATGGAAATACAGATCGTGAGAAAGAGGGGCGTAGCTTTACTGATCTAAATGAGCAGCAAGCTCATGACTTACTCAAACAAATCGACCAGGCTTTACTTTTACAGCAATGGATTACAGTAGATAAACGTCCAGACCGTACAGAAGAGTGGTTAAATATCCTGATTAGAAAAATGCAGGCTTAGCCATGTTATTTAGTACAGCTGAAATACCAACACCTCAAGAACAGCTGAAATTCTTGAAGCATATTCAGCAGATATTGCAGTCAGGGACTTTTACTTCGACATATAAGTTTGCTTTGCTGATAAGTATCACGCGTCTGGCGATTGAACAGGGTCAAGATACCGGTGCTGCCTTGCATTTGGACTATCAGGATATTGCGGAAAAGTTTATTGACCTGTACTGGAAACAGTCTCTGCCGTTTCAGTTTAACCAGTATGAGCCTTTTACTATTCATCAAAGCACTGGTAAGCAGGCAAAGATCATCAGTGAAATTCAGAATGCACAGCAACAATTCAAGACCTTGGCCGCGTTGAGAAAGAATGTACTTTACTGGAATAGGCTGAAGCGAACAGTTGCGACAACGGTTAAGCAAATGCCGGTAGTATATTTGCAGAATCTGAATGGTCAAACGGTAGAGTTTCTCTATCATCTGCAGGATTGCAAACAGTCACTTAAGCTGTTGCCCAAGGTGATGTATTGCTTAAGACAATTCAGTGAAATTATTGAAGAGCTGTGCCAGAAGCGCTGGATTGATTTTGTCCGACTGAACAAGCAGAACCTAGTTGTACTTGATGGCTTGCCTGACCTAGATGAATTCATGTTTGCTCCAAGTCGTAATCAATTGGGGCAGGTCGCGGACTTCTTAATTGACTTACAGCAATGCCAGTGTTTTTACTGTGGCAAAAGCCTGAAAAACTCAAAATATGCCGTGGATCATTTTATTCCCTGGTCTCTATATCCTGCCGATACCGGACATAATTTTGTCCTGGCAGATGATAAATGTAATTCACAGAAAAGTAATTATCTAGCGTCCGAGCAATTCCTAGATCAATGGAGAGAACGTAATCATCTGCATGATCAGGCGATTAGTCGGGAGATTTCGCAACTCGGTTTTTTGACCGATCTGCGGCGTTCACATCGGGTTGCAGACTGGGCCTATCAGCAGGCGATTGAGCATGAGTATTTAGTCTGGTTGGGGGGAAAAGAGAAGAAGATATTAGCCCGAGTGTATTAAACTATTAAGTTTCAAAAATATTTTTAACTGTATGAATCACACAAATTCTTTAAAAAGACTGCGTCAATATGTGACGTTAATTTCCTGAAATTTCTTCAAATAATTATTGGAAAAGGATATTTTAAGGACAACTCTTCTTCATAATTGATGATAAGAATGGAACAGCTCAATCCATCAGATCTAAAAGCAATATTACATTCGAAACGTGCCAATCTGTACTATCTTGAACATTGTCGTGTGATGCAGAAAGATGGTCGAGTACTTTATCTGACTGAGGCTAAAAACGAAAATCAATATTGGAATATTCCGATTGCCAATACTACAGTGATTTTATTGGGTACAGGTACATCGATTACTCAAGCAGCCATGCGTATGCTTGCCAGTGCAGGGGTGCTTGTAGGTTTTACGGGTGGTGGTGGAACGCCTCTTTTTATGGGCTGTGAAATCGAGTGGATGACACCACAGAGTGAATATCGCCCAACTGAGTATATGCAAGGCTGGATGCAATTTTGGTTTGATGATACCAAACGCCTAGAAGTAGCTAAACAATTTCAACTCACGCGGATTGAGTTTATAAGAAAAATTTGGTCAAAAGACCGAGATTTAAAAGAGTACAGCTTTTATATTGATGATTTAGATATAACACAAGCTTTAGATGGCTTTGCTAATAAAATTCCACAGCAAACCAAAGTAGGTGATTTACTCCTTACAGAGGCAGCAACGACAAAACAGCTTTATAAAATTGCAGCAACACGTACAGGCTTAAAAGATTTTAGCCGTAACCCTGAACAAGGTGATTTAGCTAATGATTTTTTAAATCATGGCAATTATCTGGCTTATGGTTTAGCAGCGACAACACTTTGGGTACTTGGAATTCCACACGGTTTTGCAGTCATGCATGGCAAGACGCGTCGAGGGGCTTTAGTGTTTGATGTGGCAGATTTAATTAAGGATGCTGTGGTTTTACCGTACGCGTTTATTTGTGCCAAAGAGAAAATGACTGAGCAAGAATTTAGACAGCAGATTTTGCAAAAATTTACCGAGCATAAAGCACTCGACTTTATGTTTGATCAAGTCAAAGCACAAGCTTGCAAAAATCATGATGTAGAGGAGTAAGCATTATGATTGTGACTTTTATTTCCCAATGTGAAAAGAAAGCCATTCCACGCACCCGACGTGTTTTGGATGCTTTTGCTGACAGGATTGGCGATAACACGTGGCAAACCATCATTACCGAAGAAGGTCTAATAGCTGTTAAAAAATTATTGCGTAAAACCGTGACCAAAAGTACAGCGGTGAGTTGTCATTGGATTCGAGGACGGCGTAGAAGTGAATTGCTATGGATTGTAGGAAATCGGAATAAGTTTAATGCTGAGGGAATTGTGCCAGTAAATACTACACAGAAAAAGTTAGATCAAAACAAATGGGAAAATGATTGGCATTATTTACCTCTAATTAAAGCATTAGTAGCTATTTCAGCCCTATTACATGATTGGGGAAAAGCCACAGTTTTATTTCAAGAAAAACTGCAACCAAAGAATAAACAGAGTATAAAGGGTGATCCATTACGCCATGAGTGGATATCCTGTTTATTACTTAATGCCTTAGTACATTCTTCAGAAAATCCAAAAAATGATGAGGCATGGTTGAATTTATTCATTCATCAATCATGGGTTGAAGGCAAACTTAAAGCAACAGTCCTAAAGAATTTAGACAAAACCAAAGCTCTGGATTATTTACCACCTTTAGCTCAGTTGGTGGCATGGTTAATTGTGTCACACCATCGATTACCTACATTAAAATCTAAAGATGAAAATAAAAAGTCAAAAGATTATTTAGAAGATTTTATAGATGAAGATGTAAGAAGTTTCTCTTCATTATTTTCTTATATTCAAGCTGAATGGGGTTATCAAAATAAATTCGATGAAGAAGAATATCAGCAACGCCTAAAACAGTGTTTTGAATTTCCACAAGGTTTATTAAGCCAATCTCAATCATGGACAAAAGAGATTCAAAAATGGTCTAGGCGTTTGTTGCAAGAGCAAGAGAATATTGCACAGGTCTTAAAAGATGGCAGTTGGCGTGTAGTTTTACACCATGCACGTTTATGTTTGATGTTGGGTGATCATTATTATTCATCTTGTGATGCGGATAAAACGTGGAAAACAAATTTGAGCTTAATTGCTAATACTGATCATAAAACTAAACAGCCGAAGCAATTTTTAGATGAACATTTAGTACATGTCAGTAAAAATGCCATGCGTGTTGTACAATCCTTAAGTCGTTTAGCGGATGAAATGGAACCTGCGTATGATATTCAAAAATTAAAAAAGAAAAGTCCGCAAGGTTTTGAATGGCAAGATCATGCAGTTAAAGAGATCAAAAAATTTCGACAAAAATATGACGATGACATCGAACAGGGATGGTTTATTGTCAATATGGCAAGTACAGGCAAAGGTAAAACCATTGCTAATGCCAAAATTATGCAAGCCTTATCTAAAGATGGACTATCACTACGTTATGTGCTGGCATTGGGGCTACGGACTTTAACTTTACAAACTGGAGATTCATACCGTAAAGATATTGGTTTGGGTAATGATGAACTTGCGGTCTTAATTGGTTCTAAAGCTGTACAAGAATTACATCAGCAACAGCATCAGAAACAGAATAATCAAGATGAGAATCCATTGGATGAAATCGGTTCGGAATCTTTAGAACAGCTTTTAGACAATGAGCTTGATTATGCAGAAATGCCTCAAGCTGATTTTATGAATGTTCTATTTCCACAAGCTCAAGCCGAACGTAATAAAGCCTTTTTATATAAGCCTGTTTTAGCCTGTACGATTGATCACATCATGTCGGCAACTGAAACTAAACGTGGTGGCAAATATATTTTACCTAGTTTACGCCTATCTTCTTCTGATTTAGTCATCGACGAAGTAGATGACTTCAATGGCCAAGATTTAATTGCGATTGCTCGATTAATTCATCTTACAGCGATGTTAGGTCGTAAAGTGATGATCTCATCGGCAACGATTCCACCAGCATTAGCAGAAGGTTTTTTCAATGTATATCAGCAAGGATGGCGAGTATATTGCGCTTTTAAAAAGCTCAAACAAGTTCAAACAGTCGGCATGTGGGTAGATGAGTTTAAGTCAAAAATCCAAGGTATTGACTTAATATCAGATAACACGATTCAGCAGTATAAAAATGCTCATGAAGCATTTGTTGAAATTCGGTCAAAAGCTTTAGTACAACAAGTGATTAAACACAAAGCTTATATTATTGAATGTCATGATTTGGTGGCACCGAAAGAACAGAAGCAACTTGAGGAAAGTCTGCAACAACAATATTTTGATCGTATTCGTCAGCATATAGAAAAATTGCATCATCACCATCATACAGTTGATGAAACAACAGGGAAAAAAGTGTCATTTGGAGTGTTACGCGTTGCCAATATTCCACCTTGTGTTGCACTCACACAATTTTTACTCAATGCTGAATGGTCAGAAAAAATTGCTCCTCGTGCGATGGCGTACCACAGTCGGCAGATTTTATTGTTACGTAGTGAGCAAGAACGTCATTTGGATACCGTACTCAAGCGTAAAGAAAAACAACATGAACAGCCTATCGCATTTTCAAATGAAGTGATTCGTCAGCATTTGGACAGTACGGATAGTGAACATGTGATTTTTATCCTCGTGGCAACACCTGTGGAAGAAGTAGGGCGTGATCACGATTTTGATTGGGCAATTGTTGAACCTTCTTCTTATCGTTCCATTATTCAATTGGCAGGGCGGGTTTTACGCCACCGTAGCTTGGAAAAAGATATAGAACAGCCGAATATTGGTCTGTTGCAATATAATTTAAAAGGGCTGCGTGGTGCGAAAGTGGCTTTTGAAAAACCAGGTTTTGAAATCAATAATGATAAGTTTAAATTAAAGACCAAAAATTTATCAGATCTGATGGATTTAAATGAAGAGGCTGGAATTAATGCTATTCCAAGAATTCAAGCCAACTCACCGTTAAAAGCTACCGAAAAACTAGCTGATTTAGAACATGCAGTTTTAGCACATAGTCTTACCAATTATAAGCAAGTTGGAGCAAAACCATTAAATGCTTGGTTAACGCAGTATTGGTTTTTAACGGCTTTACCGCAACAGTTTATGCCATTTCGACAAAGCTCACCCAATATTCAGCTCTTTGCAGTATGGAAAGATCGTAAGCTTGTGTTTTCTGAAAAAGATGATTTTGGACAATATATTGATCGAAATGGTTTTTACAAGATTCAATATTCTGAAATGACTGATTTAGAACAGCAACGTTTATGGCTTAATCGAAACTATAGCGACATATTGTGTCGTATGGTTATTGAAAAAATTTCAGAAAATCAGCACATTGAAGACGAAATAGAAGAATTATCAAAACGTTATGGGGAAATTATGTTGCCACAATATGACGAGAATAAAACACTGATGTATTCAGACCAATTTGGCTTAGTGATTCAACATTCAAAATAAAGGGAGGGGGTATGCAAAATATTATCGTAAGCTATTTGGAAGCACGAAAGGAAGATTTTTTACAGTCAAAAATTAATTCTAAGCTACGTGGCAAAAAAAATGAATTTGATGAAGAAGCTCGATTAAAGGTACGTCTAGAGTATCAGGGAGAAGCAGATGCTAAATATAATATAGGAGTATGGTTGGACAATATCATTCGTAAAGTGAAGCCAAATGTCACAACCCATCCTGCAAAATTTACCAATGCCAAAATTGACACAGATACGAGTCAAATTTTTTTAGGTCATTATGTGAATGATGGTTATATCAAAACTGGCAATGTTCATTTAAAGAATAAAGTGGATGTATCAGGTAACTCGGCGACGAATACAATTGTGTATGAACTGTATGATTTACTCGATCAAGATTTGGATAATGATCAGAAACTAATTCATAAATTTGAAGACAATAATGAATCATTAATTCAATTTTTTGAAAAAAATAAAGCCGATTTCGAATACATAAAAGCAAAGTGTTTAAAAGTTTATTATGGTGAAAAATCTACACCTGAAACGCATAGCTCAACTAGACAAGTGTATTTCCCAATAGGGAATAATGAATATCACTTATTATCTGTTAAAACAGCATCAATGTTGATGTATGAAGTAAAAAATCGTATTGATGATATGAATATTTGGGTTGATGGACAACATGCTAGAAGTTTTAAAAAAGAGAATAAATTTTTAGAAGGCGGGTTTAGTGAAGTTTTTGACATTACTGAAATTGGTTTCAGTAATGGTGATTTCATCAAAATGGGCAATTATAGTTTGTTAAATGTCAAAAATAAGGGCATTGCTTATTTACTTTCAAGCTGTCCACCTATTTTAGAAAAACGTACAGTACGATTGCCAAGAACTGATTTTTTTGCGCAGTGTTTATATCGAAAAAATTATCAAGATAGTTTTGTGCAATTGCATAAATTTATGCAGTTAGATCTAAACAATATTGATATAAGAACTGCAATTCGAAACATCCTTCAATTTGTGATTGATCAAGTCATATTAGAAGGACTAAAAATCCGAGAATCTCATCCTGCGGGATGGTCACAACAAGAATATTACGCAAGTTTACCTAAACTACAGCGTATTTGGCTTGATTCAATGTACGCAGAACAACGTGAAAATGATAGTGAATGGCGTAATGAGCTGAGTGAAGACATTGCGCGTTGGATTTTACGCACTTACGAAAAAATCATTAGTGAAGCTGGAATGTTGGGAACGGCTGAAATCAATGATGTGAAACAGCGTGTAGAAGAATCATTGCGACAAGCCAAGGAGTTTTTTTAATGCGTCATTTTTTATTGATTCCGCATCTTAAACTTCATAATGCCAATGCCATGAGCAGTCCTTATACGATTGGTTTTCCTGCAATGACCGCATGGCTTGGGGCAGTGCATGCACTTCAACGTAAACTCAAGCAACAAGGATGTGATCTTAACTTAAAGAAAGTAGCAGTGAGTTGCCATGAGTTTAATTTGCAAACCTATAAGGGAAAAAAGGATTTTGTAAAATCTTTAAAAGTATATAGAAAAGCATCAATTTTTGACGCTGACTATGGAAAAAAATATCCTAAAGACGTTTATAAATCCAAATATGATGCTCCTCTAACATCAGATGCTTTTAACGAAGAAGCTCGTTGTCACTTAGAAGTGTCTTTATTGATTGAAATTGAAAGTTCATCTAAAAGACAGAGAGATCAGCTTTTAGAGCTTGTACATGAGATTGTGGCTGGTATGAAATTTGCGAGTGGTGATGTGCTCTCAGTTAAGCCCTGCACAATATTAAATTTTGATGATGATGAAGATCAATCACAGCAATTACGTCCGATTTTAAATAAGTTGATGCTTGGGCATGTACTCATCGAACGTCGTGATTTGGTTATACAAAGTATGCAAGAGGGCAAAGATGCTTTGGATAGTGTCTTGGATTATCTCAAAGTCACCCATAGTTCAATTCAAGATGATGAAGGCAAAGTGACTTGGACATCAAAACGTCAAGCACAAGGCTGGCTTGTTCCTATTGCAGTGGGTTTTCAGGGAATTTCAGAACTCGGACAAGCCAAAAACCAGCGAGATGCCAATACACCACATCGCTTTGCAGAAAGTGTGCTGACTCTAGGTGAGTTTGTGATGCCATATCGGATTGAAAGTATTGACCAGTTATTATGGCAATACCATGTTGATTTAGAAAATAATTTATATCTATGTCAAAACCAAAATACACATTAATTTAGACTTTACAAGGAAAAATACTCATGGCTAAAAATGAAAAAGCAGTTGCAAGTGTTCTTGCATTTGAAAAAAAACTCGTTCCGTCTGATGGTTATTTTTATGGAACAACATGGGCAAATCGTACAGAACAATCCGCTTTAAAGCTGATTGAAAAGTCAGTGCGTGGCACAATCTCAAACCGTTTAAAAGCTGCTGATGCTGATCCATTAAAATTAGATGCTAAAGTGGAAAATGCTAATCTTCAAATTGTTGATGCATGTGCATTAGCAGAGCATCAAGATACGTTAAAAGTCGCATTCACTTTAAAAGTTTTAGGTGGTATTGAACAACCATCAGCATGTAATAATGAAACATTTCTAAATTCATATAAAGAAGTAGCGAAAAACTATATTCAAACTCATGGTTTTGTTGAGCTAGCTAAACGTTATGCCTTAAATATTGCTAATGCGCGCTTTTTGTGGCGTAACCGTGTAGGTGCAGAAAAGATTGAAGTTGTAGTGAAAGTTAATGAAAGTGATGCTGTAACGTTTAATGCCTTTGATTATAAATTACATGATTTTGACTGTGTAGATGCTAAGGTGCAAAACTTAGCAGATCAAATTGCACAAGCTTTAAAAGGTGAAATACCTTACTTATTAATTAAAGTAGAAGCTTACGCTTTAGTTGGAAAAGCTCAGGAAGTTTATCCAAGTGAAGAACTTGTTTTAGATAAAGGTAAGGGCGATAAGAGCAAAATTCTTTATCAAGTGAATGACGTAGCTGCGATGCATTCTCAAAAAATTGGTAATGCATTACGTACCATTGATACGTGGTATCCAGACTTTGAAGAGCAAAAATCTGCTATTGCTATAGAACCTTATGGTGCTGTGACGAACTTAGGCAAAGCGTATCGCACACCTAAAGCCAAACAGGATTTCTTTAGCTTATTTGATAAATATGCTTTAGGAGAATCTTTAGAAAATATTGAACAAGAGCATTATGTGATGGCTGTGCTCGTACGTGGTGGTGTTTTTGGTCAAAGCTCTAAGGATTAATATGAAATTTTATCAAGAAATCACCTTGATTGATCAGGCTGAAATTTCTCCTTATTTCATTTGGTCTAAGCTTTATGCACAATTGCATATTGCTTTAGCGGAACAAAAAAATATTGAGGAGAAAGTCAATATTGGTGTGTCTTTTCCTCACTATATTTATGAAGAAAAAGGCGATAATGAAAAAGCGAAGATTAATTTAGGAAAAAAGCTACGTTTATTTGCTGACTTTGAATCTGATTTAAAAAAATTAGATATCAGACATTGGCTTGATCGTTTAGAAGATTATGTACATATCACTTCTATTCGTGAAGTACCTAGCGACATTAAAGGCTATGCCATTTACAAGCGTAAGCAAGTGAAAACCAATGCTCAGCGTTTGGCACGACACCGTGTAAAACGTGGTGATATTGGTTTTGATGAAGCATTAGCAAGATATAGCAATGTGGTGACCACAACTAACTTGCCTTATATTGAAATGAAAAGCCTGAGCACTTCAGATCAGCAAAGTGAAAAACGTTTTAAATTGTTTATCGAAAAGCAATCTGCTGAAAAATCTGAAACTCAGGTTTTTAGCACTTATGGATTAAGTTCGGTGTCATCTGTACCAGAATTTTAACCCAATATTTTTATACTCTTTAACAGCTTAATAAAATCAATAGCTTATGATAGTGGTTTAAAACTTGGGTCTTTTGAGAGATTTAAGAGTTAAATCACTGTTATAACTTTATTTTTTGCTTTAAAATTGCTGTTCACTGCCATATAGGCAGCTTAGAAATTTGTGTTTCTTCGCCCAACCCCTGCGCACTCAGTTCACTGCCATATAGGCAGCTTAGAAATTCCTAAATCGCTCTTTAATAGTTTCTTTAGTGTTCACTGCCATATAGGCAGCTTAGAAATGTGAGAGCGTGACTGTAAATAGCGCTGTGCGGTTCACTGCCATATAGGCAGCTTAGAAAAAACACACCTGCAGCTTTGGCGGTTGCGCCATGTTCACTGCCATATAGGCAGCTTAGAAATGTTTGGAAGTCGCAGCATTCATATGGAATTCGTTCACTGCCATATAGGCAGCTTAGAAAGAAAGACAAGAAACTGGCACAGGATTTATCTGGTTCACTGCCATATAGGCAGCTTAGAAAATCGTGAGCAAATTCATTTCGTTTTGAATATTGTTCACTGCCATATAGGCAGCTTAGAAATGCCAGAAGATACCGTAATGAATGGTGATGAAGTTCACTGCCATATAGGCAGCTTAGAAATACAGCATTAATCGCTTTTTGCATGGGGTTCATGTTCACTGCCATATAGGCAGCTTAGAAAGATATGAGGTGCGACCTTTTTTAAGTGATGCAGTTCACTGCCATATAGGCAGCTTAGAAATTGGTGAAATCACAGCAATGACCTGGAAGAATGTTCACTGCCATATAGGCAGCTTAGAAATGTAAACCATTTTCCTTCATGGATATTGATTTGTTCACTGCCATATAGGCAGCTTAGAAAATTAAAAAGCCAGCATATCCTTTTGGGATTTCGTTCACTGCCATATAGGCAGCTTAGAAACAATGAATCCGCTTACCCCGATTGAGGTCTGTGTTCACTGCCATATAGGCAGCTTAGAAATGCAAAGAGGTGATGCAGCTATGGCCCGCGCAAGTTCACTGCCATATAGGCAGCTTAGAAATTTAAACAATGGAAAATTAAAATCAAATCGTTGTTCACTGCCATATAGGCAGCTTAGAAAAACAATCTTTTTGGTGAGTTGTTCTTCTGGAAGTTCACTGCCATATAGGCAGCTTAGAAATTTCGAGGATAAAAAGGATGAATGATCTAGATGTTCACTGCCATATAGGCAGCTTAGAAATTTAAACACGACAAGCGCAAAGTTCGCGCCTAGTTCACTGCCATATAGGCAGCTTAGAAATAATCAAATAACACATCAAACTTTTATAAGCAGTTCACTGCCATATAGGCAGCTTAGAAATTCAATCGAGCTTCACGTTGTTCTGCCTCAGCGTTCACTGCCATATAGGCAGCTTAGAAATGTGTGAATACCTTTTCACCCGACTCAAATAAGTTCACTGCCATATAGGCAGCTTAGAAAATGAGCGAAATGCAGGGATTGTAGGCGGCCATGTTCACTGCCATATAGGCAGCTTAGAAAACTGAATTTCATCCCATTTCGTCAGTGAAAGCGTTCACTGCCATATAGGCAGCTTAGAAAACTCGACCACCTGGCTAACGTGGCATTGCCGGGTTCACTGCCATATAGGCAGCTTAGAAATCTGAGGGGGTATTTCAAGAATTAATCGATATGTTCACTGCCATATAGGCAGCTTAGAAAGCAATCCAAGTGTTTCAAGTGACTATCCACTTGTTCACTGCCATATAGGCAGCTTAGAAAAGCAAGAAGCCACCGACATTGAAAACCGCATTGTTCACTGCCATATAGGCAGCTTAGAAATCAAGCTTCTCTTTTAACTCAGTTGGCATTCTGTTCACTGCCATATAGGCAGCTTAGAAATGCCCATTCATTCATGGCCACGGCTGACCAGAGTTCACTGCCATATAGGCAGCTTAGAAAAGAGCGCCTAAGCCCTCATCGCTATCACCCATGTTCACTGCCATATAGGCAGCTTAGAAATGCTTGAGGGAAGAACTTAATTCCTGCGTACTGTTCACTGCCATATAGGCAGCTTAGAAAAACTACAGTGGTGATTGAGAGATGAGTGAGATGTTCACTGCCATATAGGCAGCTTAGAAATCAATGCATCGCCCTCGATGGGGTCGGCAAATGTTCACTGCCATATAGGCAGCTTAGAAAATGATCTAAGCAAGCACATTGGCACTATTGCGGTTCACTGCCATATAGGCAGCTTAGAAATTCGGAATATCTTGTTGAGGAGCAGATTGATAGTTCACTGCCATATAGGCAGCTTAGAAAAATCATCTCTCAATCACCACTGTAGTTGGGCTGTTCACTGCCATATAGGCAGCTTAGAAATAGATGCATCTATCGAACCAAACTACAGCAACGTTCACTGCCATATAGGCAGCTTAGAAAAATGGCTTGCAATCGGTTTATTTGGAAGACACGTTCACTGCCATATAGGCAGCTTAGAAAAGATTGTTTCTACACCACCACCGTTCGCTTCTTGTTCACTGCCATATAGGCAGCTTAGAAATTTGTGAAGTTTCACTCTGATATTGGTCAGGTGTTCACTGCCATATAGGCAGCTTAGAAAGGGAAGATTTGGCAGCACACCATGCGGTTTTTGTTCACTGCCATATAGGCAGCTTAGAAATGACTGTTCGGCCTAAGCCTAAATTTGCTTGTGTTCACTGCCATATAGGCAGCTTAGAAACAAGAGCCAGAAACACCGCTAGCCCAATCAATGTTCACTGCCATATAGGCAGCTTAGAAATTAATCAAAATCTAAGGCGGCTTCAATCACGCGTTCACTGCCATATAGGCAGCTTAGAAATTTAATTAGATCAGGGTTTTTTAATGTCAAAAGTTCACTGCCATATAGGCAGCTTAGAAATGAATTTAATCCAAGCCAAGGAAGATGGGCAAGTTCACTGCCATATAGGCAGCTTAGAAAGATCAGGCCATGATTGCAAAGACTGCATCGATGTTCACTGCCATATAGGCAGCTTAGAAAACTAACGTTCCAGCTGCTGCATCCATCTGACGGTTCACTGCCATATAGGCAGCTTAGAAAGATGGGGAATTTCGGCAATGCTATGCCGGATGGTTCACTGCCATATAGGCAGCTTAGAAATGGCCTCCAGATGAAGTCGCCTTTATCTTCTTGTTCACTGCCATATAGGCAGCTTAGAAACATCTGAGTGAGAAAACCAAGACGGAACTACTGTTCACTGCCATATAGGCAGCTTAGAAATATCTTTGCGGCATCTCTTTATTACTTGCCAAGTTCACTGCCATATAGGCAGCTTAGAAAGTCACCGTATGAATAACAAGCACGATAGTCATGTTCACTGCCATATAGGCAGCTTAGAAAAGATACTTGTCTAATGCTGGTTTGGCACCAATGTTCACTGCCATATAGGCAGCTTAGAAATTGATCGGCGGTCAATTAAATCTTAAAGGTAAGTTCACTGCCATATAGGCAGCTTAGAAACTCAAGCAGGCACTGGCATTCAAAACAAACGTGTTCACTGCCATATAGGCAGCTTAGAAAATGATGGAGTATTGGTCATATCGCCACCTATTGTTCACTGCCATATAGGCAGCTTAGAAATGACTGCGGAAAGTTTTTTGCAATTACCTCTAGTTCACTGCCATATAGGCAGCTTAGAAATAGTGAAATTATTATTAGACTGATTTCGTATAGTTCACTGCCATATAGGCAGCTTAGAAATGACATTCTAGGAAAGTCTGTAGGCTGTACTTGTTCACTGCCATATAGGCAGCTTAGAAAGGAAATTCCGAAAGCGAATAATTCGGAAAATGGTTCACTGCCATATAGGCAGCTTAGAAAAAACTCTAACCCAATTATCACGTATGGTAATGGTTCACTGCCATATAGGCAGCTTAGAAATGATTGATCATTCAGCCAGTCAAAAATATTGAGTTCACTGCCATATAGGCAGCTTAGAAATTTGCTTACGCGGCGGCCACCAGTGCTTACGCGTTCACTGCCATATAGGCAGCTTAGAAAATCAGTAGCGGTGCTTCATGTGCACCCTGTGCGTTCACTGCCATATAGGCAGCTTAGAAATGTCATCAACTGACTGACATACGATGCTTCATGTTCACTGCCATATAGGCAGCTTAGAAATTACAGATATTTATAACCGCGACCTTTTGGCAGTTCACTGCCATATAGGCAGCTTAGAAATTGAACCCTGATGGGTCGCGTAATTGCCACTCTGTTCACTGCCATATAGGCAGCTTAGAAAATGCTCAAATTCAATTGGTGATCGCAAGTGGTGTTCACTGCCATATAGGCAGCTTAGAAAATTTATTTTTTTCCTATAAAGATATAGATGTAGTTCACTGCCATATAGGCAGCTTAGAAAAACAAAAACTGGAAGATAAAATCCAGTTGTCTGTTCACTGCCATATAGGCAGCTTAGAAAATGATCTGTCATGGTTCACTTGCGCCATCTTAGTTCACTGCCATATAGGCAGCTTAGAAAATAAACTTAGGATAAATCAGGTCATTAAGCGAGTTCACTGCCATATAGGCAGCTTAGAAAAGAAGTTTTGAACAATGACCGGATCTGACTTAGTTCACTGCCATATAGGCAGCTTAGAAAACCTTCTTCAGCATCCAGGATCGTGACAATCTGTTCACTGCCATATAGGCAGCTTAGAAATGGCAGTTTTGGCACTACGTGAAGCACTGGAAGTTCACTGCCATATAGGCAGCTTAGAAAAGTCAGGCGTTTTTGCTTACCGAAGCCACTCCGTTCACTGCCATATAGGCAGCTTAGAAAATTAAACCGTTTTGCTTTTTTAGCCATGTGATGTTCACTGCCATATAGGCAGCTTAGAAATTGTAATTCACTGGCGGGCGCCCACCAATATTGTTCACTGCCATATAGGCAGCTTAGAAATGTCGATGCAATGGAAAAGTTCTTCCATAAACGTTCACTGCCATATAGGCAGCTTAGAAAATATAGCGGCTCATGCTGCCGCGAAGATAGTCCGTTCACTGCCATATAGGCAGCTTAGAAAACATACCCCTGGAATGCACGTGCCGACATTTCGTTCACTGCCATATAGGCAGCTTAGAAAAATGTTCGTTATCGTCAGTTCCAAATTCAATTGTTCACTGCCATATAGGCAGCTTAGAAAATGCCCTGGTCTTTGCTACAGCATGATTACGAGTTCACTGCCATATAGGCAGCTTAGAAAATTACCTGATCCTCTGAGCGCTTCTCGAACCGGTTCACTGCCATATAGGCAGCTTAGAAATACAAGATCTTTCGGAAGCCAGGGAAGATATCGTTCACTGCCATATAGGCAGCTTAGAAATGTTTTTTGTCGCGTCTTGGCAATGCGGAAGCGTTCACTGCCATATAGGCAGCTTAGAAAACGAAACACTAAATAAGACTGATACGGATAGGGTTCACTGCCATATAGGCAGCTT
Organism: Acinetobacter sp. 22323; assembly: GCF_052044895.1. Taxonomy (NCBI): domain Bacteria; kingdom Pseudomonadati; phylum Pseudomonadota; class Gammaproteobacteria; order Moraxellales; family Moraxellaceae; genus Acinetobacter; species Acinetobacter sp. 22323. Next base: position 65,910 of record NZ_JBQEOL010000013.1, on the reverse strand, counting down.
AGAAACTAGAAACAACGCTAATAACGCCGTACTTAATGTTCACTGCCATATAGGCAGCTTAGAAAAATGAATATGGGAGTGATGGAGGCAATGAGGAGTTCACTGCCATATAGGCAGCTTAGAAACGTAGAATCCCTAACCACGCTTGAAACACCTCGTTCACTGCCATATAGGCAGCTTAGAAAAGAACATGTCAACACTCACCCCAATTGAGTTTGTTCACTGCCATATAGGCAGCTTAGAAATGACTATGACTCGATTGCAGAATCGCAAGAATGTTCACTGCCATATAGGCAGCTTAGAAAGACCATGCGTTCGGTTTCCAACTGTCGGATAAGTTCACTGCCATATAGGCAGCTTAGAAATTCCAGCATGTCGTTGACCAGTGAACCATGCATGTTCACTGCCATATAGGCAGCTTAGAAATTTATCCGTGGTGATAAGCATTCACCAGCAGAGTTCACTGCCATATAGGCAGCTTAGAAAAACGAATGGGTGAAGAAAAACTATGGGGTATCGTTCACTGCCATATAGGCAGCTTAGAAATTTGTATAAAAACAACTTGGCAAAGCCAAAACGTTCACTGCCATATAGGCAGCTTAGAAAATGCTGGCCAGATCGCAAGGGAAGAAGCTAAAGTTCACTGCCATATAGGCAGCTTAGAAAGGCATCAGCCGCAGTAAACACCTTGCAAACAGGTTCACTGCCATATAGGCAGCTTAGAAATTCAGGATCTCGGGCCTGACGACGAATACCACGTTCACTGCCATATAGGCAGCTTAGAAAAGGATGCACGTCGTGCCTTTGCTCAGAATATGGTTCACTGCCATATAGGCAGCTTAGAAAAATACCGTCGATATTTGGAGTTGGTTTTGTGAGTTCACTGCCATATAGGCAGCTTAGAAAAATGATGGATGTAAGCCCTGCTGAAAATAATGGTTCACTGCCATATAGGCAGCTTAGAAATTAACCCAGGCTGCTTGCTGTTGCCCTTGTTCGTTCACTGCCATATAGGCAGCTTAGAAATAGTTCACCAACTGAACACTCAATAGATATTAGTTCACTGCCATATAGGCAGCTTAGAAAACTAAAAAAGGCCGTGACCAGATCGGATCACTCGTTCACTGCCATATAGGCAGCTTAGAAAGATGTGGCTAGTACAACTCAACAGCTAATGGCGTTCACTGCCATATAGGCAGCTTAGAAATGCAGACAATACCGAACTACTGGTGCGAATCCGTTCACTGCCATATAGGCAGCTTAGAAAAGTAAGGTGCCATGCTCTTTAAATCCAAAATGGTTCACTGCCATATAGGCAGCTTAGAAAAACACAACAATCATTTAAAGAACCTAGATTCTGTTCACTGCCATATAGGCAGCTTAGAAAAAAGTCAGAACAGGGTACAGTCATTACCGGTGGTTCACTGCCATATAGGCAGCTTAGAAAGATTGAAGTACAAGCAGCTTTTTTGGCCTACAGTTCACTGCCATATAGGCAGCTTAGAAATGATAGCTGAAACCTACACACTTGTCTTCACGGTTCACTGCCATATAGGCAGCTTAGAAATTACCGATTGTAATTAACTGCCTTGGCGTAGCGTTCACTGCCATATAGGCAGCTTAGAAAAACAAATTTAAGATTGCCTTGGGGCTTTTCTCGTTCACTGCCATATAGGCAGCTTAGAAATTGAGTTAGTTTTTGATGCGGGTGAATCATATGTTCACTGCCATATAGGCAGCTTAGAAAAGGCACGACTATGGCCACCGCCATCAATCCCAAGTTCACTGCCATATAGGCAGCTTAGAAAAATACGGCGTTGTAGTAATTGATCAGATAATAGTTCACTGCCATATAGGCAGCTTAGAAAATGGAGCAGTCCAGAGTGTTGGCTGCTCAAACAGTTCACTGCCATATAGGCAGCTTAGAAATAAACCAGACAATGAAAACGGTCGAATTTATATGTTCACTGCCATATAGGCAGCTTAGAAAATCACCTCGCGTCACCTCAGTTATCTTATGTTGTTCACTGCCATATAGGCAGCTTAGAAACGATAAATGCCGCAAAGCTTGTGTAATAGCGGTGTTCACTGCCATATAGGCAGCTTAGAAATTGACGGAAGCGAGTATCTGAAACACTGGCTGGTTCACTGCCATATAGGCAGCTTAGAAACTTATCAATCACTCTTTATCGAAAGAATTTAAGTTCACTGCCATATAGGCAGCTTAGAAATTGACGCCAGGAAATCTTCCCAATGAGGTGCTGTTCACTGCCATATAGGCAGCTTAGAAATTCTCCATGAAGTCTAAGATCATGGAGGTTAGGTTCACTGCCATATAGGCAGCTTAGAAATTAACGGCAACGACTGGTAAAGTGCAGGCTAAGTTCACTGCCATATAGGCAGCTTAGAAATAATGATCTAGTCACAATATGGATTGCTGACAGTTCACTGCCATATAGGCAGCTTAGAAATTAATCATTTCCGCTTCATCCCAATTTGGGATGTTCACTGCCATATAGGCAGCTTAGAAATTTTATTACAACCACAAATTCCGTCTGTACTGGTTCACTGCCATATAGGCAGCTTAGAAACATGAACGTTCAATAGCTTTAATGGTCGCGTCGTTCACTGCCATATAGGCAGCTTAGAAATTAGGTTGACGTTTAGTTTTTGGCTTTTCTTCGTTCACTGCCATATAGGCAGCTTAGAAAATTGTCGCTGCAGGTGCTCAGTCTGGGATCGCGTTCACTGCCATATAGGCAGCTTAGAAATGGACGCAAAGGAAATTGCCGAGAACTCAGAGGTTCACTGCCATATAGGCAGCTTAGAAAAGAGATTCAAACCCAACAAAATAAACAGCAAAGTTCACTGCCATATAGGCAGCTTAGAAAACACAAACAGCCACTCAAGGTGTCATCAGCTCGTTCACTGCCATATAGGCAGCTTAGAAAGACTTGGTGAAACAGGTGAATCACTTTGGTTCGTTCACTGCCATATAGGCAGCTTAGAAACAATGGGTACAAAGGTTCAGTTACCAGAGATTGTTCACTGCCATATAGGCAGCTTAGAAAAACTAAAGTTAATCCCAAACCAACCACCACACGTTCACTGCCATATAGGCAGCTTAGAAAGGGAACGCAGGCACAGCCAGTAAGCTGAAAGAGTTCACTGCCATATAGGCAGCTTAGAAAGACTCAAGCCTTTCACTGGGTAATACGTAATGGTTCACTGCCATATAGGCAGCTTAGAAATACAAATTCAAACGGCGCATTAAGGGGTGGGAGTTCACTGCCATATAGGCAGCTTAGAAAAAAAGTCATTTCTCCTTCGGGTGAAGCCACGTGTTCACTGCCATATAGGCAGCTTAGAAAGTATTGACAGCACATCTGTAGCTCAACTGGAAGTTCACTGCCATATAGGCAGCTTAGAAATTGTTGTGATAAAGCATAACAAACACCTTTATGTTCACTGCCATATAGGCAGCTTAGAAATTTTGGATGAGCTTAGAACTGCAACAATTGTCGTTCACTGCCATATAGGCAGCTTAGAAAATCATTACCCCAAGTTATGTAATTTTCATATTGTTCACTGCCATATAGGCAGCTTAGAAATTTATTTTTAATGCGTAGCGGTGATGGGAACAGTTCACTGCCATATAGGCAGCTTAGAAAGCATCGGCCGGGTCTTCGTCTGTTTTTTCCGTGTTCACTGCCATATAGGCAGCTTAGAAATGTTGTATAACCATGCCTATACGCCTGTTATGAGTTCACTGCCATATAGGCAGCTTAGAAAATGATGTGTGATTAGCCACTGGAGAGATCAATGTTCACTGCCATATAGGCAGCTTAGAAATGAAATACATAAAAAACAAAGAACAATCATAGGTTCACTGCCATATAGGCAGCTTAGAAATGCCGTCCGCATCTACAAGCGCCGCTGGTTTAGTTCACTGCCATATAGGCAGCTTAGAAAAATGAATGACTTGCAATCAGTGACACCGTTTAGTTCACTGCCATATAGGCAGCTTAGAAATTTTGAATACGGCGCTCAAGGTTCTTGTCGAAGTTCACTGCCATATAGGCAGCTTAGAAAATGATTACAGTACAGCGCGAGAAATGGATTGAGTTCACTGCCATATAGGCAGCTTAGAAAGGTTACATCAACAGTATCTATCGATAACTCAAGTTCACTGCCATATAGGCAGCTTAGAAAAGAAGAACTATGCACCAATGCAGCAGACTACCGTTCACTGCCATATAGGCAGCTTAGAAAGTACTCTGAGAACGGCCAGCGCGAAGCTGCCCGTTCACTGCCATATAGGCAGCTTAGAAAAGTTAAGTGGATAGGTTCATTATTATTAAAATGTTCACTGCCATATAGGCAGCTTAGAAATGCAGATAAGCAGCTAAAGCTGGTGATCCCTGGTTCACTGCCATATAGGCAGCTTAGAAAAAGTTTTCCGGTAAGCTGATAATAATGGATGGGTTCACTGCCATATAGGCAGCTTAGAAATGTAGAGGTTAAACGTCAAATCCAACAAGGCAGTTCACTGCCATATAGGCAGCTTAGAAAAAAAATATTGGTTTTAAAAGATTGAGTATCTAGTTCACTGCCATATAGGCAGCTTAGAAATTTCGATTCAACAAAGGTTTATGTTGTCACTGGTTCACTGCCATATAGGCAGCTTAGAAATTGCGATCATCAGTTCCCTTTTTATTGCTAGTGTTCACTGCCATATAGGCAGCTTAGAAATTCCGATATTATGGGCATTATGGGTATTTTAAGTTCACTGCCATATAGGCAGCTTAGAAATGAAATACATAAAAAACAAAGAACAATCATAGGTTCACTGCCATATAGGCAGCTTAGAAATGCCGTCCGCATCTACAAGCGCCGCTGGTTTAGTTCACTGCCATATAGGCAGCTTAGAAATATGACACGACAAATAATAGTGGACAAAAAGCGTTCACTGCCATATAGGCAGCTTAGAAATACCTATTGGTGCTGCTAAATCTACTGAGATTGTTCACTGCCATATAGGCAGCTTAGAAATATCCGGTAGATAGTTACATGTCTTCTGGTGGGTTCACTGCCATATAGGCAGCTTAGAAAAGTGTGAGAAGTTTTCAGACTCTAGAGTATGCGTTCACTGCCATATAGGCAGCTTAGAAACTTTCAACACGCCATTTGATATGACTGTTTTGCGTTCACTGCCATATAGGCAGCTTAGAAATCCAAGAGCATCCCCGAAACGACCAATTCGAAGTTCACTGCCATATAGGCAGCTTAGAAAATGCATAGCGTTTCGAGTAAGTATTTGGCTCAGTTCACTGCCATATAGGCAGCTTAGAAAAGCACTTCACCTGTTTCGATATTTCGAGCGCGGTTCACTGCCATATAGGCAGCTTAGAAAAGTATTAGCCTCAATAAAAGCCTGAAGTTCAGGTTCACTGCCATATAGGCAGCTTAGAAATGTCTGAGCAGCTTTTAAAGTGCCATGTTCATGTTCACTGCCATATAGGCAGCTTAGAAAACATCCCAGAATAAGTACGCGCAACCGGATCAGTTCACTGCCATATAGGCAGCTTAGAAAAAGCCTTCAACCTCACCTTCAGATAAGCCATAGTTCACTGCCATATAGGCAGCTTAGAAAACTGTCGTTGTTGAAGAAATTGGCAATGCAGCAGTTCACTGCCATATAGGCAGCTTAGAAAAATACAAATATCTATGGAAAAGCCAAATTTGAGTTCACTGCCATATAGGCAGCTTAGAAATTCTAAAGCTGGGAAATTGTAGTTTCCAACGCGTTCACTGCCATATAGGCAGCTTAGAAATGTCATGACCTTACTCCGCATCTCTGCTTTTGCTTCACTGCCATATAGGCAGCTTAGAAAACAGTTTCATAAGAGTTTTGAACTGTCATCAAGTTCACTGCCATATAGGCAGCTTAGAAAACATGCTCCAATTTATATTCTGTTTATTCGGTGTTCACTGCCATATAGTCAGCTTAGAAAATGAAGAAATCAGAACTTTTCAAAGCAGCTCAGTTCACTGCCATATAGGCAGCTTAGAAATGAATTGGAATCAGCGAAACAGGTAGGGCGTCGTTCACTGCCATATAGGCAGCTTAGAAAACTGAATAAGCCCTCTGCTTCAGCAAAGACATGTTCACTGCCATATAGGCAGCTTAGAAAATTCGAGCTACGCATTTGCGTCATCGTGTGAGGTTCACTGCCATATAGGCAGCTTAGAAATTGTGAGTATTGGTCAGAGAATTTCAAAATTAGTTCACTGCCATATAGGCAGCTTAGAAAATTGCAGAACACTTTCAAGAGACCATTTTTCGGTTCACTGCCATATAGGCAGCTTAGAAACAGCATAACTACCAGTCGCCTTTGGAAGCAGCGTTCACTGCCATATAGGCAGCTTAGAAATTGATTCAGTATTGCGGCATTGAAGCATCCCGGTTCACTGCCCTATAGGCAGCTTTGAAGTATTATCTTCAGTAATACTTATGCAAACGAGAGTTTCTGTAAATAATTTTTGTAATAAAAAAGCCAATTATCTCAGTAAGATAATTGGCTTAAGCAAAGAGTTTGGCTATCCGCTTATTCTTCGATCATCCCAATAACACGGCACTACAATCAAATTATTTTCATGTAACCGAGACCATAATCTTACACCTAAATCCCGCTGCATATTTTGGACTGTGAAATTGGAAATCAGCAGGGTAGATTTCATATTGTCATAACGACTATACAAAACCTTATGCACCATCTCCAGGCGTTTTTCATGCCGGTCATGCAGGCCATATTCATCTATGACCAATAAATCAAAACTAGAGAAATGGTCGATAACTTCCTTCTCAGAACGTGAAGCATCTGACCAGGTGTCCATCATTTTTTGAGCAATTTCTGCACTGGTATAGTAGCGCGCAGATTTTGTACTGTTATGCAGAATGTTGCGAATAATTGATGCACTCAGATGGGTTTTACCTGTACCCGGTGTACCAATCATCAACATGTTCGGGTTGTGGTCAGAAATAATTTGCTGTGCAAAGGCCTGACATAGCTTGATGGTATTGTCTTGTGCAGGGCATGCAATTACATAATTCTTGAAGCCACGATCCAGGTATCGTTTATTAAGTCCTGAATTTCTAATTTTCTGTTGTAGCAATCGCTGTTGCAGTTCATCCTCATAGGCTGCATGTGAGTGATGGACGGTTTCTTTGGCACACAATTTACAGAGCCTGTGACCTGCAATTTCCATCAGGGGTATATGATGGGTAGGGCAAAGTGTTTCTGTTGTTTCTGCGCGAAACTGGAGTGTTTTAAGCATGGTTTTCATGGCTGATCTCCTAAATCCATTTTGAATTTTCTAAAAAACTCTCATTTTTTTCTTCAAAATTTGAAAATGAAGATGAAGATGAAGATGAAGATGAAGGGCATGATTCAAGCATGACTTGAGTAATACTCGGGCTCTTCTCAGGAGCTGCTTGAGTATTTACTTTTCGTTGCTTAGTTGATGCTTGAGCATTACTTGCGGATTTATTCCAGCGTGCTTGAGCTGCATTTTTAGCTTTATCAGATTTCATTTGCTGATTTTGCAATGCCTGGCTTTTTAAACTGGTTAAAAAACTTGAATGAATCTGCTCAGACTCGACTTCAAACAATTCCAGAGCCATCAGCGTATTCAACAAAGTTTTAGCCTTGGTGTGCTGAGGTAATTTCGTGATGCTGCATACAGTAGCTAAGTCATGAGGAATGGCACCATTTTTCCAGAAATCCATCATTAACAGCAGTGCCGCACCAATTTGTTCTGCCGTCATTCGTGCAAATTTTGCCTGTAGGTCGCCAATATAGAGTGGCATCCAAATTGAAATATCTTTATGCATGTGTTCACCTTTTTATAGGTATAGAGGGACTAAGGTCATCGATTGGATGACCTTCTGTCTGTGTTTGTTTTATTAGTGAGCGAGACTCATTAAGCGGAGACGGGCCTGTTGGGCCAAGTCATCGTAATGGGCTTGCCCTTCATCCAACATTCGCTGTAACCAGAGTCTCAACGCCTGGTGATCATCGAAGCATTTATTGATTTCCAACAAAAAAGCTAGATTGTGAAGTTTGGGAATGTGTAGCTCATGGATTAATTCACGAGCGACCATATCTGCTTCAGGGCTGACGACCACACCACCAAAGAAAGCTTTACTATTCATGTGCAAGCTCCTCTGTATTTAGTTTTTCCAGCATGGCTTCAAATGCACTGCCATCGCGGCGCGTAACATTGGGGATGTAACGGCTATAGACTCGAAACAGCATTTCAGTCGTTGAATGTCCCAATTGACGTGCGATCCATTCCGGATTTTCTCCTGCTGACAGCCAAAGAGTTGCTGCTGTATGGCGTGTTTGATAGGCTCTTCTAGACTTCAATCCTAGAAAGCGCAAGATCGGATGCCAGACACGTTTATTCACCAGACGATAATCGAGAGGTCCACCATCACGATTGCAGAAAACAAACTCTGATTTACCATTATTTAAGCTTTTCTGTTGGAGAAAGGCTTGGTAAACGCGGTCATTCATCTGGATCGTGCGGTCAGAACCATAAGTTTTGGTTCCACCAAGCACACCATTCACTAACGCCTCTCTGATATGGATTTCACGACGCTGTAAGTCGATATTTTTCCATTGCAGACCATCGATTTCACTGGTACGCATACCCGTAAAAAAGCGAACGGTGTAATAGGGGCGGAAGTCTTCACGCACTGTGGTAAGAATTTTATGCACCTCTTCCAGAGAAAAAGGTGTGACTTCAATCTTGCTTTCCTTCAGATTGTTAATATTTTTATAAGGCGACTCAAACTCGTATCGTTCAGCCGCATCATTGAGTATCATACGTAAAGGCGTCATGATTTGATTGATCCTCGATGCTTTCAGACTTGTTTGATCTTTTCCGTGTGTCACTTTGGCGAGAGAGGCACGGAAGTTCAGCAAGTCTGACTTCTTGATTTTCGAGAGAACCTGATTACCAAAAGCAGGAATCAAATAGTTTTTGATCACAATTGAAACCTTTTGCTGATATGAGGTTCTCCATTCAACTTGTTTCTGCTTAAACCACAATTCAGTAAACTCTTTAAAAAGAGGAACTTTGGTCTGTACAGCAATTTGCTGACTTCTTTTTTCCTTAAACTCCTCAACACGGTTACTTTTTGGAAAGTACTTTTCGTATTCAAAAGTTCCCAAAGTAATTTCAGCTTCAAGCTGTTCGAGACGTTTTTTCAAAATGCGACGGTTATAAGCATTGTCTTCAAGATTGGTTGTTTCTCTGCAACGAATGCCCATGTAGCGAAAGTCGGCAATCAGTTTGCCACTTCGTTCCCGGATGGTAGCCATCAGTTAAACCTCCTAAGCCTTATTGCAAAGCATCCATGCTTAAACCAGTGAATTTAAGCATTTCAGTTTCAATACGTTCCCAAACAAAAAGAATTTTGCGGCCACCAAAAGGACGGATGTAGTTAACACCTTCAATAAAGACACTGTCCTTCAGCTGGTTGCGAATGGTACGAGCGTCGTACTGGATTTTTTCAGCCAGTTGCTGGGCTGTGAGATAGGTATATGACATAATTGTATTCCTAGCGTAATTCATCGGATGTAAGGAATTTTTCATCCTTAGACCTAAAATAACCTCGAATTTAATTAAATGCAATTAAATTTTCATTGTATTAGAGGAAAAATTAATGGTTATTTGTAAGCTACCAATATTGTTGGCTGAAAGAAAAATGCGTGTAGCTGACTTAATTCGTGGTACAGGCATTAATAAGACAACTTTGCATAAGCTTTATAATGGCGAATTGACTCGAATTGATTTGGAGACCATCGATCGAATTTGTGATTATTTGGATGTACAGGTAGGGGATTTATTTGTTTTTGAAAAAGACAATAAAGAACAATCTGTTAGTGAGTAGTTTGGTCACAAATGGTCACATCAAAAAGTGAAATGGTCACAAATTATTGATCATTTGGTAAAAAATACCTTGTTTGGAAGAGAACAGGGTGATTTTTTGCCTTCAAAAAAGCTCTGAAAGTGGTGATCGATTGAGGACATTTAAGATCAATTGAGACCATTTTTTTTGTTGTGGGCACGCCATGGTCACATCTTGGTCACAAAATACGAATTACATTAAGAATATTTTTTATTGAATCGAATAACAAAGGAAGGAGAGTTTTTAAAAAATATAATAAAATCAACAATAAAAAAGCCCCAATCTTTCGATCAGGGCTTTTAGAATTTGGAGCGGGAAACGAGACTCGAACTCGCGACCCCAACCTTGGCAAGGTTGTGCTCTACCAACTGAGCTATTCCCGCAGGGTCGAATAATTTTTTACTATTAAAAAACTAAACAAAAAAGAATCTGGAGCGGGAAACGAGACTCGAACTCGCGACCCCAACCTTGGCAAGGTTGTGCTCTACCAACTGAGCTATTCCCGCATGCCGTGTATAATACAGCATGCAAAAACAGGGTCAATAACTTTATGAGAAATCTTGCACCGTTTGCATAAAATAAAATCAATTCAGCCAATTCAGCGCTATAAATCGACAAAATTTATGCAAAATTTTGTTAAAACAGGGCCTTGGCAACCTTTAACTCTCCTTGAGTACAGTAAAACTCATGACAGAACAGGGTATACTGAATAGAATTTGGATCATTTGTAATTGCGGAGAAGGCCATGAGTATTGAACAAGTCTTAAGAGAGCGTCTGGCTACCCTGTCTCCATCTCATCTTGAGGTGGTAAATGAGTCTTCTGGTCACGGTGGCTATTACCCGGGTAAGGAATCACACTTTAAAGCGGTGATTGTGAGTGAAGCTTTTGCAGGCCTGCGTCAGGTACAGCGTCATCAGAAAGTCTATGCCGCAGTAGGCGATTTACTGAGCCCGGAAAAAATCCATGCATTAGCAATCCATGCTTTTGTTCCAGAAGAGTGGAGCGGTCAGGATACGACCAGTCCTGAATGTGCACATGCCCCAAAAAACTAAGAGGAACATATGGAAACCCAATTATTAGTCAAAATTATCCATATGTCAGCGGCCAGTCTGGCAATTATCGCGATTCTGGCACGTGCATTTACCTTGTTTGTTGGTACACAGGGCAATTTACCTAATCCGGTCGCACGCAAGCTATTTGTTGCCTTGCAGCATCTGGCACTTGCCGTAATTGCTTTGACGGGCGTCATTTCGCTAGTGATAAAAAACTTTGAAGTACAACCCTGGTTCTATGCCAAGGTCATTTTATTTCTGGTACTGGTGTCATCTTTGATGAAAGCCTATAAAAAAGATGACTCTGTCTTACTGGTTCAACGTCGTGCTGGCCTGGTTATTGCAATTATTTCATTAGCTGCAATTATGGCACTTGTGATTATCAAGCCAACTTTTGGCTAGAAAATAACATCATTTTGTTTGGCTAAATTTTAAATAGATTGATAAAAATAATAGGGGGTTTTAATGCGTACACGTGTGGTGTTTAACCAAAAAGGTGGCGTGGGGAAGTCGAGTATTGCTGTAAATCTGGCAGCAATCAGTGCACATCAGGGGCACAAAACCCTGCTCATTGACCTCGATCCACAGGCCAATTCCAGCCAGTATCTGCTTGGTGATGATGCGACCTATTCGGGAGACAAGCCTGCATTAGAACCCAATATTGAAAACTATTTTGATGAAGTGCTGGGCAGCCAGCAGAACAAGGGTTTGATTGGCAATGCCATCGGCTCAATTCTGAAAACCCGCACTAAAGGCCTGGAAAGCTATGTGCACCAGTCACCGTTTAAACATCTGGATGTGATTCCAGCCAGCCCAAGTCTCGGCACACTGGCACATGCACTGGAATCCAAACATAAGATCTATAAACTACGTGATGCCTTACAACAGTTAACGGGTCAGTATGAGCGGGTGTTTATTGATACGCCGCCAGCTTTTAATTTCTTTACCTTATCAGCTTTAATTGCGGCAGATCGGGTGCTGATTCCTTTTGACTGTGATGTATTTTCCAAACGTGCCCTGCATACCCTGATTGAAAATGTCATCGAAACCCAGGACGATCATAATGACCGTCTGGAAATTGAAGGGATTGTGGTCAATCAGTTTCAGGCTCAGGCCAAACTGCCACGTGAGGTGGTGCAACAGCTGAAAGATGAAGGCTTGCCGGTATTGGAAAATATGTTGCCGCCATCGGTGATCATGAAAGAATCCCATCAGAAAAATCAGCCCTTAATTCATCTGGCTACTGATCATAAATTGACTCAGGCCTATCAATCGTTGTTCAATGAGATTGAGCAAAAATAAGATTGATGATTCCAGCATGAAACTCATGAAATTCAGTCTTGGCATCGTGGGCCTGACTTTGTTAAGTGCCTGTGCTACGACCGTCAAGCCGACCTATGTGTCGCCAACCCAATACCAGTCCTATGACTGCGGTCAGCTGCAAGGCGAATATAACCGTATTCAGCAGTATATCGACAATGGTGTACAAGCGCCGAAACGAACGGGTGTTGGCGTAGGCGTCGGTGTAGGTGGTGGCTGGGGTAGCCATAGTGGTTGGGGCATTGGGCCGAGCATTTCAGTGAATATGGGTCAGTCCTCTAATACCAAGAAGACCGAACTGGCACGTGTTTTAGGTGAGCAGGAAGCGATTGTTCAGGCAGCACGCTATAAGAGCTGCCCACTGATCATTCGCCAGGCTGTACCAAAAACATAATGATGAAGATAGAAAATAAAAATGCTGACTGAGGTCGGCATTTTTTTAGCATCGCAGTCCGGAAAGGGGCGTTATTATGCATATAAAACTAGCTGGAATGACTGCTCGGAACAAATTTATGAGAATTTTCATCTTGTTATATATTGAGCAGATTCGTTAATGTTGCGCCATTCTTTGCGGTAAGTTTGCGTATGATCGAAAACTGGCTATTTATTCTGGCTGTAATTACAGTATTGATGATTCCGGGCCCAGGCAATGCACTGGTTGCCAGTGCGGCACATCAACATGGTCAGGCCAGAACCAGTTTATATATACCTGCTATTCTGCTGGGTTACTTCTATGCCATTAATGTCTGGGCCTTGCTAATACATCTTGCTGTCCCGATCTGGCCGAATTTCCAGGGCATGCTGCATATACTGAGCACAATTACTGTAGGCTGGATGACCTTCCGGTTGTTTAAAGCCAGGCAGCTAGAGCAGCATAATCATAAGCACCCGATGATCCGGCCTTGGCAGATGTTTACTGCGACTTTAAAGAATCCTAAAGCGGCTTTGTTTGCTTCTGGTATTTTTCCCATGGCGACCTGGGAAAATCCAACTAATTTCGTACTGGTCTTCGCGATATTTAGTCTGGTGACATTACCGGTGTTTGTCTTCTGGATGGCGTTTGGTCAGGCAATTCTGGCAGGGAAATCTGAGAAAATAAAAACCGACCTCGTATATAAAGGGTCGGTTCTGTTTGTGCTGCTTTGCCTGATTCCGCTGATCATCAGTTTGTTTAACTGAATTCAGCGATCAGGATTTAAGCCATTTTGTTCTTTTTCAGTTTTTGTTGAATAAAACCGAAGATGCCTGGCAATACACTAATAATGATGATGCCGAAGATCAAATAGGTAAAGTTATCTTTAACGATTGGCATATTTCCAAACAGATAACCCAAAATCACAAAAGAGCTGATCCACAAAAAACCACCAATCACGTTATAGCTCAGGAAGTATTTATAATTCATGCTGCCAGCACCGGCCACAAAAGGAGCAAAGGTACGGGCGAAAGGCACGAAACGGGCAAAGATAATCGTCTTGCCACCATGTCTGGCAAAAAATTGCTGGGTTGCTAGCAGATGTTTTTTATTGATAAAGCGCGATTCAACTTCAAACACACGCGGCCCAATGAACTTGCCAATATGATAGTTCAGCGTATCGCCCAGTACTGCTGCCACAAATAGGAGCGGAATCAGTACCCACGGATCCATGGCCCCAGTAGATGCTGCAAGTGCCCCCGCAGCAAACAGCAAGCTGTCACCCGGCAGGAAAGGCATGACTACCAGTCCCGTTTCTACAAAGATAATCAGGAAAAGAATGGCATAAATCCACACCCCATAATTGGTGATGAATTCAAGCAGATGGTCATCTACATGTAGGATAAAATCAAGCAGTTCCATGGCGCCAATACAAGCAAAAGTGTGCCCAAATCCTAACAGTGATTAGGCTTAAAGTCAGCATCAAAAGTGGTCTATTTCCAGTCTAATCATTCTAAAAATAAAACGATGAATCTTATTTTGGTTATTAATAATTAAAAATGAAACTTATAAGATGTGCTCATATTTTAGCAATCATTTTCGAGTTTTTATCATGTTGAATCCAAATCGTATTATCGCCAATCTTGTTGCTCATCCTGTACTTGAATCCGTAACATTCGTGTCTGCACGTGCCTTAATGGCTTATATTTTTATTGTGGCAGGTTGGGGCAAAATCGCTGGTTATGACGCAACGGTTGGTTATATGCAAGCTATGGGTGTTCCTGCTGAATTATTACCTGTGACGATTTTGCTGGAATTGGGTGGTGGTTTAGCGATTTTATTTGGCTTGCAGACCCGTGTAGTGGCAGCACTTTTGGTTGGCTTTAGCTTAGTGACTGCATTTTTATTTCATGGTACGCCTGAGGATGCAGTGAACTTTATGAAAAACTTTGCGATGGCAGGTGGCTTATTGCTATTGGTATTACAGGGTGCAGGTCGTTTCAGTCTTGATCATCTGATTGAGCACCAATAACAAAGCAACGCTCCAATCGAGCGGTCTAAGACCGCTTTTTTTGTGGATACATAACATTAAACTAGCTTTACCGAATTAAGCTTCGTTCAGTGCATTCACTCTGCTTAGATAGAATCAGGAATTTAGACCTGTTGTTTAAGGAGTATATTGAATGCAAAAGCAAATTTTAGCTGTATTAATGACGGGACTCGTTGTTAGTGGCGGTGCATGGGCAAAGTCAGATCAGGCCCTCCTTGCTGAAGCTCAAAAAAATAAAGTCAGCATTGCTCAAGCACAAAAAATGCCGGATGAAACTGGTGTAACCTTAACAGGTAAAATTGTGCGTCAAGTTGCACCGCAGAGTGATGATTTTGAACTTCGAGACAGTAGTGGCACGATTATTATTGATGTTGATGATGACCTATGGAAACCGTTGAATTTAAAAGCGGGCGATAACGTTCGTGTGCTTGGCGAGGTAGATACTCATCGTCAGAAACCTACCGATATTGATGTGATTAGTATCGAAAAAGTGCAATAACCACATTTAAAGTTCTGCTTCAATCTCATGCAATCTGGAATCCAGGATTGAAGCAGATCTGACAAAAAATTCAGTCTGATCAAGATACAGTGCTAAATATGTATATATTTCAAGCGCCTTGAAACAGTGTGCTTAATGCAGCGAAAAATGATAGAATACGGCGCTTATCTTTCGTTTGCCTTTCTATAGTTGTTTGTCATGACTACCAATACTCAAATCACTGAAGATCGTATCCTGATTTTGGATTTCGGTTCTCAATATAGCCAATTGATTGCACGTCGCGTACGTGAGTCTGGCGTATATTCTGAAATGTTTGCCTATGACATGTCTGAAGAAGACATTCGTGCATTTAATCCAAACGGTATCATCTTGTCAGGTGGTCCTGAGAGCGTTCACGAAGAAGGCAGCCCGCGTGCGCCAGAAGTTGTGTTCAACTTGGGCATTCCTGTATTGGGTATTTGCTACGGTCTGCAAACCATGTCTGCACAACTTGGCGGTAAGGTTGAGCCAGGTACAGTACATGAGTTTGGCTATGCAGAAGTAGACATTCAAATCCGTGATGGTCTTATTGGCGATCTTGAAGATTCAGCAGACAAATTGAAAGTCTGGATGAGCCACGGTGACAAAGTGACTCAAATTCCAGAAGGCTTCCAGATTACTGCCAGCACACCAAGCTGTCCGGTCGCAATGGTGTCTGATGAAAAACGCCGTTTCTATGGTATTCAGTTCCACCCGGAAGTCACTCATACTGCCAAAGGTAAAGAGTTACTGTCTAACTTCGTTCACAATATCTGTGGTTGCCGTAGCCTGTGGAACTCTGAAAACATTATCGACCTTCGTGTTGAACAGCTTCGTGAACAGATTGGTGATCAAAAAGTACTGCTCGGTCTTTCAGGCGGTGTAGATTCATCAGTTGTTGCGGCACTTTTACACCGTGCAATTGGTGATCAATTGACATGTGTATTCGTAGACAATGGTTTACTTCGTCTGAATGAAGGCGACCAGGTTATGGACATGTTTGCGAAAAACATGGGTATCCGTGTGATCCGTGCTGATGCTGAAGAGCGTTTCTTGACTGCACTTGCGGGTGAAGTTGATCCAGAGAAAAAACGTAAAATCATCGGCCGTGAATTCATCGAAGTATTTGCTGAAGAAGCACGTAAGCTTGATGGTGTAAACTTCCTGGCTCAAGGTACGATTTACCCTGACGTGATCGAATCTGCTGCAAGCAAACAGGGTAAAGCACACGTGATTAAATCACACCACAACGTGGGTGGTTTACCAGAAGATTTAGCATTTGAACTGGTTGAACCAATTCGTGACCTGTTCAAAGATGAAGTACGTAAATTGGGTACCACTTTAGGTCTTCCATTTGAAATGCTTTATCGTCACCCATTCCCAGGTCCGGGTCTAGGTGTTCGTATTCTTGGTGAAGTGAAAAAAGAATATGCTGACATTCTCCGTTTGGCAGATGACATTTTCATGCAAGAACTTCGTGCTAGCGGTTGGTATGACAAAACTGCGCAAGCATTCGCTGTATTCCAGCCTGTTAAATCTGTTGGTGTTGTAGGTGATGGTCGTCGTTATGCATGGGTCATTGCACTTCGTGCAGTTGAAACTGTTGACTTCATGACAGCTCGTTTTGCTCACCTTCCATACGAGCTGGTAGATAAAATCTCGACTCGTATCATGAACGAAATTGCTGAAGTTTCTCGTGTGGTTTATGACGTATCGTCTAAACCACCTGCGACGATTGAATGGGAGTAATTTAGGGGTTTCAAGAAGTGAAGCTTCTTGCCTAAATTACGCCAAGAGCTATGCTCGCGGCAGTAAAGAATTTCGGGTAGCACTGCTTCAGGCCAGTTTTACGGCAAAGGCTATGCCTGCACTAGTTAGGGATTTCAATGAATATCTTTAACATCCAATAAAAAAGGACGCCTAGGCGTCCTTTTTTATGTTTATGATGAATAAAAATAAAACTTTATACAGAAAAATATGTCATTGCCTAGCTATCATCAATTGATGCTGCCTTTCATGAAGCTATTGTTTAAGTTAAATGAGCCTATAAAAATTTCAGATGCGGCAAATATATGAGCTGAATGCTTAAATCTATTAAAAGAGGTACTCAATCAAATACTTCCAAGTAAAAAGAGTATTTTAAAAATAGAGTTTCTTTTAGAGATACAAATTGAACGTAACTTTCATATTTATAAAATCGATCAAGACCGTTTCGATGAAGATATCTTTTAACTAGGTTCCTACGATTTTAATTGCCCGATCCTTATTCCATGAGCCTTGTGACAGCAGTACGACATTAGGACTGGTTAAAGGGTCATAGTGCTCAACCCGATTGCGTCCATTGGCCTTGGCCTGATACAGCGCAATATCCGCCTGTTTAATTACGGTATACAGGTCTGTTTCACAGGTTTCCAAGATCGCTGTACCAATTGAAATAGTGAACTTTAAGGACTGAGCTTGATCAAGAAAAACTTCGGTCTGTTCAATGCGCTGCCTTAAACACTCGGCAATTTTTAGAGCATCATCCAGATGCGTTTCAGGAAGCAGTGCAATAAACTCTTCCCCGCCGTAGCGCGCCAGAATATCAGTATTTCGCATTTCACTTTGAGCTGTTTTCGCAATGATTTGCAGTACCTGGTCGCCAATATCATGACCATAGTTATCATTAATCTTTTTAAAATGATCGACGTCAAAGACGATTAATGAACTAGGACTCGGTGTTCCTTCTTCAAGCGTATGTGTTAGATGTTGCTGAGCCAAATATTCAAAAAAGCGGCGATTATTTAATCCTGTTAGGGAATCGGTATGCGCCATATGCTCAAAAGCCTGACGGTTATATTCGTTCAAGGTATGTTGTAAAAATACAATCCGAGATTTAAGCGTTGAATTCCAGCTGATATAGATACTAAAACTTAGCACCGGCAAATAAATCAGAGAAAACAGAACCAGCTGTTGCAGATCGCCTTTAACATTGAAATACACACCCATATAGATCATGAAGGTAATCAGGGCCGAGATGATCAGGGAAGGCCTGAAACGGATATGTACACTTAAATTTGCCAGAACAATAAAGACCAGAGAGGAATATTGATAGATCAGGTTATAAGGACTTTCTGACTGATTTAAATTAAAAAACCAGACCGCACTGGCACCAATAATCGAAGTGGGTAGCAATAGATCAAAGAGTGGTAAATTCCGGCTATGCTGGTACATCCAGACCGTGATCAGGGTCATGACTGAGGTAAAACCCAGTTTGGTTACAAGCAACAGGGTATGGATGTCACGCAGTACATAAATATCCGCAAGGGTATAGGAAGCATAAGCAAACTGTGCAAACAGATTCACCTGAAGCAGATATCTCAGATGCAGCTTTTTCTGATGAGAATAATAGGCAGATTTTAATGGCTGAGGAATACACACCAGAGGATCTTTAAGCGCCTGCTGAATCAGAAGGCGTGACTCCTTATGATATTCCTGTGGCATTCAGCCTTCCCCATAAAAAATAAAATTTTTTATATATTAAGTTTTGTATAAATTTTATTCTATTACTTAAAAATTCACTTTAAAAGTAGTCATCTAGAATAAATATCTTCGGCTACAAAAAAAGGGAGAGTGAGTACAAAGCAAAAAATGAGATAGGCTGGATTTACTGTCTATGCGTTTAAATTACTTCTATGACTGTTCATAAGTTAATATA
Source organism: Acinetobacter sp. 22323 (assembly GCF_052044895.1). Classification (NCBI taxonomy): domain Bacteria; kingdom Pseudomonadati; phylum Pseudomonadota; class Gammaproteobacteria; order Moraxellales; family Moraxellaceae; genus Acinetobacter; species Acinetobacter sp. 22323. The sequence continues at coordinate 46,881 of NZ_JBQEOL010000013.1, read as the reverse complement.
TTTTTCAGTATAAAAATTCTGTAGATCAGATTGAAACGGTGAACTCATATCTGGACGATACACTTCAATCCGGTTACGTCCACTCTTCTTGGCGGCATAAAGCGCCACATCCGCTTTTTTAATCAGATCATCCAGATCCTGAGTATGGGACTCCAGCTCAGCAATACCAATCGAAACTGTAAATTTCAGTATCAACTCAGGCCGGGCATAGAGATACTGCTGCTGAATCGAATTACGAATGCGCTCGGCAATTACCAAAGCATCTTGCAACTGTGTATCGGACAGCAAAATAATAAACTCCTCACCACCAAAACGTGCCAGTACATCACTATGGCGCATTTCCTTACGCGCTGTATCTGCAATTAACTGTAGTACCCGATCCCCGACATCATGCCCATAACTATCATTGATTTGCTTGAAATGGTCCACATCAAACATTAGCAGACAGGTGCTTGAATATCTTGGCCAGTCATGAATACAGTTTTCTGCCAGATTAACAAAATGCCGACGGTTATAGAGCTGAGTCAGTTCATCAGTATGGGCGAGATTACGCACCATATGGTAGTTCCATTCATCTAACAAAGTACGGATAAATGCACGACGGGTATGCAGGATATTATTCCAGTTAAAATACAGGCTAAACAGCAACACTGGGCTGAACACGACCATAAAGATAAAAGCTTCCGATAACGTCATTAGCTGCGTCATTGCTATCAGGACCAGCAGGCTGATCAGGATTGAACAATATAGTGCAGCCTTAAATTGAACCTTGATGCAGAGATTGGCAATCAGAATAAAAATGGATGCAGCATACAAGTAATTTTCTACATGTAGGCTGGTAGAAGAGAGCAGGAGCAGGATCCATACTCCAGCACAAAGCGTAGTCCCTATCGGCAGGATCAGATCGAGCAAGCGAATGTTCTGGCTGTATTGAAATAACAGTTCACAGACGATCCAGAAAGCTAAGACCAAAATCACCCGAGTAAACCCGGAAACCATCATCAGGTCGGGGATGATAAAGATATCGGCAAAGAAATATAGCAGGAACACCAACTGCGCCAGTAAGTGGATCTGACGCAGACTATGGTAGTTATGCCGGTACAGATAGTCGTAAAAATGGGGTAGAAATTGCACAGGAATACGGGCGTGCCGATCCACAAGTGCATCTTCTAGCACTTGACGGTTCTTCAGGTCATTCTCGGAAGGTTGCAGCTGTTCCGAAGAATGCCGATTAAGACTCTGCAAGGAAGCCTGCATATTTGCATGCATCCTGCCATCGGCAATCGTCATTTTTCAATCCATTAAAAATTCGCACATATTATGAGCAAATTTTGGGGTCAGGAATCTATGGTCAAACGGATAGATTGCGACGCATGGAGAAGGAAAAAGTAACAAAACATTTTTTCTGCGACAGGAGAAAGCCAAAACTTAGGTATTATTGAATTAATTATTTGATTTAATTTATAAAAAATTTAAATATAAGCCTGTTTCACGTGAAACAGTCCGAGATAATTGTTTGTTGCAGTATGTGTAAACCTCACCTTATTAAAATGAAAAATGCTAAAAAAGGTTGGGGTGATCTTTAACTAGTTGCGACCTCGAATTTTAAGGATAGATTCAAGATTCTGAGTACCCATGAAAACAAAAAATCAGGTCAAGTACAGATCAGACCGTTGAAGTTAAAGATTGTTGCAAATATGACAAGCACAATCCTGAAAGTAGCACTCTTTTTACCGATCTGAATTGCTATGATCTTTTGACCCAGCCGAGTGAGCCAGAACATGTCGAATAATAATGATATCGAACTTTTCAATTCAGATGATTGCACAAAATACGTCAATCAGTTCATTGCAGAATTTCCATTACGCCGTGCTGAAATTGGTCAGGGAACAGTGATCAAGCGTGCGTTACCAAGCCGGCATAAACGGATGATCGGGGCATGGTGTTTTCTGGATCATGCTGGACCTGCTCATTTCCCGCAGGGAGACGGCCTGGATGTAGGACCACATCCACATATTGGTCTGCAGACTTTTACCTGGATGATCGAAGGTACCATGATGCATCGTGACAGTCTAGGCAGTGCGCAGTTACTACGTCCACGTCAGGTCAATCTGATGACGGCTGGTTATGGCATTTCCCATTCTGAAGTTGCACCTGAAACAGAAACCAAGATGCATGCCGCACAGCTCTGGATCGCTTTGCCAGATGATATGGTCAATATGGCACCCGCGTTTGATCATTATCCGGAATTGCCTGTGGTTGAGGATCAAGGCATTGAGTTCACGGTACTGGTCGGGGAATATCTTAAGGCAATATCACCAGTGAAGGTACATAGTGAACTGCTCGGGGTGGATCTGTATGCAGCAGACAGTACCCAGGCAGTATTACCGCTTCATCCGAAATTTGAATATGGTTTTCTGGCACTGGAAGGGACGGCCAGTATCAACGCACATGAACTGACTGAAGATAATATGGTGATTCTGGAACCGGGGCTGGATCGGGTAAATATCGAGATTCATGCCGGAAGCCGTGTACTGTTGCTGGGGGGCGAACCTTTTGAAAGCCCGATTTTACTATGGTGGAACTTTGTTGGCCGCACGACTGAAGAATTGAAAATGGCACGTGAGCAATGGATTGCAGAGCATGAACGATTTGGCTCGATTCCTGCCTACGAGGGACCACGACTTGAAGCCCCTGCTTTCCCGGGCCATATGCGTCCTTCAAAATAAATGGATCATCAATAAAATAAGGAAGAAGAAATGGCCATGCTTGCAAGTGCTCGTGTACATAGTCTGGAAACACCATGGCAGGGACAGATCAGTCATGGCAATCACCAATATCTGACAGATAAGCCGGAAGCTTTTGGTGGTCAGGATCGTGGTCCCGCACCTTATGATTTTCTGCTGGCAGGCTTGATTTCCTGCACCATGATTAGCTTGCGTATGTATGCCAGCCATAAAGATCTGGAGCTGGGGGAGTTTCAGGTTGAAGCCGATTTCTTTGCCAATCGGGAAGGGCAGGAATGGATTGAACGACGTTTAAGTTTTCAAAATCCGTTAGATGAAACATTGCGGCTAAAAATTCTGGAAATTTGTCAAAAAACGCCAGTGACCAAAACTTTGCTACGGAGTCTGGAAATTCGAACTACATTACTTTGATCTCGCTATATGTAAAGAAGGCTGATTGAAATGTAATATAATTCGTAAAGCATTTCACCGAAACCAGACACTTTTTGTTATGCTAAAGCGGCAATAACACGACAATAACAAAAGAGTCTAACATGCGTATCCTACACCATCTTGAGCAGTCCCGATCGTTCCGTATTTTATGGGCATTGGAAGAATTGGGGCTAGATTATGAAATCAAGTTCCATAAACGGCTGCCTAACTTTTCTGCCCCTTCAGAGTTGAAGATGATCCATCCATTGGGGAAGGCGCCGATCCTGATTGATGGTGATCAGGTGCTGGTAGAATCTGCGGTAATCTTACAATATTTGCAGGAAACTTATGATGTGGGTATGGAGTTTCAGCCGCTCAATTCTACTACCAAACAGCAGTACCGGTACTGGATGCATTATGCCGAAGGCTCACTGATGCCGTTACTGGTTATGCATCTGGTCATTAATTCCGTTGAGAAGCACACACCATTTTTGCTGCGTCCTATGGCGCGACAGATTACCAGTGGAATTAAAAGTAAATTTGTACAGCCGCGTCTTAAAGATCATATTCAATATCTGGAAGACTACCTGAGCGAGCATGAATATTTTGCCGGTCGATTTAGTTTTGCTGATATTCAGATGAGTTTCCCATTAGATGCCATTCAGACCCGTACGGGTAAACGTTATCCGGCGATTGAAGCCTATCTGGAACGCTTATCTCATCGTCCTGCCTATTTCCGGGCCATGTCCAAAGAAGAAGTATTGAGTTAACAAGCCATTAAAAATAAAGGTGCCAAAAGGCACCTTTTTATGGGGATAAGGTTTCAATCAGTCCGGAAAGCTCAAGCGTTCTTTCGGGAAAATCACTTTAAAAGTAGAGCCCTGATTTTCACGAGAATCAATTTTTAGCTGTGCCTGATGCTGCATCAGTACATGTTTTACAATCGCGAGTCCAAGACCTGTACCGCCAGTACGTCGGCTACGGTCAGAATCGACGCGATAGAACCGTTCAGTCAGACGCGGTACGTGTTTCGGGTCAATCCCGATCCCGGTATCTTCTACCACAAAGTAAGCCGATTCACCATCATCATGCCAGCCCATGGTGACCGTACCGCCTTTTGGCGTGTATTTAATCGCATTGGTGATCAGGTTGCTGAAAGCACTAGCAATTTCCATATCGGAACCAATCAGATCACAATGACTGTCAATATCCAGGTTCAGCGTATGACCATAATCCACGTTATAGGCCTGAGCATCATCAAATAGCTGGTTCATCAGATTGGGCATGTCGATAATCTGATTCTTGGCAATATTTTCGTCATTTTCCAGACGAGACAATAGTAACAAGTCATTGACCAAGGCATTCATACGCCGGGTCTGGGATTGCATCTGGTCAAAGGCGCGTTTCCAGCGTGGACTGATATCTTCCTGATCGGTAAAGGTTTCGATATAGCCGCTGAGCACCGTTAAAGGCGTACGTAACTCATGCGAGATGTTATCGACAAAGTCTTTGCGCATCTGCTCCAGATTATGCATCCGGGTCACATCATAAGCGACCAAGAGACGGCTTTCACCCCCAAAGCGGGTCATCTTGATCTGTACATAATGGTCTTCAAAGATCGAAGATTGCATCTTGAGACCGTCAGGTGCATCATCAATATGATGATAATAATCAACGAAATTTGGCTGAGAGAGTAAACTCAGAATATTACGGCTTTTATCTTCAGCACTGATGCCGAGCAGACGTTCAGCTGCGGGATTCCACCATTCAATCTGCTGATTTTCATCGATCAGTACCACGGCTTCCTGTAGCGCGCCTAGAGAAGACTGGGCACGATCAATCAGCTCGACCATTTCTGCCTGTACAATGCGTTCCTGACGCTGGGCCTGATAGACATTAAAGAGCAGGGCACCCCAGATGCCATTGATCTTGGGTGGTACGTCATAAGGACGATTGGAAATCCAGTCATTGACCAAATATAGGGAACGGATTTGTGTGACAAAGAATGCTACAAAAGCCAGTACGATACAGACCCAGAAATACCCGATCCCGAAACCAATCAGGCTGCCGATCAACAGGAAGAAGGCCAGAAGGCGTAAATCCTGCTTGGCAAAGTCCCATAAGCTATTGGAGCTTGGCAGTTTATGCCCACGGGCCATTTCAGGAACAGGGTAGGGTTTATACATAAAGCAGGATTTACCTAAGTCAAATTAGCCGAGTGCGACATCAATACGGGTCGAAAAGCGATAGCCGGTTCCGCGTACAGTCTGTACAAAACGGTCGGCGCCATATGGCTCTAGTACTTTGCGCAGGCGTCGGATATGCACGTCAATGGTTCGGTCTTCAATATACACATTGCCACCCCATACCTGATCCAGGAGCTGGGCACGGGTATAGGCACGTTCTGGATGGGTCATGAAGAAGGCCAGCAGGCGGTATTCAGTCGGCCCCATATCCAGAATAGTATCATTAAAGCTGACACGCTGGCTTGCAGGATCGAGTAACAGGCCATTGGCTTCAATACTTTTTTCACCATTCAGGCTATTGGTACGGCGCAGTACGGCTTTGATACGGGATACCAGTTCACGGGTAGAAAATGGCTTGGTCATGTAGTCATCTGCACCGGCATCCAGACCTTGAACCTTATGATCTTCTTCGCCTCGTGCAGTGAGCATAATGACTGGAATTTCTAACAGGGTTTCATCGCGTTTCAGGCGACGGCATAAGTCTACACCGCTCACTCCACCGGGCATCATCCAGTCCAGCAGGATCAAGGCTGGACGCTGATCCACAATCATTTGATGAGCCTGTTTGGCATCTTCTGCTTCTAAACAATTGAAGCCAGCCATATCCAGTGCCGTATGGATCATTTCCCGAATTGGAAGCTCATCATCGACGATTAAAATGTAGTCATCTTTCACAGCGCATTTCCTATAAGTCAACGGTGGACCGTTTTATATTTATGACGAGCCTATTACAAAGATTAATTATGACAGTATCATTGCAGAAAGGGATATTTGCCCTGCTTTCGCAAAGATTTGTGACAATTTAAGTGACTTGATAGAGGAAAAATATCTGTAATAACAATTGATTGAAAAATAGAAAATAAATTAAGAAATAATTGCGCTAAATATTATTTCTTATCTGAAAAAGATTCAAAAAGTGCCAAAAATACAATACTGCATGAGGACAGAACCTCCTCCATGGACTGTTTAAAACCGCTCATGACCCAGCGAATGGAAATCTGGGTGACATAACCATTTAAGCCCGTGGATACCAGAGAAATTTCCTGTTCAGAACGGCTCAGGTTCGGCATCATCAGCATGACAAAGGCCTGAATCATGCGGTCAAAACGGCCCATGGTTTCGTGAATGGTAGCCTGATTATGCAGTTCCTGGACCAGCATGGCATCGATATAAATAATCCGGGCCATACGTGGATTATCACGCAATGTAGTGAGCAGGGCAGTCAGACCAGCTTCGATCATCTTTTTAGGATCAGAGGAAGCCTGCATCATGGCTTGCATGACATTTTGCTGCAATTCATCGATCAGTTTTAGAAAAATAGTTTGAAACAGATGCTCACTTTTCTTAAATGATTCATAGAAATAGCGTTCGGTCAGTTTGGCTTCAGTACAGATATCTTTGACGGTTACAGAAAAAAAGCCATGCGTGCCATACGCTTGAATACCCGCTTCAATCAGCTTTTCCCGGCGTGCCTGCTGGCGTTCAGCCATAGACAGTCCCTTAAACTGACGTTCCTTTGTCATCGTTTTTTGTTGTTTTTCCACAGGAATTGCCGAATTGGTCATAGAATGATTAAGCTCATAAGCACCGAAATTTTGAATATCTTACCAATAAATTGCATTTAGACCTATGTTCTTGATCACCAACCTAGATTGTCCTGAACAGATAAGTCATCATGATTGACAATGAGTATTGTCAAAACTATATTGAAGAGAATTGCTGCATGAAGCACGACAGAACAAGAAATACTGTCTGAGCAGGCAGTTTCATCAATAAGGGAAACTTATGAAAAATTTTAATAATAAAGTTGCAGCGATTACCGGTGCAGGTTCGGGTATTGGTCAGCAGTTGGCTGTACTTTTGGCGAAACAAGGCTGTCATCTGGCATTAAGTGATGTGAATGAACAAGGTTTACTTAAAACACTTGAGCTGATTAAAGACACGGGCGTGCGTGCCACCCTCGACAAGGTCAACGTTGCCAATTTGGAAGAAGTCCGTGCGTGGGCTGAAAAAGTCGAGCAGGATCATGGCAGTATCAACATGATCTTCAATAATGCTGGGGTCGCTTTGGGGTCAACAGTGGAAGGCGCATCTTATGACGAACTCGAGTGGATTGTCGGGATCAACTTCTGGGGTGTGGTGTACGGAACCAAAGAATTCTTGCCACGCATTAAAAAGACCGGCGATGGTCATGTGGTGAATATTTCGAGTTTATTTGGACTGACTGCGCAGCCAACCCAGTCTGCCTACAATGCCACCAAGTTTGCGGTGCGTGGTTTTACTGAGTCTTTACGTCAAGAACTGGATATTGAAAATTGTGGTGTAAGCGCGCTCTGCGTGCATCCGGGGGGAATTCGTACCAATATTGCCAATGCCGCAAAAATGAATGACAGCCTCAGGGCTTTAGGGATGAGCCCTGAAAAGTCTGCGCGTAGCTTCAATAAATTATTGCGTTGTCCGCCTGAAGAAGCAGCGCGTCAGATTTTAGAGGCTGTTCAAAAAGACAAACGCCGTTTATTGATTGGTAACGATGCCAAAGCGATCGATTTAATCCAACGTATTTTACCAACGGGGTATCAGAAGGTCACAGCTTTTGCCACTAAGTTAGGTAAATCTAAGAAATCAGCTTAAATTATTAAAAGTTATGAAATTAAAGTCCGCTTCTGCGGACTTTTTATATTTAAATTTAAGAAATGAAAGACTAGCAATAATTTTTCTTTCTCTCCTCCACAGAAAATAAAATAGTAATTCAAACTAATCTTTTTTATAAAGGCTAATCTAAAAGGCTATAGCCGTATTGGGTTGAGTCACTAGATACTGGTTTACTGGACGTTTCAGACCCAGATTTTCACGCAGAGTGCTGCCTTCATATTCAGTCCGGAACAGGCCACGGCGTTGCAGCTCCGGTACAATGAAATTGACGAAGTCATCCAGGCCGGCAGGCGTTGTTGGTGGTAACACATTGAAGCCGCCTGCAGCTTCATTTTCGAACCATTCCTGTAACTGATCGACCACCTGTTCAGGTGTACCAATCAATGTCCAGTGACCATGGGCAAAAGCAATATATTCGTATAACTGACGAATACTAAAGTGATGCTTCGCTGTAATCTCAAGCATCATTTGCTGACGACTGGACTTGATCTCCATATTTTCTCTAGGGAAAGGTGCATCCAGATCATAGTGTGAAAGATCAATATCGCCGGCTAAACCTGAAAGTAAGCCCAGGCCGACATCCGGGTGGATCAGGCTATTGAGCAATGCATATTTTTCTTTAGCTTCCTGTTCGGTCTTGGCGACAAATACCGATACGCCTGGCCTCACTTTTAAGTCACCGCATGACGACCATATTTAGCTAAGCGGCCTTTAACATCACGGTAGAAAGCCTGTGCATCCGTGAAACTTTGTTGGGCTGTGAAAATCACTTCGGTATATTTCGCTGCCAGTTCACGCCCATCTTCAGACTGACCTGCCTGCACATTCACCGAATAGCCTTGTGGTGGACGAGAGACATTCAGTGCGCCTTGGACATTAAAATATTTTCCTTGAGGAAGCGGTTCATGCTGTTTAGCGGCCTCAAAAAAATGACCACTTTCTTTATCGTAGAGGAAGGCATCATCTTCTCAGGAATCTCAGAGTTTCTGCACGACTTCAATAAATTTATCCGCACGTTCATAACGGACTTTGGCATCTGGATGTGGACTAAAACCAAAGTTACGCGCAGTTTCAGCAGAGATAGTCGTCACCACATTCCATGCAGCACGACCCCTACTATATGGTCTAAAGAGGCATATTTACGTGCTAATAGATAGGGTTCTTCATAGGTGGTCGATGCAGTGGCAATAAAGCCAATATTTTTGGTGACTGCTGAAATAGCCGCAAATAAGGTCAAGGGTTCAAACCCAACAACTTTGTCACTATAACCTACATTTTTATTATGCTTAGAAGCGCCATGACTCCAATTAACAGCCAAACCATCGGCAAGAAAATAAGCATCAAACAGGCCACGTTCAGCAGTCTTTGCTAGTTCAATTGCATAATCAAGGCTTAAATGATCTTGGGGCCGGGACGCTGGATGCCGCCAACCAGCTGCATGTTGCGATGTCGTTGGAATGAAGGCACCCAGTTTAATTTGTCGTTGGGCCATGCTGAAATCCTGTATTTCAACAGGTATATAATAAGGAATAATCGAGTTTAAAAATACGATAAAATTAAATCCTTATAATGAATATGGAATAGGCATAAGGACGAGATGTATTTACTTTAAAAATAGATAAGTTTTAAATTTATACATACTTAAGCTACTGTTAAATTAGCGCTTCAATGGTTTTCTTTTTCCAGACAAACTGGTAATACAAGCCTTGCATGATGCACAGGCAGACAAAAGCCAAGGCATACCCATACCAGATGCCTTGCAGCCCCCACCAATGGCTGAATAGATAAGCTGCCGGAACTTCAATTGCGATGATGGCGATAATATTGATAATCATCGGTACGGTCACTGTACCGCTGGCTCGCATAATCGAAGCAAAAATCGCACTGGCGCCAAAGAACAGAATTGACCAAAGCACGATAAATAGCAGCTGTTGACCCAACACCACCACTTGCGGATCAGTAATAAACAGAGCCATCAGATATTTCGAGAACAGATAGGCTAACACCACCAGACTACCGGTAAACAGGATATTCATACTCAGGGCGGTGCGCGTCACTTTATTGAGTAAGTCATTTTCACCAGCACCAATCGCTTGGGCACCAAAAACTGAAGCAGCAATCGCGATGGAAAGTGCTGGGAACTGGATATAATTCAGCACCTGATTTACTGCACCATAAGCTGCTGTAGCTTCCGCACCATAACGGTTGACCAGACCGACAATCACCAAACCTGCAGCTGAAGTAGTAATCATCTGAACACCGGTAGGAATACCCAAGCGCAGAATAATTTTGCTTAAGCCGGGATGATGACGGATATGCTTCAGCAAAGCCCAATCTAGTTTAAGTGGATGTTGTTTATAATTTAAATATAGGGCTAAAAATAACAGGACTGCTATATTACCAAGAATAGTTGCAATAGCAGGCGAGATAATTCCCATTTTCGGGAAACCGAAATAACCGGCAATCAGAACAGGTGTCACTACCAGACCGACTCCAATCGTCAGGGCTGAGGCAAATAAGGCCGTCGTGCTGTCACCCACACCACGCAAAATTGAAGTATAAATAATATAGATAAAAATCAGCGGGCTACCCGCAAGCATCCATTGCACATAAGGCAGAGACAGATGCATCACATCAGGATCGGTTCCAAGCAGTAGCAGGATCTTCTCTGCAAAAATCACCCCAAAAAATGCAATCAGGCTACCGCCAATTAGGGTCATAAACAGGGTAGAACCAATAACACAGCGGACTTTTTCCAGATTTTTTGCTCCCCAAGCCTGTCCTACTAAAACGGTTGAACCTGCGGACAAGCCAATTACAAAAGCCATCAAGCAGAACAGAATTGGGAAAAAAACCGCAACTGCAGCAATGGCATGTACGCCCAGCATTTGCCCCACAAAAATCGTATTAATCGTGCCGGACAAACTTTGCAGGATATTGGTCACAACCAGCGGCAACAGGAAAATAAAAAATGTTTTCCATAGATTTTGCTGCTGAACCAATGCTTGCTGTGCCATAAGACATCCTGTTCTTGATTATTAGAAAGGGAGAAAAAAATAATTATCGGAAATTTGCAGAAAAATAGCCTTAGCTTTTAGGTAACTAAGGCTGAAGCTATGTAAGTCTTTAAATGCTAATCTAAGATATTTGAATCAAACTTTGGAAAGAATTTCGCCCGCTTGCAGCAAGGTTTGTTCTTTTTTGGCAAAACAGAAACGCAGCAAACGTAAATCTTTTGGTGGCTGTTTATAAAATACTGATACTGGAATCGCCACGATCCCATGTTGATGGGCTAGATACTGACACATAGCAACATCCTCTAAATCTGGTCGAATTTCGCTGTAATCCAGATTCTGGAAGTAAGTCCCCTGTGATGATGTCCACTGAAAACGTGAATTCTGAATGGATGAATTAAACAAATCCCGTTTGGCCTGATAGAAGGTCGACAGCTGGGGAATATGCTCAGGATGCTGTTGTAAATATTCGGCCAGTGCCACTTGTACAGGTGTTACACCACAAAAGCTGGCAAATTGGTATACCTGACGGAACAATTTCATTAAGGCCGGGGTAGCTACACAGAAGCCGGTTTTCCAGCCGGTGACATGGAAGGTTTTGCCAAAGGAACCAATCACAAAACTGCGTTCACGTAATTCCGGGAAGGAAAGTGCTGAATAATGTTGTACATCATCAAAGACCAGATGTTCATAAACTTCATCAGAGAGCACCACAATATTGCGTTCACGGATCAGTTCAATCAGCTGTTGCCAATCCGCTTTAGACCAGACACTTCCAGTAGGATTATGCGGGGTATTTACAATAATCATGCGGGTGCGATCATTAATCGCATCCTTGACCTGGTTCCAGTTCACTGAAAAATCCGGATGCTGGAGTGCGAGATGAATCGGTTTAGCACCTAAAACCTGTACCGTCGGCGCATAACTGTCATAACTCGGGTCAAAAATAATGACTTCTTCACCTGCACGCACTACAGCCTGAATTGCGCAGAAGATTGCAATCGTTGCGCCAGGTGTAATGGTAATTTCCTGAGCGGGATCTAGTGATAATTGATCACGCTGTAAATATAAATCAGCGACCAAAGAGCGTAATAACGGTAAACCATCTCCAGGTGCATACTGGTTAAAACCGGATGTGCTTGCTCGTCCTAAAGCTTCAATCAAATCGGGTGGTGCAGGGAAATCGGGAAAACCCTGTGAAAGATTCAGTGCCCCGAGTTGCTGAGCAAGGGCAGACATGGTACTGAAAATCGTCACGCCCAAGTCGGGCAGTTTGGACTGGAGATCAAGCATGTCACAACGCTCTTTTGATTGATATAAGCATAAAGTGTAGCAGTAACGATTCTGCTCTGTGAGCACAAATAACAGAAATCATTAGTCATTTTGTCAATAAAACATTAAAAGATTAAAACCTCAATGAAAGAGCTGATGAGTAATAAATTAATGGTTAAATCATGTGAAATAAGAAGCATGATGGACGTATAGGGGGCAATTTTCATAAAATCAGCTGCATAATACTCCTTAAAAATAACTATAAGATGCTAAACAATATTCATACCATCCTTGAGACTCTTGGGCTTAATCTGCAAAAACGAGCCCTACATATCCAGTTTTCTAATCAGGTTTTAAATACACAGGTTTTTATTCAGCGCATTGAAGGTCATCATCAGATTAATGAGGGTTTACAGGCAGAACTGATCTGCCTTTCAACCAATGCAAATCTCGCTTTAAAACAATTTATTGGCTGTCAGGTTGCAGTTGATCAGGTGACTGACTGTGGAGAATTATTTCGAACGACAGGTCTGATTACAGCGGCAAGCCAGGGACAAAGCGACGGAGCTTTGACGCTGTATAAACTGACCCTGCAAGATGCAACTTCCTTATGGCATAAACGCCGCAATAGCCGAGTGTTTATGAATAAAAGCGTTCGGGATATTAGTGAAATTTTATTTAAAGAATGGCAGGCTCGCAGCTCCTTATTTGCAGCACGATTGAGCCTGGATGTTTCTGCCTTGTCACGGGACTACGATGTTCGACCTTTTGTGATGCAGTCCAATGAAACGGATTATGAGTTTCTGACCCGCTTATGGCGTAGTGAAGGCGTTAACTGGCTGATCGATGAAAAGGAAATCATGGTCCCCGTTTCAGCTCAGACCATTCAGCCACAAATTCTACGTTTGATTGATGACCAGCCGCATTTTCAGGCTTTAAAGCGCCGTAGTATCCGTTTTCATCGTAGCCATGCCACCGAACCTTTTGACACGATTACTGGTCTATTGGCAGAGCGTTCTTTAAATCCAACCTTAGTACAAACCCAGCGCTGGCACGCGGATCAGCTGGCTCAGAATGAAAGTCAGCTACTGCTCAGTAGCCATCAGCATAGCGAAGTACAGGATAATCAAAGCCTGAATCTTGAAGATGTCTGGACCATTAGCCCGGCCTGGATCAGCGACCTGAATGGAGAAGATCAAATGACTTCAGCCAGTTCTGCTCAACTGGATCAACTCAGCCAGCAGCTAAACCAGTCCCATGCCTTGCAGTCTAAATATTTTAAGGCCAGTAGTAGTGTGCGTGATGTACAAGTTGGGTACTGGTTTGAATTACATGATCATCCTGAAATAGATCAACATCCAGCCAATGAACGTGAATTTTTAATTTTGGGCAAACACTTCTATAACCAGAATAATTTACCTAAAGATATTTTGCTGCAGCTGGATCACTTAATACAGTCCAGTCACTGGAAAGTATTAGATGATGAAAGACAGAGTAATGAATTGTATTTGGTTCGTCGTCATATTCCTGTCGTACCTGAATATCATCCATTACAGCATCGGCCTATGGCCCATCCACAACGAGCGAAAGTAGTTGGACCTGAGGGTGAAACTATTTACGTGGATGAATGGGGGCGGGTCAAGGTTCGTTTCCTGTTTACCCGCAGTGATGACCATCAACATGATGGTGGCGCTGGTGCCAATGATAATGATAGCGACTCGGCTTGGGTAGATGTGTTGGCACCGTGGGCAGGTGAAGGCTATGGAGCAAGATTCCATCCACGTATCGGGGAAATCGTCGTCATTGATTTCTTTGAGGGAGATGTCGACCGGCCATTTGTGGTGGGTCGTATTCATGAAGCTGAACGGCATCAGACGATGTTTGATGTCAAAGGCAAACTGCCATTAACCAAAAAACTGAGCGGTATCCGCTCTCAGGAAGTAAATGGGGAAGGTTTTAACCAGCTTCGTTTTGATGATACGACCGGACAGATTAGTGTACAGCTACAAAGTAGTCATGGGGCTAGCCAACTAAATTTAGGAAATTTAAGCCACCCTAAAGAAGATGAAGTGAGTGATGGGCGTGGTGAAGGATTTGAGCTTAGGACGGATCAGTGGGGAGCAGTGAGGGCGGGGGCTGGCCTGCTACTTTCAACGCATAAACAGGAAAATGCTAATGCCAACCACTTAAATAGTAGCCCGTCTAAAAGCCAGCTCGAATCAAGTTTAAATAATAGTAAGGCCTTAAGTGACGTTGCTAAAAACCAGCAAACTGATCCTTTAGAGGCACTTGATCATCTGACAAATTTTCTGAACCAAATTGAACAGCAGGATCAAAGTACGGCTGAAACCTTTAAACAGGCGCTAATGGTACTTTGTGCACCCAATTCGATTGCACTTTCAACGAATGAAGATTTGCATTTATCAGCCGATAAACAGATTAACCACAGTGCCGCGGATAGCATCAATTTTTCAACCCAGAAATCTTTAATTGCCCATGCTCAGGACAGGATTAGCCTATTTGCAGCGCAAAAAGGATTCAGAGCCATTGCGGCAAAAGGCAAAATTGAGCTTCAAGCACAAGATGATGCAATTGAAGCTATTGCTCGCAAACAAATCAAAATTATTTCGACTGAAGATCAGATTGAAATTATAAGTCCTAAAGAAATTGTACTGACTGCGGGCGGATCTCAGTTAAAGATTAATGGACAGGGAGTATTTAGTACTACAAGTGGGAAGTTTGAGTGTAGAGCAGGGCAGCATATATTTAAAGAAGGAGCCAAAACTATTTATGAGATTCCTGAATTGCCTAAATCTGGACCATACGCTGTAGATTTTTTATTTAATAGTTTAGGTGGTAGTGGAATTGAAGGTGCTGAAGTAACTATGTTCATACCTGAAAATAAGGAAATTTTATGGGAAGGTAAAACTGATTCTAATGGTAAAACGCAATTATCTATTTCTCAAGAATGGGTTGCTTATGAAGCATTAGTAGGGTTTAAGCAATGGTCAAATATCTTTGAAGATTTAGATACTAAAGATTTAGAAGATGAATTTGATGTGGGTGAGCATGGAATTCAGATTGAAGACATTCAATAATTATAAAGGTGTTCTCTGTGAATTATTATATTGTAAAAAAAGGAGATACATTGTGGGGTATCTCAAAAAAATTTAATATTACAGTACAAAAATTAGCTAAAATTAATAAGTTGAATAGTTCTTCTATTCATAAAATACAAGTAGGTCAAAAAATATATATTGATGAGATCAATGAGATTGAAGCTGAATTGATTTTAAAAATTATATTATTAGATTTATCTTTTAAACCTATTTCAAAAGGAATTGTAAAACTAGAATATGATGGTAAATCAAAAGAAATAAATTTTAAAGATGGTGTAATTAATGATATTGAAATCTTAGATCATTCAAAAGGTTTAAAAGTTTATTACAAAAATATAAAAAGTAATTTTGATTTAATAGCTAATCATAAAACTTTACCAATAGGGAAAAAAGTTTTAAGGCTGACTTCAAGGCAAATGAAAGTCTCCGGCAATCACTATCCTCAATCGGGTATAGTTCAACAGACAATAAAGGAAATCAAAAAATCCTTAAAAAATTTAGCAGATCCTATCGTAAAAGGGATAAATGAAAAAATAGATACTAGTCAACCATCTATAATTTTACCTGAGCCAGTAAATAGTCAAAAAAGGACTGATTCAGGTAATAGTACCCATATAATTGCAAGCCAATTTACAGAAGAGAACTTCATACTCAATACAGTAAATAATAAATATAGAAAATTTGTTATAGATGCTTCGAAACGTCATGGATTTACTCCACATAGTTTAGCAGCTTTAATTCACGCTGAAGCTGCAAAAAAAAGTAATGGGGAATGGGATTCCAAAAGTTTTAATACCACTACAAATGCCGCAGGATTAACACAATTTCTTAAAGGTACTTGGCTTGAACTTTGTAAAAACCAAGAATCTTTAATAGGGCAATATGCTTCAAAAAATAAATATCTTACTGAGGAGCAACTTTTAAATCTTAGATTCAACTCTGAGTTTTCGATTGATGCAGCAGCTGCTTATGCAATTATAAATTTTAAATGGTCAAAACTACCTTATCAAAAATTAACAGAGCCGAGCTCAATAGCTAAATTTGCTTATCTATTACATCATGAAGGAGCTGGAGGTGCGAGGTCATTCATAAACAATAGTTTTTCCCCAGAAAGAGCAAAAATGTTATTGCTTGCACAATTTGGAAATAAGGGTAAACAAAATGCTTTAGATTATTTGAAAAGATATAACAACGATGCAAAAGTTGCTTATGGAATATGGCTAAGAGCATACATCGATGCACATATTAATATTTATGATTATGTATTGGATAAATCTAAAACTTCTGGAATAAATTTATCTTTAGATGAAACAATTAAAATTTTATTGGGGCAAACTTCTTCACCAACACCAACACCAACACCAACACCAACACCAACACCAACACCAACACCAACACCAACACCAACACCAACACCAACACCAACACCAACACCAAGTATCGAAATACAAGAAAATAAAATTGTTGGAGGCAGTGGAATGTGGGTAGATCCTTTAGCAATAAACCAGTTAAGAGTTGCTGGTCTAGCTAATGTAAAAAGTGCTACTTTCGGGAAAGTTAGAAATGGAGGTACTAGAAACCATCAAGGTATAGATTTAGCTGCTGATTCCGGTACAAATATTTTTGCGGTATGTAGTGGAGTTATTGCTATTGCAACAGATAGTGGAAAGGCATATGGGAAAATTATAGTATTAGAAGTAAACATTGATGACTTGCCTGAAAAGCAAAAAACTTATGCATCAAGAAATATTACAAACAGCCGTTCAATTTATTTTTTTTATGCACATCTATCTACCATAGATGTTGAAAAAGGAGATGTTGTTGATGCTAAGACAATTTTAGGTAAAACGGGTTCTACTGGAAATGCTAGGGGAATGACTACTATATCAAAAGGGGGACATTTGCATTTCGAGGCAAGGAGTTCAGCATTGCTCGGTACAGGCTTGCAAGGAAGATTTGACCCTATTCCTTTTTTTATAACCAAATTGATTTAGGCACTTAAAATATGAAAATACTTAAATCTATAGTAATAATTAGCAGTAGCTTCTTTTCACTATCATGTCACGCAAAAAGTGTAGATTGGAATGATTACCAGCAAAGTGCTACCCAAATTAAAGAACCAGTTTTATTTCTGGATCAATTTGGTAGATTCTCTCAATTAAATAAAAATTTAAAATTAAGTTTAGTTGATTATGGGGATAAAAACAAAAAATATTCTGGTGGAGATTACATTCTTAAGAGTTATGGCGTCGAAGTTTTAAATAATCAAAAAAATTATATTTTATATCAAGGTACTGTGCCTTTAAAATCAACTGTAGATTTAAAAATACTTTATCAAGATAAAAAAATAGTTGCCTTTCGGATAAGGGAATTTAGTGAATTAGATTATGTGAAAAGACCTTATAAAAAATTTATATCTAACTTTTTTATATATAATAAGTTGTCAAATTTAGTTATTGAAGCTCCAGTAGTAAATTCTTCATCTACTAATTTAGAAAGTGATTATGGGAGTATATTGGCTGGTGATAATTTTTCTTATATTAAAGAAGAGAAAAAATATTTATATAATGCAAATATTAGAGAAAGTAACAGGAAAATTAATGACTATAAATTGATTTTAGATTCAGATTTAAAGTGCTTAACATTTACTCTAGGGTGTGAAAATATTAATTATAGAAATTTTCTTGAAAAATAATTTTTTAGATTGCTACATTATAGTGAATGTAGCATTCATCGACCTTATATTTTACCCTTCCAAAACCTCTTCCAGCAACTCTTCACTCGGCGCAAAGTAATACGCACCATCCATGGGAGTTACGAAGTGGAGCAAACGGTCATGGATTCCATCGCCAGACGTACCGAACATACGCTCTAACATGGCATCAATAATGTTTAAATCTTTGGTGTAGGCAATGAAGAACAGGCCTTGGTCACCACGACCATCACCATAAGGCAGGGAATGACGTAAAATCTCCATTTCTTCACCTTCCTCGTCTTCAACTACTGTACGAGCAACGTGTGCATTGGCAGGTTTTACATCATCATCGAGCTCAATTGATTCAAGCTTGGTACGACCCATCACTTGCTCTTGAGCATCAACTTTTAGCTTTTTCCATTTTTCCAGATTATGCGCATAACGCTGTGCAAAAATAAATGAACCATCCTGGAAAATACCGGCATCTTCACCGACTAAAGCGACTTCAGCGCGATCATCCGGGAATTGCGGGTTTTCAGTACCATCGATGAAGCCAGTAATATCACGTCCATCAAAATAGCGGAAGCAGACACGTTCATCCAGCACTTCAACTTGATCGCGAATTCCTTCAAAGAAAGCCTGACTTAAAGCAAAGCAGATATCAGCACGTGCGCTAGCAATATGAATCAGTACATCTGCAGGAACAACAGGCATATCAAACGAACCTTGAATCGGCTCGAGTTGTTTAAAGCCTACAGGAGCTTGGTGATAAAGTTTCGCCCACAATTCAGGACCAAAAGCCACGCCTGTTTTAATTTGCGCATTAGGATGTTGAGTAATCAGACGATCACGTGTCGTAAATAATTGCTCTAATTGCTCTTTAAAATCTTCAATGCTGAGATTTTTAAGACGTAAAACAATAAAGCGAGCATGATCTGAAGGTAATGGCAAAATTACAGATTGGGCTGTCATTCATGGCTCCTGTAATAAAAATTCCTGTATTTAATCGAACTATTGTGCCTGAAGCCATACAGGGTGAATAGTATTCAGATTAAATTTTAGCGAGATTTTGATCTGAATATATTTGAAAAGTCATATAATACGTTTCAAGTTTTCTATCGAGCAGATTCATGTCCTATCAAGTTTGGTTTGCCTACATGCTGGCCTGTTGGGTGATTAGCATTTCCCCAGGTGCGGGCGCCATTGCTTCGATGTCGAGTGGCCTGAATTACGGTTTTCGACATGGCTACTGGAATGCTTTAGGCTTGCAGCTGGCTTTACTGGTTCAAATCGCCATTGTCGCTGCCGGGGCAGGGGTACTGTTTGCGACATCACCTTGGGCATTTCTGCTGGTGAAATGGTTCGGTGTGGGCTATCTGCTCTATCTAGCATATTTACAGTGGACTGCGCCGATGCAGTCGATTGAGATTCAGCATGAGTTAACCCGTAAGTCAGCGGGGAAATTGGTGCTGCATGGTTTTCTTGTGAATATGAGTAATCCAAAGGCAATTGTGTTCCTGCTTGCGGTATTGCCACAGTTTCTGGATCTGTCCAAACCTCAGTGGATTCAGTACGTGATTATGGCAGCAACCATGGTCACCATTGATCTGATTGTGATGGCGGGTTATACCGGATTGGCAGCAAAAGTTTTAAGATTATTGACATCAGCAAAGCAACAAAAAATATTAAATCGCAGCTTTGCCGTGCTGTTTGCCTGCGCTGCAACCTTGCTCAGTTTGGTGCATCAGGCTTAAACATAAAGGTGCATCACGCAAAAATAAAAACAATGTGATGTCGCTAGCTTTTGAATATAAAACATAAAAATAATAAAAGAGGTATTCCTATGTCTGGTCAATTCGACTGCGTGTCTATTATTAAAAAACCAACCATCCACGAATATGGCTGTTGTATCAGTCATTGCATTCAGTTGCCGGATGGCACTCAAAAAACTTTAGGTGTGTTCCTGCCGACAGAACAGCCGATCGTGTTTGAAACTGCTGTGGCAGAACGTCTGGAAATTATTTCCGGTGAATGTCTGGTGCAGATCGGTGAGGATGCGCATTATCAGCGTTATGTACCAGGGCAATCTTTCTATGTACCTAAACATAGTCGGTTTAAACTGTTATGCCGGGAAGTTGTGGATTATGTTTGCCATTTTGAATAGGGGGGTGAGCTTACTCAGGTCGAACTTTTAGCTGTTTCAAAAAATCTTGTTCGGTCATCACAATGATGCCGTGTTGTTGCAACAGGGCAGCAGTGACGCCTTGGCCTTGAATTTTTGTTCCAGTAAATGATCCATCATAAATCAGGTCACTGCCACAAGATGGGCTATTGGCTTTGAGGATGGCATGTGTCACTTGAAATCTTCGGGCAAGATCTAAAGCAGCATAGGCACCTTGAATAAAAGTCTCTGAAATATCTGTACCATTTATATCGATAACATGAGCGTGGCGCAGCATTACATCGTGACCATTCCCAGATTGAATCTCGGCAGGCGGGCGGGGGATGGCTAAGCCACCACTGACTTCAGGGTAAAGACTGACATATTGATCAGATAGCAGATGTTGCAACAGTTCCTTGAGCAGACAATCCTGTCCATCGTAACGGACTTTATGACCGAGCAAACAGGCACTAATCAAATAGCGTTTGCTCTGCATGACTTAACTCATTTTCTTAAACTTCTGTATACAGAAGATCAGGGCAAACAGCACTGACATGGTCAGGACAATGGTTAGACCTGTCGAAGTATTGAGGCCTGCACTTGACCAGAGACCAACTGTTACCCCAATCTGAGCAATCACGAAGGCCCAGATCACCATTTGTCTTGGTGAGTTCGCCAGCAAGCGAGCCGTCAGTGCCGGAATGACCAGCAGGGCTCCCATTAGAAGTGAACCTACTGCTCGAAGTGCCAATACGGTGAATAGGGCCAGTAACAACATAAAGATCAGGCGTTGTAATTTGGCATTCACACCTTCGCTGATCGCCATATCAGGATCAATGGCAATTTGGATCTGTGCCTGCCAGCTTTTATAAATCACAGCCAGTGCAACAATAATCACCACAGCAAAAGTGGGTAAATCATTCCAGGAAATCGTCAGCAAATCACCGAACAGATAACTCAGCAGTTCTGGTCTTAAACTCGGTAAATGCTGAATGAACAATAAGCCTGAGCAGAGTAGGGTGGCTGAGCAGAGGGCAAGCAAAGCATCGTTCGGTAAGCGAGGATCATACAGCACCCATAAAATAGCCACCAGCAACAGGGCAATAAAGGTCACACCGATCCACAGCGGTAGACTCATGGCACCAGCAATGGCAACACCCAATAAAGTGCCATGTGCCATGGTATCAGCAAAGAAAGACATACGACGCCACAGCATCAGACAGCCCAGCGGAGCAGTCAAAAATACCAATAGTGTTCCCATGATCCATGCAGGTAAAAGGAGTTGTAACCAGTCCATCATGGCTTAAGCTTCCGGCTCGGGGTGAATATGCGGTCGTGTATCATGCTGACAGGGTGTTGCAGAGTCGCCATGGGCACAGTGATCATGATGATGCTGGTAGAACACCCGATTGGTGCCAAAGATCGCCTGATATTCTGGATGTTGCTGCACACTTTCCGGTAATCCGCTACAGCAAATATGTTTATTCAGACAAACTACACGATGCGTACCTTGCATCACCCATTGCAGGTCATGTGAGACCATTAAAATGGCACAGCCATATTTTTCTGGCAGGCTACGCACATATTCATACAGTTCGGCTTCGGATTGGATATCCAGACCTTGCATGGGTTCATCTAGAACCAGGATATCCGGCTGGCGTAGTAAAGCGCGTGCTAATAATACACGTTGTCGCTCACCGCCAGAAAGCTGTTGAACTTTGGAGTTTTCCAGCTTGGCAATACCGGTATCACGGATGATTTCAGCTTTAATAGCTGAAGGGCATTTCTCGAGAGCCAATAAGTCTTTTACCCGTAGCGGCAAGCTATGCGAAGGATTGAATTTTTGTGGTACATAAGAAAATTTCAGCTTGCGCGCCGTATTAATCTCACCGGATTGCGGTTTCACAATTCCGAGCATAACTTTAATTAAAGTCGACTTGCCGGCACCATTTGGACCAATGAGTGTGACAATCTCTTTCTCCTGCAAAGAGAAGTCAATGGCTTTTAAGATGTCCCGCTGATCGATATTGACCCAAATTTTAGAAAGTTGAATCAGCGGTACGGGAGTTAGGCTTTGTTGCGACACTGCTGACAGATTCCTGAAATCTCAATGATGCTGTGATGAGCACTAAAATCATCTGAGCTTACTAATGCGTCGAGCTGATCCAGTAATCCTTGTGCAGATGCTTCTTTTACGGCTTTACATTCGGTACAAATCAGGAAAGCTGCTTGGTGACCTTCACGTGGATGACAGCATGGAATATAGGCATTAATAGAAGTCAGACGGTGAATAAAGCCTTTTTCTAATAAAAAGTCGAGCGTGCGGTATACTGTGGGTGGTGCCGCAGGACGATCACTATTATTTTTAATCTTGGCCAACAGGTCATAGGCGCCCATGGGACCTGAAGCATTTAAAATCAGTTCGAGGACTTCCTTACGCAAGGGCGTAAGTCGCGCACCAGTTGCTGCACACAGGCTTTCCGCTTCAGCCAGGCGTTGTTCCACGTTCGGATGATCGTGTACGCCGTGCAATGCGTTGTGGTGTTCGTGCGAACAGGAACCCATAGTTCACCTCAAGTGCGAAACTGAAATTAAAAGAATTTTAAATCTTATCATGAAGCGTTGTCAGTTTCGATTAGGCATAGGTATTTTTGCAAATTTGTTATATTATAACACTTAGTGTTTTTACCGCGATTTTCTCCCATGTCCCGTTTCTTTGCGTTCTGTGCCCTGGCTTTATTGAGTACCTTAAGTTGGTCACAAAGTCTGGTGGTATCTACGCATCCAATTTACCTGATTGCCAAAAAAATTACCCAAGGGGTAGAGCAGCCAACCTTATTATTGGCCAATCAGACTGGACATGATGTCAGCCTGACCCCAGCACACCGTAAAACCATTCAGCATGCGGGGCTGGTGATCTGGCTGGGACAGGCACATGAAGCGCCTTTAGCAAAAGTACTCGAAGAAAGTAATAAAAGTATCGCAATTCTGGATTCCAGCATTATTAATCCTTTGCCAATGCGTAATCCGCGTGGTGAAGCCTTAAAAAATACGGTTGATACACATGTCTGGCTGGACCCAAATAATGCAGTTCGCATCGGTTTCTTTATTGCTGCGCTGCGTTCACAGCAAATGCCACAGTACCGTGAAACTTACTGGAAAAATGCACGTGCTTTTGCACAAAATATGCTAACGACAGCACAACGTTATAGTTCAACTTCTAAGCCACGCCCCTATTGGTCATATCATGATGCCTATCAATATCTAGAGCGTCCGCTAAACCTGAAGTTTATGGGTGCACTCACCGATGATCCGCATGTGTCACCAACGGTTGCACAGATCAAGTACCTGCAGGATACCCGCGCACAGACCAAAATGTGTCTGCTGGCTGAGGGACATGCCAATGCCAATCAGTACAGAAAACTGAACCCGGTAGTTTTCCAGCATGTAGACGAAAGCATGAATGGGGCAGGGGACTTTATCCAAGGCTGGCAACAATTAGCTGATCAAACGAACAAATGTGTGCTAAATTCTCGATAATGATTAAAAAGTGATCGAGTTTTGCTTAATTTAGAAACGATTGAACCATCGAATTTTTCGAAGCTAAGCTCGGGAAAAGATTGCATGTTAAGGGGTGTAACTCTATAATGCCTGCGATTAAAAATAATCATCA
Source organism: Acinetobacter sp. 22323 (assembly GCF_052044895.1). NCBI lineage: Bacteria > Pseudomonadati > Pseudomonadota > Gammaproteobacteria > Moraxellales > Moraxellaceae > Acinetobacter > Acinetobacter sp. 22323. The sequence continues at coordinate 22,891 of NZ_JBQEOL010000013.1, read as the reverse complement.
GCTAAACTTGTCAAGCATGATTGCTGTGAGTGAATAAATAATGAGCCGAACTAGTCGCTTGATTGACCGACGATTAGCGAAAGCTTTAGTCATCTTGCAAGCAGTAATGATACCCGTTTCAGCGTTGTTAGGTTGGGTTCTGAAGGACACAACCGCAGCCTTGAGTGCAGCCTTGGGTGCATTCGTATGTTGGCTGGCGACCTGCTACTTTAGCTGGCAGTCGTTTCGTGCTGCGGGCGCGCGAGCTTCCAAACAAGTTCTATCGAACATGTATAGGGGCATGCTCGGTAAGTTTGCAATTGTGATTGTTGGATTCATTTTGATTTTAAGCAATGTCAAGCCGTTATCCCCGGTTGCATTGTTTTGTGGTTTTATACTCGTTCAAGCCATGTCGTGGGTCGCTCCGTTTTGGGTGTCACGTCTACAAAGACGAGTTTAAGCGCAGCAAAAATTGAAAAGTTTTTTCAGAAATAAGCGAGATATCAAGCAGCACGCGATATTCGTAAGTTTCATTAGTTTTTGACATTGACCAGGTGTGATTTATGGCTGCTGAAGAACATGCCCTTACTTCGACCGAGTACATCAAGCACCACTTGACCAACATGACCTATGGCAAAATGCCGGACGGTACATGGAAATTGGCCGAGAATGGTGCTGAAGCTCAACAGATGGGGTTCACTGCTATTCACTTGGATTCAATGGGTTGGTCAATCGGCCTTGGTATTCTTTTCTGTTTCATGTTCTGGATCGTAGCGAAAGCTGCAAACTCTGGTGTTCCTACCAAGTTCCAGTCTGCAATCGAAATGATTATCGAGTTTGTTGACTCAAGTGTACGCGATACTTTCCACGGAAAATCGCGTTTGATCGCTCCACTAGCGCTAACCATCTTCGTGTGGATTTTCCTCATGAACTTGATGGACTTGATCCCTGTTGACTGGATTCCTTATATCGCTCAACACGTGATTGGTAGCCTTCTTGGTATTGATCCGCACCACGTTTACTTCAAGATCGTTCCATCTACTGACCCTAACATTACCCTTGGTATGTCATTGTCTGTATTTGCGCTTATCTTGTTCTACAGTATTCGTGAGAAAGGCATTGGCGGTTTCGTTGGTGAGCTTGCACTTAACCCATTTAACCCAAGTAACCCAGTTGCAAAAGCGTTACTCATTCCAGTGAACTTGATTCTTGAATTGGTAACCTTCCTTGCACGTCCAGTTTCATTGGCTCTACGACTGTTCGGTAACATGTATGCGGGTGAGTTAATCTTCATTCTTATCGCGTTATTACCGTTCTGGATCCAGTGGGCGTTATCTGTGCCTTGGGCGATCTTCCACATTCTTGTTATTACGCTACAGGCATTCATTTTCATGATGCTGACTATCGTGTACTTGAGCATGGCAAGCGAAAAGCATTAATGGTATTGCCTAACTGTCACGGGATGGTTGGGCACAATTTTTTAACTTAATTTGGTATAAAACCTAACCTCTGAGGAATTATCATGGAACTCACTTTAGGTCTAGTTGCAATTGCATCTGCTATCTTGATCGCTTTCGGTGCTTTAGGTACTGCGATTGGTTTTGGTCTTTTAGGCGGCCGTTTCCTTGAAGCTGTAGCTCGTCAACCAGAATTGGCTCCACAACTTCAAACTCGTATGTTCTTAATCGCGGGTCTTCTTGATGCTGTGCCTATGATCGGTGTTGGTATTGGCTTGTTCTTCATCTTCGCTAATCCATTTGTAGGTTAATCAGCTTAATTCCGAAATTCACTATTTGAGGAATTTGCAATGAATATCAACCTCACATTGTTTGGCCAAGCGATTGCGTTTGCGATTTTCGTCGCATTCTGCATGAAGTTTGTATGGCCACCACTAATCAATGCGATTAGTGAACGTCAGCGTAAAATCGCTGATGGCTTAAATGCTGCTGAAAAAGCGAAGGCTGACCTTGCAGATGCGCAAGCACAAGTGAAAGCTGAACTGGACGCGGCAAAAGCACAAGCGGCTCAATTGATCGAACAAGCGAACCGTCGTGCAGCGCAATTGGTAGAAGAAGCTCGTACTCAAGCGTCAGCTGAAGGTGAGCGTATTCGTCAACAGGCTAAAGAAGCTGTTGATACTGAAATCAATTCTGCTCGCGAAGAATTACGTCAACAAGTGGCTGCTCTTGCAGTTGCTGGCGCTGAGAAAATTCTTAGCCAGCAAGTTGACGCAGAAGCTCACAATGCCATGCTGACTCAGCTGGCTGCTAAACTTTAAGAGAGGCGGATTATGGCTGAACTCTTGACGTTGGCACGCCCTTACGCTAAAGCAGCATTTGCTTACGCTTCTGAGCAAGGTACAGCTGACTCTTGGTCAACTGCACTTGAATTGCTCAGTGCTGCGGTGCAAGACGAAGCATTTTCAGCTTATCTAAATCGCCCTGAGTTGACACCTGCTGAGCAGGTGACACTTTTTGCTAAAGTTTTAGGCGAAGACCAAACGCCTGCAGTGTCAAACTTTTTGACAATGCTTGCTGAAAACGCACGTTTGGCTTTGCTTCCTGAAATTGCTGCAGAATATGAACAGCTCAAATCACAGAATAACAATACTGTGGATGTTGTGATTGAATCAGCATTCCCATTGACTTCTGTACAGGAACAACTCCTTACTCACGCATTAGAGAAAAAATTCGAAGCGGCGGTAAATGTTTCTATAGATGTTAAACCAGAGCTTATTGCTGGTGTGGTTATTCGTGCAGGCGACCAAGTGATAGATGATTCTGCGCTTAATAAGCTTGAAAAAATGCGTACTCGTCTTCTTGCTTAAGAAATAAGAAGACTGAACTTTAAAAAGATTGAGGTATAGCGCAATGCAACAACTGAATCCATCCGAGATCAGTGCGCTCATTAAACAGCGTATCGGCGATCTGGACACCAGCGCGACCGCTAAAAACGAAGGTACCATTGTTATGGTATCCGACGGTATTGTGCGTATTCACGGCCTTGCTGATGCAATGTACGGTGAAATGATCGAATTCGACGGCGGCTTATACGGTATGGCACTGAACCTAGAACAGGATTCAGTGGGCGTCGTTGTTTTAGGTAACTACTTAAACCTTCAAGAAGGTCAAAAAGCGCGTTGCACAGGTCGTGTATTAGAAGTTCCGGTTGGTCCAGAACTTTTAGGCCGTGTAGTAGATGCTTTGGGTAACCCGATTGATGGTAAAGGCCCAATTGATGCAAAATTAACTGATGCTGTTGAAAAAGTAGCACCAGGCGTAATTTGGCGTCAATCAGTGGATCAACCTGTACAAACTGGTTATAAATCAGTAGATACCATGATCCCTGTAGGCCGTGGTCAACGTGAGTTGATCATTGGTGACCGTCAAACTGGTAAAACAGCTATGGCGATCGATGCGATCATCGCTCAGAAAAACTCTGGCATTAAATGTGTATACGTAGCAATTGGTCAAAAACAATCGACTATCGCTAACGTTGTGCGCAAGCTAGAAGAAACTGGCGCTATGGCGTATACAACTGTTGTAGCAGCAGCGGCAGCGGATCCAGCAGCAATGCTTTTCCTTGCTCCGTACTCAGGCTGTACAATGGGCGAATACTTCCGTGACCGCGGTGAAGATGCTCTGATCATCTATGATGACTTGTCTAAACAAGCTGTAGCATATCGTCAAATTTCATTGCTTCTTCGTCGTCCACCAGGTCGTGAAGCTTACCCAGGTGACGTGTTCTATCTACATTCACGTCTACTTGAACGTGCTTCTCGTGTATCTGCTGACTACGTTGAGAAATTCACTAACGGTGAAGTTAAAGGCCAAACTGGTTCATTAACTGCATTGCCGATTATTGAAACTCAAGCGGGTGACGTATCTGCATTCGTACCAACCAACGTAATTTCGATTACTGACGGTCAGATCTTCCTTGAAACATCATTGTTCAACGCGGGTATTCGTCCTGCTGTGAACGCGGGTATCTCTGTATCTCGTGTTGGTGGTTCTGCGCAGACTAAAGTCATCAAGAAATTGTCTGGTGGTATCCGTACTGCACTTGCACAGTACCGTGAATTGGCAGCGTTTGCTCAGTTCGCTTCTGACCTTGACGAAGCAACTCGTAAACAGCTTGAACACGGTCAACGCGTAACTGAGCTTATGAAGCAAAAACAATATGCTCCATACTCAATCGCTGACCAAGCTGTATCAGTTTATGCATCTAACGAAGGCTATATGGCTGACGTAGAAGTGAAGAAAATCGTAGACTTTGATGCTGCGTTAATTGCTTACTTCCGTTCAGAACATGCTGCAGTTATGCAAAAAGTTGACGAGACTGGTGCTTGGGACAAAGATATCGAAGCTGAATTCAAAGCGGGTATTGAAAAGTTCAAAGCGACTCAAACTTACTAATATAGCAACTTGCTAATTAGTGTTGGTTTGGTTCACGGAATCAACCTTCGAGGGCTCGAAAGGGCCTTCGAATACTAGGTTAAGCGTATGGCAAATTTAAAAGAAATTCGCGCCAAAGTAGCTAGTATCAAAAGCACGCAGAAAATTACTCGCGCGATGCAGATGGTAGCAGCTTCTAAGATGCGTCGTGCGCAAGAGCGCATGGCTCAAGGCCGTCCGTATGCCGAAAATATGCACCGTGTAATTGCTCACTTGGTTCAAGCGAATCCTGAATACAAACACCGTTATATGGTTGAACGTCCTGTAAAGCGCGTTGGCTATATCATCGTGTCATCAGATCGCGGACTTGCTGGTGGTTTGAACATTAACTTGTTCAAGAAAGTGGTAAAACACGTTCAACAGCAACAAGAGCAGTCAATTGAAGTTCAATTTGCTTTGATTGGTCAAAAAGCGGTTTCGTTTTTTAAAAACTACGGCGGTAAAGTACTTGGTGCGACCACTCAAGTGGGTGACACTCCAAGTCTTGAACAGTTATCTGGTTCTGTACAGGTGATGTTAGACGCTTACGATAAAGGCGAGTTAGATCGTATTTATCTAGTATCTAACGGCTTTGTCAACGCCATGACTCAAAACCAAAAGATCGAACAGCTTGTTCCTTTAGCAGCTGCTGAAGAAGACAAGACGCTTAACCGTCAATACGGTTGGGACTACATCTACGAGCCTGAAGCTGAAGAGCTTTTAAATGGCTTGTTGGTTCGTTACATCGAGTCTGTGGTGTATCAAGGTGTGATCGAAAACATCGCGTGTGAGCAGTCTGCTCGTATGGTTGCAATGAAAGCTGCAACAGACAACGCTGGTGATTTGATCAAGAACCTGCAACTTATTTATAACAAGCTGCGTCAAGCCGCGATTACTCAGGAAATTTCTGAGATCGTTGGTGGTGCCGCTGCCGTTTAACATATATTAGTTTGAATTGAGGAGACAGCAATGAGTAGCGGTCGTATCATTCAGATCATCGGCGCGGTTATCGACGTCGAGTTTGAACGTAACAGCGTTCCTAAGATCTATGACGCTCTCCAAGTTGACGGTACTGAAACTACATTAGAAGTTCAGCAACAACTTGGTGATGGCGTAGTTCGTACTATTGCAATGGGTTCTACTGAAGGCCTTAAGCGTGGTTTGAACGTAACTAACACTAACGCTCCGATTTCTGTACCAGTAGGTACAGCGACTCTAGGTCGTATCATGGACGTTCTTGGTCGCCCAATCGACGAAGCTGGTCCAGTTGCAACTGAAGAGCGTTTACCAATTCACCGTCAAGCGCCTTCTTATGCAGAACAAGCGGCTTCTACTGACCTTCTAGAAACTGGTATTAAAGTCATTGACTTACTATGCCCGTTCGCGAAAGGTGGTAAAGTTGGTCTGTTCGGTGGTGCCGGTGTTGGTAAAACTGTAAACATGATGGAGTTGATCAACAACATCGCGAAAGCGCACTCAGGTTTATCTGTGTTCGCTGGTGTTGGTGAGCGTACTCGTGAAGGTAACGACTTCTATCACGAGATGAAAGACTCTAACGTTCTAGACAAAGTAGCAATGGTCTACGGTCAGATGAACGAGCCACCAGGTAACCGTCTACGTGTAGCGTTGACTGGTCTGACTATGGCTGAGTACTTCCGTGATCAAAAAGACGAAAACGGTAAAGGCCGTGACGTACTATTGTTCGTTGACAACATCTATCGTTATACACTAGCGGGTACTGAAGTATCAGCACTTCTAGGTCGTATGCCATCTGCAGTAGGTTACCAACCAACACTTGCAGAAGAGATGGGTGTTCTTCAAGAACGTATTACATCGACTAAGTCTGGTTCTATTACGTCAATCCAAGCGGTATACGTACCTGCCGATGACTTAACAGATCCATCGCCTGCAACTACGTTCGCTCACTTGGACGCAACTGTTGTATTGAGCCGTGACATCGCTTCTCAAGGTATTTACCCTGCGATCGATCCACTTGACTCTACTTCACGTCAGTTAGATCCACTTGTAGTTGGCCAAGAACACTACGAAATTGCTCGTTCAGTTCAAAACGTTCTTCAACGTTATAAAGAATTGAAAGACATTATCGCAATTCTTGGTATGGACGAATTGTCAGAAGAAGACAAACTTATCGTGTATCGCGCACGTAAGATCCAACGTTTCTTCTCTCAACCGTTCCACGTAGCTGAAGTGTTTACTGGTGCTCCTGGTAAACTTGTACCGCTTAAAGAAACGATTCGTGGCTTTAAAGGTCTTCTAGCTGGTGAATACGATCACATCCCAGAACAAGCGTTCTATATGGTTGGTGGTATTGACGAAGTGATTGCTAAAGCTGAGAAACTTTAATTAGTTCCCTAATTTAGGAGATTCTCATGGCGACTATGCAATGTGACGTTGTAAGTGTTCAAGAGTCTTTGTACTCAGGCACTGTAACTATGCTAATTGCTAAAGGTGCTGGCGGCGAGTTAGGTATTATGCCTGGTCACGCTCCGCTGGTAACTTTGCTCCAACCTGGCGCGATCCGCGTTATTTTGGAAAACGGTACAGAAGAATTAATCTATGTATCTGGTGGTGTTCTAGAAGTTCAACCGCATGTTGTTACGGTTCTTGCTGATACAGCAGTCCGTGCAGAAAACTTGGATGAAGCGGCAATTATTGAAGCGCGTAAACACGCTGAACAATTGCTAGCAAATCAAAAGGGCGATTTGGACGCTGCTGCTGCTTTGGCTGCTCTTGCAGAAACTGCTGCTCAGCTGGAAACGATCCGAAAAATCAAAAACCGCGCAATGTAATTGCTGGTTTGAGATTGAAGAAACCACCCGAAAGGGTGGTTTTTTATGCCCAATTTTCTTGAAAGTTTGCACCTTTTGAATTTGGTTTAATTGTGGGTTTCTTAATATTTATAGTTAGTGGAATAGGGAAGTCATTGCCAATGATGACAGCTTCGCCAGGTTGTAAGCTTGGAAGGAAGTCAGAAGCTGCTTTATCAATTTCACCACATGCTCTTTCTACAATCTCACGATCTCGATCGTTTGTGAGACGATGAACAATTAAAGTTCCAAGTTGGCTAAGAACACCTTCCGTAATATCTCGAGGTCTTTGAGTTGCTAAGCAGATATTTAAACCAAATTTTCGACCTTCTTTTGCAATAAGCTCAAAAGCATCAAGTTTTGCTAAGGTATCTTCATTACCAATTGTTTTTCCTATGAAGTTATGTGCTTCATCTAGGAAAATAACTAGTGGTTTCTCTATAAAAGATAATTCTCGTGCTTTATTTAATAGTAATCGACCAATGACATTAGAAATAACTTCTCGAGCCTTAAATTCGAAACCAATTGCACTCATATCTATTCGTAAAAGTTTTTTACTAGAGTCGCTATAGAAAATATTCAATTCATCTAAAAGAGATGAATTTTGGTTTTGTTCGAAAACAAATCTAAAAGTATGTGAATTAATTAGACCGTTAATTCGAGTTAGTAATGATAAGCAGTGATTAAAATTGAAATCGTCTGCTATATAATTTGTACCTCTTAAGGTTACATACTCTTCTTTGATTTGTGCACATAATTTTGTGGGGTCAAAAGGGGTATGGGGTATTTCTAACAAGTACCGATCGCGAATTGATCTTATGGCAATCTTATAATTTTCTTCAGGTTGTCCAATTTTTATGAAAACTCCATTTTGAATCATTTCAGAATGCAGAGAATTCTGTTCAAGAAGCTTAACGAGCCTTAGACTTCTAATAGCTTCTCTAAACTTTGGACCTTGGGATTTTCCTGCTGGTTCGAACAAAGCTATAAAATCACTTTCTTCAAAGCAATCAGGTGGTATTTTTATGGCAGTAGAGCTTTCGGCAGGATTAGTTGGACTACCTAAGTGAACATTAGTTACTGAATTATCCTCAAATTTACTATATTCACCAGTTGGGTCTAATAAGATGATTTTGGAGTTAAATCTTAAACATTCTTCTAAGATTCGAGCTGTCGTATAGCTTTTTCCTCCGCCCGTTGCACCTAAAATACCTAAATGACGTCCAAATAGTTTTTCCGGTGTTATAGAAATTCCACAACTGTCATTTAAAATTGATCCAATATGTAAATTTATATTTGGATCTCCTTTTTGCATTTTCTGAGGAATTTTTGCAATAAATTCATGCGGTGCTGAATAAATTAAATCATTTATACTTGGATAGTAATCCACACCTGCTGATACTCTTAGATCATCCATTTGGATTGTTCCAAGAAGTTGTACACGGCCTACGATATCCAAATTTGACTTCGCTAAATCATCTTTCTTTATTTCTATGATACGTCCTAAAACTAAGTTGACTTGGCTTTCAATAATAACAAATTCACCAACTTCACCTTTGCCATAACGATTTCCACCAAAATATGTAGGTTCATGATTGTCATTGATGTATTTGAATTGAATACTGCTAGCATTAATTGAATTTACTTTTCCAAACATCAGTTCAGGTTGTAAAATTCCATTAAACATGATGACCTCCAAATGCTTTTTGGAGATTCTCGTAAAGATTTTCAGCAGGTGATAATGCTGTTAAATCAGGAATAATTTCTGATAGTTTTCCAAAATCACTATTTATAAAGATTATTTCATCATTTTTTCGAGTGTCTGCAACATGTTTTAATCTCTCCCAATACGGTGAAGTGGAGTTGGCATCTTTTAGAAAGTCATTTTTTAGAGTTGGTGTGCAAATAATAACTTTAAGATGTGGATTTGAATAAATGGCAGAAAGGATAGGTTCAGATAGATGATCGTCGTTAAAGCCAAATCCAACAATAATTAAACACGTATTAGCCTCTCGTAGCGCATGGTTAAATCTAGAGATTAGTTCTAGGTGTGGCTGTACATATGATTGCTGGTATTTACCTTTAGCTGGAAAAATCATACAACTTTGTTCAGCTTCTACCTTATCAACCTGTTGGACTGGGTAGCCATTTTCTCTTTTCCAATTAACAGATCCATGCAACTTGTATAGCTGAAACACGCCTTCAAGATATTGAGGATTGTTTAAGTTTATTGTCGGACTTCTTTTGATGATATCTAGATCAAAGAACTTCGGATCATATATACGAGGAAATGAAAAAGAAAAACCATCTATAACAGTAATCCCTAATTTACTAGCAGCTGTTTCAAAACATGTATCGTAGTTTGTTGTAAATAACTTAATACGAGGGTCTTTTGATTTTCTTCGGGACAATTTCCTAATAAATTCACGATGTTTAGTCAATTGTTCTTGTTCATTCGTAATAAATTGGCAGGCTTCTAAAATCTTTTTTTTACAACTTAGGACAAATTCTCTTGTTGATATGCAGTCGTCTTCTTTTGTGATTTGAATAAAAGATTCACAATGGGAAAGACATTCTTCAATATTTTTATATTTTTCTTCAACTACATAAGTATCATACTTACTCTCGCTAAAAGCTTTATTACTTAGTTCATGCATGTCATCTTTGGTGCATCGCTCCCATAAATTCCACATCGATGGACCATTTATAGGTGAACCTAAAGAAGTACCACTACCTGCAAGTACCATAATATTAGGCATTTGAAGTGCTGTTTTAAGTTTTATTTTAAGATCACTTAAGTCATTAGCTTGTTGATCAGCCTCATCGTCCTTGTGAGGGATAAATTTTTCATTAGGTGTACTTCTATAAAATTTGATACTCATTTATATATTCTTTTAAAATCATTGTTTTTATTATGGTTTTTTTCGTATTAAAAAAATAGTCATATTCTAGATTTAATTAAAAATTTTCTATTTCCTAGAATCTTTACCTTAAATATGTCATAAAAATTTTCATTCAAACTTGATAACTCTTAACTTTTAGAAGTTGCTCAAATTTCCTTTTGTACCACTCGATATAACTTTTACCCTTTCTCGGTAATGTTTTGAACCAATCTGTAAACATTCCCTGAACATAAAAAAATCAATGCTAAGTTAAGTGACTACCCCAGATGCAAGCTTGTTTGAATTGATTTAAAGAGGTCGAAAACAAGCAAAACTTATAATTGAAAAAGGGAAAGTCATGGCATATCAATCTATTAACCCATTTACCAATCAAAAATTGAAAGAATATCCGCCACATACAGATGAGCATATACAAAATGCGCTGGATCAGGCAGAACAAATTCTCAAGTCAGACTGGCCCCAACAGATTGATCACCGTATTGAAGTGCTGAGGAAGGTCGCGCAAAAATTACGTGAACAAAAAACCGAACTGGCTAAGCTCATGACGCTGGATATGGGTAAACTGATTAAACAGAGTGAAGGCGAAATCGAATCTTGCGCCAAAATTGCCGAATACTTTGCTGATCATGCCAAAGAGTTTCTAGCTCCGGTGTCTTATGAAACGGAACTCGGCGAAGCATGGGTAGAGCATCATCCTCTAGGTATTGTGATGGCCGTTGAACCATGGAACTTTCCGTTCTATCAATTGATGCGTGTCTTTGCCCCAAACTGCGCAATTGGCAATCCGGTCCTAGCCAAACATGCTGGTATTGTGCCGCAATGTGCTGAAGCCTTTGAAAAGCTGGTGCTGGAAGCAGGTGCACCAAGAGGTGTCTGGATTAACCTGTTTATCAGTTCTGATCAGGTTCAAGAGATTATTGCTGATCCGCGTGTACAGGGTGTAGCCTTGACGGGTTCAGAAGGTGCCGGAAGTGCCGTAGCAGAACAGGCCGGTAAATACATTAAAAAATCCACCTTGGAACTTGGTGGTAATGATGTCTTTATTGTGCTAGATGATGCTGATCTGGAAAAAGCCATTAAAATTGGCTGTCAGGCCCGGGTAAATAACTCAGGCCAAGTCTGCACTGCGGCCAAACGTTTTATTTTGCATGAAAAAATCGCTGATGAATTTAAAGCAGGTATGCTGAAAGCTTTTCAGGAACTGAAAATTGGTGACCCACTCGACCCTGAAACGACACTGGCACCCTTATCATCAGCTGACGCTCTGGAAAAACTGACCAAACAGGTTGATAAGGCGGTAGCGCATGGTGCTACTGTGCTGACAGGTGGTAAACCCATTGAGCATGCAGGTAACTTTTATGAGCCGACAATTCTGGAAAATATCAGCCGTGATAATCCGGCCTGGTATGAAGAATTCTTTGGGCCGGTTGCCCAGATTTATGTCGCGAAGGATGAAGATGAAATTGTTTCGATTGCCAACGATTCGCACTATGGTTTGGGCGGTGTGATTCATTCTCAAGATATCGAGCGTGCCAAAAAACTGGCTTCACGAGTTGAAACCGGCATGATCTGGATTAACTGGTTTACCGATACCGCACCAGAGCTGCCATTTGGTGGTATCAAAAACTCTGGTTATGGGCATGAATTATCGATTGACGGTTTCAGAGAATTCACCCAAAAACGTTTAGTCGTCGTGAAAAGTCCTAAAGAATAATGACTTTTCTGCCTTATCCTTCCAGTAAAGAAGCGGCTTACTAAACCGCTTCTTCTATTAATCTATATTTAATAGTAATAAACCAGTCTGGTGACTGGTTTATCAGGGAGCCTAGGTCATCTATAAAACTGAGATCAACTTTCCTGTTCCGCTGCCTGGGATTGTTTCTCAGGAATCATCATTGCGGCCAGCTTGATCATTTCAGACTGGATATTTCCCATCTGTTTTTCCAGCTTCTGGAAATCCACTTGGCTGAAATCCATCTGGCCATTCAGGAAAGGAGATGCCAATGCTTGCTGGTTGGCATTCATCAGGTTGCTACGTACCTGATCAACTTCCTGACTTTTCAAGTTTAAGCCACTTAAAGTCTGGTTAAAGCCTTTTAATTGCTGTTGCAATTGCATTGCGGCGCTCTGCAATTGAGAAGTATCTTTTTCACTGACTGCAGTTTCCAGTTCAGTCTGGGTTTGCTTCAGCTGAGTCACGTAATCACCAGCCTTTAACTGCAAATCGGCCACATCACGTATGATGTAGAACATATTGCCACTTTTAAGGTCTGCAGAAGATTGCTGCACTTCAGTATTTTCTGATACTGCTGTCTGTTCTTCTGCTACATCCTGTTGGTCCGGTTTTTCAGTATATGAAGCAGGGGCAGAAACCTGATCACATCCCAGCAAACTCAATGCACCTGCAAAAAGGGCAAAAGGTAGTACGCTATTTTGGAGAATTTGCTTAAATTTCATTGGGGTGCTCATTATTTACTGCTTACAGGCATTAATATAGGGATGAAATTTGTAGAAAATACGGAGAGTTGCAAATGAATAACAAAAAAGGCCTCGCTATAGATATTCAAGCATAAAAAAGAGCGCCAAAGCGCTCTTTTTTCACCGAGGAGAGCAGGATTTAAGCTGCGATAATTTTAATGACCTTATCGTTAATGCTATTCATCAAAATATAGTCGCCATTTACTTTAATCCATTGCTGATTTCTACCTGGCTTGTTGAGTCGTTTATATTTGCTGTGATCCACTTTATAGATTTTATTTTGGTATTGGTTTGGGACTTTTTGACCTACTCGCCAATCACGTGATGGATCAACTTTTTTATAACCCTGTTTATGCTGTTGAGCTGGGTGTTTGTTTAGCTGATGGTGCTGAGGGGCATGATGCTGTTGTTGAGCATGCGACTTGCTATATTGATGATGATCCTGAGGCGCAGCCATGGCTGGAATAGCAACCAGTGCAGTTGAGATCGATAAAACAATTGCTTTCACCAGCGTTTTCATACTTCACCTTTCATTATGGCGGTTTGTTTGTGTATGAGCTCATCATAGGCTGGCAGAGGTGTTTGAAATTGAAGAGAGTGTAGTGTAAATATTAAAATCTGGAAGGAAAATAGAAGAAGTAAATTGAATGATTTTATTAGGGTCTGTTGACATTTACTGTTCATAATTAACCCTATAAAGGTAGCCATAAAAATATACAGGCTAAAGCAACAGAACTTTGATAATTTCTTTTGAGCTTGTCATATCGAGTAGCTATTCCTCTAAATTGCTTTAATCTACAAAACATATTTTCAACTAAATGCCTGATTTTATATAAATACCAGTCCATATGGTCATTGTTCGATTGGCTATTCGTTTTCTTTGGTATATTCGCTTTAGTCCCTGTTTTCCTAATCTGTTCACGCAGTGGTTCTGAATCATAGCCTTTATCTGCGCATACCACTTTTGTCTCTTTTAAATCTAATGTTGATATTAAATCAGGCGCAACTTTAACATCATATGTGGTTCCATCGGTAATCATGAAATCAATAGGATTGCCATGTGAATCAACAATCAAATGTATTTTTGAGGAGTTTCCTCCTACACTTTTAGAAATAGATTGATTCGCTATACCGGCAGAATGTTGATGAGCACGTACATGAGAGCCATCAATAAAAATCCACTCCATATCGGGGCATGAGGCTAGTAATTTGAATAATCTAAGTAACTTACCGCTGCTTGACCAACGATTAAAACGTTTGAAAATAAAGTTTGAATGACCAAAATAGGAAGGAATATCTCGCCACGGACAGCCTGTTCTAATTCTATAGAGAATAGCTTCAATAAAATTGCGTAAATTTGAGTTGTGGTGAATGGATAAATTACGCAGAATAACTTTCAACTTTTGCCAGTGTTGATCTGTCAGCATGGTACGAGGCATAGCGAATAGTAAAATTGGGTTTGGCGATTTGATTTTACTACTTCGCTATTTTTTTAAGCTAAAAGTGTCAACACACCCTAATATACATATCTTTTTTTAATTAAAAAATATAAGCATCTCTAACCATGAGAGATGCTTATATTACTATTGCAAATTATTTAGCCAATTCGGCATTAATTGCATCGATGATACGTGGATCATCTGCAGTAATATCCGGTGCAAAGCGAGCCACTACTTCACCATTTTTATTGACCAGGAATTTTTCAAAATTCCATAGCACTTCAGGTGGCTGGTTTGGAGTCAGGCCGTAATCAACCAGATCTTTCCACCATGGGCCTTCACCGGTACGTTCAGGAATCGCTTGGGTTAAAGCAGCATATAAAGGATGTTTTGCTTCTCCAACGACCGGGATCTTGGCAAATAGCGGAAAATCGACCTGATAGTTTACTGAACAGAATTCCTGGATTTCCTTCTCGCTGCCTGGCTCCTGTGCCAGGAAATCATTTGATGGGAAACCTAGAATCTCCAGACCTTCGGCTTTTTTCTCGTTATACAGCTTTTGCAAGCCTTCATATTGTGGAGTCAGGCCACATTTAGATGCCACATTGACGATGAGCAAAACTTTGCCCTGATACTGATTGAGAGTGAATTCTGCACCCTGAATGCTTAATACTGGAATGTCGTAGACTGAAGTGCTCATATGAAGTCCTGTTTTTGATGTGTTTATCCTGTCGAATGTTGTAACGGGTATTCCGGCTGAGTACAAGTAAAAACATGTAGGGCAGTCGGGTAAATTTAAATCCATGCATTAATTTTATGTGAAAAATCAATTATGCTTGTGCTACACAATAACGGCGTTGAATTGAAAGCTGCTGGCTTGGACTTGCAGACAATGCTGAACCCTACACTTTATGGATGAGTATATGACACAGCAACACAAGGTAGTGTGGTGGGCATTTTTACTGCCATTGACTGCGGTACTGATCTGGTCACTGAATATTGTCGTGACCCGCTATGTGACCGACTTTATCTCGCCGGTGAGCATCAGTTTTTATCGCTGGTTTTTTGCCTTTCTGATTCTAACCCCGTTTATTTTGCCGCGGGTGATTCGTGAGCGTGCCCTGATTGTGCCGCATCTGAAACAGCTGGCAGTGCTGAGTGCCTTTGGTCTGGTGCTGTATCAGGGACTGGCTTATACCGCTGCACATTACACCACCGCCACCAATATGGGCATTATTAATGCCTTTATTCCGATTTTTACCATTTTTGTGTCGATGCTGATTCTGCGCGATATTCCGAATCGCTACGCCATTATTGGCAGTCTGTTGTCCTTTGCCGGGCTGATCTATGTGATGGGGCAGGGCAATCCTTGGGGCCTGCTGCATGCCGGCGGCCAATGGGGCGATCTGCTGATGATTATCGCCGTGTTTTTCTATGCCTTTTATGGGGTTTTTCTGAAAAAATGGCAGCTGCAGATTCCGTTAATGCTGAGCCTGTATGTGCAGATTCTGTTTGCGCTGCTGTATCACCTGCCGTTTGTGACCTGGTTGGGTCTTGATGCCATCAATATGACCAATGCCGGCAGCGTTATCTACGCCAGTATTTTCCCTTCATTAATTGCCCCTTTGGTGTGGATGATGGCGATTCAGCGTCTGGGACCGACCCGCACCAGTATCTTTATGAACCTGATGCCG
The DNA here is from genome assembly GCF_052044895.1 of Acinetobacter sp. 22323. Taxonomy (NCBI): domain Bacteria; kingdom Pseudomonadati; phylum Pseudomonadota; class Gammaproteobacteria; order Moraxellales; family Moraxellaceae; genus Acinetobacter; species Acinetobacter sp. 22323. The sequence continues at coordinate 7,137 of NZ_JBQEOL010000013.1, read as the reverse complement.
GTGTTTACCGCTTTAATTGCCTTTGTCTGGTTAAAAGAGGCCTGGACCATTTATCACAGTATTGGTGGGGCGATTATTCTGTTCGGAATTGTGCTGGCCCAGAAAAAAACTGTGGCGCCAGTGCTCCTGAAAGCCAAATAGTTGCCCAAAAAACGAACAAACAAACTTAATTTTTTGCTTGAATGATCTCGTGAATAAAGGCAAATAGACTTTAGTCGAGAAGAGTAGCTTTAGCTTCTTTAAAAAGCACTTTAAAAAGAGCAAGATAATTTGAATTTTTTTCAAATAATGATTGATTAATCATAGGTTTAAGCTGTTTTTTAAGAGCTAAAATATATTTGTTTTTTTTAAACTGTTCGCCCATAATACGCTCCATCGCAGATCAGCGACTGTTGCTGAAATGCCCAGAGATTTCGATACCCTCTGGATGTGATAATACACATCCTTTTTTATGCTCAACCATCCCTATATGGTTGAGCTTTTTTTTGTCTTAAAACTTTGGTCGGCTTGAAAAGAAAAATGACTGAGCAAAGGCTCAGTCACGAATAATTTCACCTGTTACGGCATCAATAATCCGGCTTGGTTTCTGGCTCAGTCCCAGATCGCCATTCAGATAATTCAGATCCTGGTCAAAATAACGCATCGCATCTTGCAGGGAACGTGCAGGTTCTAAGCCGGCAGGATTGGCGCTGGTCGAAACGATATAGCCCCCAAAAGCCTGACATAAAGCCATACATAAAGGATGGGTGGTAACACGTACCGCAACTTTAGGATGATTGCCTTTAATCCAGGCCGGAATATCTTCACTGGCAGGTAATAGCCAGGTGGTGGCACGTTCGGATACGCTGCGGTTGGTCCATGAAGCAATAATACGTTCGCGGATTTCTGGTGTCAGTGCTTCTAGTAAATGTTCTACTTGGGAAATATGTCCAGCAAGAAGAATCACACCTTTTTCAATTGGACGCTGTTTCAGTTGCAGAATCTGGTGAAATGCCTGTTCGTTGTGAGGGTCACAGCCCAAACCCCAGACAGCCTCTGTAGGGTATGCCAAGACTTGTCCTTGTTTCAGGAATGTCGCTGCTTCGGCAACAGAGGTGGTGATCATGTATATACCTTTTAAAAACAACAAAGGGCTATTGTGAACCTTATTTGCCTGTACGACAACGTAGAAACATACCGGCTTGCTGTGTACTGAAACCGAGTAATTCCAGTTCCATCAACTGTGCTGTGATTGTGGAAACATCCTGGCTGAGTTGAATGCTAATCTGATCTAGGCCTTGTCCAATCCAGTCGAGCTGGTTGTAGAGCGGAATCAGGTGTGCTGGAATCTCGATCAATTCGGTTTCACTATTTTCTGCTTTATAAATTTGTTCAGCTGCCTGCCATTGGGTGGCTAATGCCAGATCTTCAACCACCTGGTGTGGATGATCAATCAGAATTGCACCTTCGCGGATGAGCTGGTGACAGCCTTTGTGGTTTTCACTGTAGATATGTCCAGGAATCGCAAACACGGTTTTTCCTTGTTCGGCAGCCAGTTTAGCAGTGATGAGTGAGCCACTTTTCAGTGCAGCTTCAGCCACAATAACACCCAGACTCAGTCCACTGACAATACGGTTACGCCGTGGAAAATGATGTTGCAGAGGTGGAGTACCGGGCAAAAATTCTGTAATCACCGTGCCGCCTTGGGCAATGATCTGTTCTTTTAATGGCTGATTTGTCGCCGGATAGGTTTGATCCAGACCCGTGCCCATCACTGCAATAGTACGATGCTGCTGCAGCGCTGCCCGATGTGCCGCTTCATCAATGCCTTGTGCCAGTCCACTATTGATATAAAAACCTTGTTCACTTAAGTAATACGCAAAATCATAAGCCATCTGACGGCCGTGATTGCTCGGTTTGCGGCTGCCCACAATTGCCACTTGTGCCTGTAATAAACTGTCGGCCTTGCCCTGACCAAATAAAATCGGCGGTTTATCGGTGTAGTGACTCAGTTGCTGCGGATAATCCGCTTCATTATGTAATAAAATAAAGTCGCAAGTTTTCTGGATCTGCTCCAGACAAAACTGAAACTCGCGCTGGGAATCTTTGCAATTGAAATCCTGAAGCCGCTGGATATGATTTTTATGAACGCCTAGTTTTAGCCAGGTCTCGACTTGATCCGGCTGAACAGCATCAGCAAGATTTTCATAATATTCAGATAAGCGATAGAAACTGGTGAGGGAATGCTGGACTACATACCATAAGCGAATGTTGTCCAGTTGAGTCGTAGATAACGAATTCAACATATTGAGACCTATCTTGCGTCTTCTTATTCTTATAATGAGTAATGAGGTTAAGATGATGCTGAATCACAGCATCATCTTAAAGTTCTTGTAAATTATTCGTCCAGCAGCGGTGGCTGAATGGTAGCGCCCACTTTGATTGGCAATTCACTGTCTAGAACATAGGCATAGCTGAACTGATCAAACGTTTTGAAGACCATGACATTACCAATACGTTCGCCCGGGAGCTGTACACGTTCTTTGGTTTTTGGATCAGTCACGACTTCACCTTGCTGATTCACACTAAACACATGACCAGACTGAACACCATGTGCTATGCCGCGGTCAATGGTGACAACACTATGACGCGCAGCTGTACCAATTGAACCCAATACACGAATGATCTGACCACCTGAAATGTTGTTTTCCGCATTTACTGGATAGAACAGGGTAGGCAGCATTGGATCATATTCTGGTAGTACCCGGTCACCACGACGGACTTCAGCATTATAGCTATCGGTCAGTTCCAGTGTGGTGATATCACCTTCACCGCGGACTGCGATACCAGAAGCAACCTGTTGCAGTTCTAGGGCAGCGGTGTATTTTTTACCATTGGCATCAGTCAGTATATAAGGTTCAGCTTCGCGGTATACCGCATAACGTTGACCTACTTCCAGGCCATTCCCACGTGCATAAACTTTCTGACCTTTACCGGCCAGTACACGTTGATCAGCCGTACCCAGAATATAAGGAGTGCCTTCAATAGAGTCTGCTGCCATAATTGTATAGCGCTCTAGCCATTGCTGGATATGGGCTAAAGGAATAACAGGAATGGTATTGTTGAGCGATTCAATACGTACCTGAGGCTGTAACTTATTCGTGCCAAGGTAGCGATTGATGATACCGGTACAGCCATCACCTTCATCTTTACCAATGATTGGTCGGCCCTGGTAATCGCACATCAGCAGACGGTCACCTGGAAAAATCCAGTGTGGATTTTTCACATGCTTATTACCTGCCCAGATTTCTGGCCAGCGTACCGGATTTTTAAGAAAACGCTTGGAAATATCCCATAATGTGTCACCTTTTTTTACCACATAGACATTCGGTGCTGATGCTTTCAGGCTTGGTGGATTGACATTACGAGCTGGTGCTGCATGTGTAGTTGAAATTGTCCCCATACCAACACCCACACAAACTGCAAGTGCGAGCATTTGATTTTTAATCCCCAAGGCACTAAAAGATGGCATGCCCTTCAAAACCTTTTTCATTATCATAATTCCTAAAATTATGTATGTAAGTTGCGTTATAATAACGATCTTACACACAATTTTTTAATGAAGCATTCCTTCATTTGGTTTTTTGATCAATGGCATAATTGAGGACGCAGTATGGCCTTATTACCTATTTTAAGTTTCCCGGATCCCCGTCTTCGTACCATTGCACAACCAGTCGAAGAGGTTACTGATGAAATTCGTCAGCTCGCTGCAGATATGTTTGAAACCATGTATGAAGCGCCCGGCATCGGTTTAGCCGCGACACAAGTCGATCGTCATATTCAGCTGATTGTGATGGACCTGTCTGAAGATAAAGATCAACCCATGGTGTTCATTAACCCCAAAATTACACCATTGACTGAAGAAACACAGCCATACGAAGAGGGCTGTCTATCAGTACCTCAAATATACGATAAAGTTGAGCGTCCGTCACGTGTAAAAATTCAAGCAATTAATCTTGAAGGTCAAGCATTTGAGGTTGAGGCAGATGGCCTGTTGGCTGTGTGTATCCAGCATGAAATGGACCACTTAAATGGTAAACTTTTCGTGGATTATTTATCACCTTTGAAGCGCCAGCGTGCCCGTGAAAAAATTGAAAAGGCAGCACGTCAGCGTGATAAAGCCAAAGTTGCAGTGAAACGCTAAGTATTTTGTCGTATTCATGCATTGATTATTGCCCAGTTTTTACTGGGCTTTGCTATAATTAACGGTGACAAATTTTTATTTGCCCTTCTCCTATGGTGACACGTGGCGGGTTGCTACTTTCTCTGGCAGCCGTATTTTTACAGATCGCTGTATTCCTGCAGCCTTTGCTGCCGAAGCAATATCAGGTTGCTCCGGTCTGTGAAACCATTACGCGTGCACTTTTGTTGCCTTTATCACATGAGCATCACGCTGCTCATTCTCATCATGCTGACCACAGTATTCAGACTGCGTCTGTAGAAGGTGCCCATGACCATCATGATGCCAATCATCAATGTCAGTACTGTACCGTCTACGGCAATCTGGTTCTGCCACCTGAACTGGATCTAAAAGAAGTACTGGATCGAATCCAGGTTCGACTGATTGCATTTAAACAAGCATTCAGTCATGTCTGGTTTGTTCTGCAACAACTCTTTCTGCTACCACAGGGCAGGGCACCACCACTGTTTGCATAAATCCACGTTGTTTTTGCCTGGGTCTTAATTGACTTAGGCCGTGTTCAATTTATGTATTCAGTGAGATAGAAATGGCTCAGCCTAAATTTTCTTTACAGCCACTTGTGGCTGCGATTTGTGTTGCTTGTTATTCTTCAATGGTGCTGGCAAATGAAACCATGCCAGTACAGACCATGGCTCCAATTGTGGTGACTTCTGCTACAGGTAATGATGCTAATGGTCTGATTGTGCGTGCAGATCCGAAACAGCCGATTCAACCCATTCCTGCCAGTGATGGTGCTGATTATCTGCAAAGTATTGTGGGCTTTAGCTCGGTTAATAGTGGGGCTGGTACCAATGGTGATGTCACTTTCCGCGGTATGTTCGGTTCGCGTATTAAAATCTTGACCGATGGCACAGAAAATCTAGGTGCCTGCCCAAGCCGGATGGATTCACCAACCTCTTATATTTCGCCAGAAAGCTATGACCGTATTTCGGTGATTAAAGGACCACAAACGGTTCAGTATGCCAATACCGGCTCAGCAGCTACCGTGATTTTTGAACGTAGCCCGGAACAGTTTGATGGAGATCATCACTATCGTGGTCAGGCCAGTATTTTGATGGGTTCCTTCGGGCGTCTTGATCATAATGTCGAAGTTGCAGCAGGTGATGAGCAGAAATATATTCGTCTCAATACCAACCGCTCGGTAGCCAACAGCTATCAGGATGGTAATGGCAATACTGTGCCATCAGACTGGGAACGCTGGAATGCTGATCTGGCTTTAGGCTGGACACCCGATGAAAACACCTGGGTAGAACTGACCGGTGGTAAGGCCGATGGTGAAGCAGTGTATGCTGGTCGTATGATGGATGGTTCACAGTTTGCCCGTGAAAGCTTAGGTCTACGTGTAGAAAAGAAAAATGTGACAGATGTAATCAAAAAAATTGAAGCACAGGTCAACTACAATTTTAATGACCACGTGATGGATAATTTTAGTTTACGTGATGTTGCTGAACCCGATAAAGCAATGACGGTTACACGCCGTACTTTAAATGGGCGCTTAGCGGTAACAAATGAATGGGAAAACATCCAGCTTATAACAGGGGTGGATTCACAACTTAATAAACATGCCGGGGGGATGTATCATTCGACTATGCCAATGATGAACTCACCTGTTACGACAGATATGGAGTTTCAGTCGATTGGTGGTTTTGGTGAGTTGAGCTATGACTTGGGTGGAGATAATAAGTTAGTTAGTGGTCTGCGTATCGATCAGGTTAGCATTGATGCTGTTAAACGTAGCCTTGAGCGTACAGAAACCTTACCGAGTGCTTTTATTCGTTTTGAAAATACCCATCCTGACCATGATGACGGCAAAACGTATATAGGATTAGGTTATGTAGAACGTGTACCTGATTATTGGGAATTATTCAAAACAGACCTCAACGGGCAAGCACCATCGACCTTTAAGGACTTAAAAAATGAAAAAACTTTACAGCTTGATCTCGGTTATCAACATCATCATGGTGCATTGAACTCTTGGGTGTCTGCATATACAGGTCTAATTCAGGATTATATTTTAATTAATTATGATGCTGACAAAAAAACAGGACATGGGATCAATGCAGCTGATTCTAAAAATGTTGATGCTGTCATTGCCGGTGCAGAAGCAGGTATTGGTTATCAATTTACTGACGCCATTCAAGCCGATGTGAGCGCAATGTATGCTTGGGGTGAAAACACGACCAATAATACGCCGTTGCCACAAATTGCACCTTTAGAGGGGCGCGTTAATCTTCGTTATATCCAAGATCGTTATACCTTGGGTGCTTACTGGCGCATTGTTGATGGTCAAAGTCGTATTAGCGAACGTGAGGGTAATATTGTTGGCTACGACAACAAGAAGAGTGCAGGTTTCGGTACATTGTCTTTAAACGGTACTTATAATTTATCCGAGGGTGTTGATCTATCAGTTGGCATCGATAATGTATTGGATCGTACATATACCGAACACTTAAATAAAATGGGTGCATCTGGTACAGGCTTACCAACTGATGAACAATTTAATAATATTGGACGTAATTACTGGGCACGAATCAGTATGAAGTTCTAATTTGATTAGATTAAGTACAAAAAGCAGGGCAGAAGTCCTGCTTTTTGCTTTTGTAATTTAATAAAACTTATAAAAATTATGTATTTAAGCATTTTAATCATTTCCAAATAAAATAATGAACATTTTTATTTAAATATTTTTTATATATAAAACAGATATTTATAAATATTGTGGTTTATAAAATAAACACACGTTTCAAATGTTTTAAAAAAGGTGTTGCAAGCCCTCTGAAATGCTGTAGAATGCACATCCATCGGCGGTGATGAAGATTAAAACTTCTGATAAAACAGTAACTTAGTTAAGATTGGTTGAGTTAGGTTTTATTTGATAAGTTTAAAAATAATCTGAT
>NZ_JBQEOL010000012.1:0-97331 GCF_052044895.1 Acinetobacter sp. 22323 | reverse complement strand
GATCTTATGGAAACTGCGTACAGGCGCCACATGGCGTGATATTCCTCAAGAATTTTGTCCTTGGCAAACTGCTTATAATCGTTTTAATCGTTGGGCAAGCAAGGGATTGTGGAATAAATTTTTTTTAGATTACGAGGCGTCTTGGATCAAGAATGGGTATTCATTGACGGAAGCTACATACGCGTGCATCAACATGCAAGTGGAGCTCGGCATGGTTTCGAAAGAGCAATTGGACAATCACGTGGTGGACGAACAACAAAAATACATCTTGCAACCGACGCGAATGGATTACCGATTGATTTTAAAATCACTGGGGGTGGCGTCCACGACAGTCAAGTTGCAAAACAACTGATTGATACTGTAGGCGAGGCAACTTATCTCATTGCTGATAAGGGGTATGATGCTGAGCACATTAGAATATATGCCCAGAACAAGGATATGATTCCCATTATTCCAATGAGATCAAATAGTAAAAGATCGAATAAGGAGTTTGATAAATATCTATATAAATTAAGACATTTAGTTGAAAATGTGTTTGCGAGATTGAAGCATTTCCGAGCGATTGCAACCCGATTTGATAAGCTTGCACGAAATTACCAGTCTATGATTTACATTGCTTGCATGTTTATTTGGTGTAAAGCCAAATGAGGACACGCCCTAGTATCAGGTGCACATGAAACATCAATAAATTCACGATCGGAACTTTGATACTGGTTTGCTGCTGTTTTCGCTAAAGAAGTTTTACCTACTCCTCTTTCACCAAAAATAAAAATATTTCTTCCTTTCGACATTAAAGCTCTTTCAATTTGAGTAAGCTCTTTCTGGCGGCCATATAAATATTCAATACTAGAAATTGGAGAAGAAGGTGATAAAGCCCTATTTAAATGCTTCCCAAATTCATATTTGTCTTTATAGTTTTTTATCGCCATACCAACCTATTTTTTTATCAAAAAATCCAATATTTATTCACTCTAAAACATTCCAAACCATAATTAAATGTTTAACTAAATAAATAATTTTAATTGTTATACAGCTTTAAGATGTATAGGCATATTCATGTATATTTCATATACTCAACCTAACAACACTCAACAAGAAAGAATCATATGAAATTTAAAGCTCTTATTTTGACTGGTCTTGCGGGTATTGCCCTTTCAGCGTGTACATCTCAACCGACTGTTCCTCAACTCCAACTGGGCGTATTACAGGAAGTACAGAATCTTGAAGTTTATCCTGAAACGACGAACAACAGTGCAAAACTGACTAAGTTCATGGATAAATGCGTGATCGAATTTAGAGGTCAGCTTGAAAGCAGCCGCGTAATTGAACAATGGTCGTTTAAAGGTTTGACCCTGATTGATGCCGGTTCAGCAACTTTCCAGCGTGACAATACCAGCACTGCACAAAAATTTGACCTGCACAGCGAAACTGCTCAAAAGAACTTCCTGGCACTACGCAATCACTTTGCCAAAGAAGCAATCGAACAGTGTAACTAAGTACCACGCCCTATATTTACATCAAATATGGGGCAGCTTCTCTTTCAAATAATCTTCCTATCAAATTTATTCTCTACTTATTCTTGAGATCAGCCAGCTTTACTCCCTTTTTTCTCGGATCATTTAAGTGAATCGCACAGAATATTCATTGTTTTTACATTGCCGTCCATTACACTGAAAACAGAATCAAGACCGTTATCCCAATCTGCGAGGTCGATCCCTTATGACCCTGAAAAAAACGACGATGAAAAAAACCAAGATCCTCAGCACCGCATTATTAATGTGTGCGCCTATTTTTATCCAGACTGTTCAAGCCAGTGAAACGCAGCAAGATGCAAAACCGATTGTTACTTATGGTGATAATCCCAATCTGCTGCATGTATTTGCTTATAAAACCCAACAAGGTGTAATCAATACCGCTGAAAAAGTGGGTGCAGCAGCAGAAAAAGGCATTGCCAAGATCAAGCCGGGTGTGGATCGTGCCTGGGACAATACCAAATCCACCGCAGCCACCACCATTGAAAAAGTAGACCAAGGCGCAACGCAAGTGGCTCAGCAAACCGGTCAGAAAATCCAGCAGACCAAAGATGTCTGGCGCGGTAATCAGCAACAGCAAGTCCCGATTGAGCAGCAGCCCTTAAGCCAATCTTCAACAGCAACGCAAAGCATTACACCGCAGTCACCATCCAGTTCAGGTGGTGCAACCAGTTATGCAGTGGATGATCTCTAAAAAATAGGATATTAAAAAAAGCCCTTTATGGGCTTTTTTTGAGCATGAAGATATTCAAAACTTTCTTTATACTTAGTTAAAATAATGAGAAAAATAAAAATGAAAAAGGTGCTCCTCAGCTTTATAGTCGGTATTCTATTTGGTGTTTCAATCCTGTATATCGTTTTACTGGTTTCTGGTAAAAGGGTTACTTCTCCTACCGAAGTCCATAATGAATTATCCCCTGTCCCAAGCCTTTCTACTTCAAATCGGTATACTCATAAATCTGAAGGTAAAAAAATTCAGCACATTGGATATCTGGAGGAAGATGAATTTAAATCTACTGAAGGTAATGAGGCAAATCTCTATCAATTACCAGGTATGTGCAAGTTAACGATTGGTCTCTATGGCGAAACTATTTATAGCTATCGCACTGCTTATTTTCACAAAAATCACTTAATTTACATATTTGAAACCGACTATCGAACTTCTTATGGTCAATTCCCTGATAAGAATACACCTGAGTCCAAACGTATTTATCAGGAAATAGTCTTCAATCCAAATTCCCAACTTGTACAAGACGAATTTTCTAAATTATGGTCTAAATACATTAGCCCAGAAAACAAAAACAAATGCTGATCAAATTCGATCAGCATTTTTTTTTGTTATGGATAAGTTTTAGTTCACCTGGCGAATCGGCTGGCCCGCCTGAAAGGCTTTAACATTTTCCACCATCTGATCCACGATGCGCTGGCGGGCATCGACACTGCCCCAGGCATTATGCGGTGTAACGATCAAATTCGGAATGTCTAGATCGAGCAGAATATTGCCCTCTTTCGGCGGCTCTACCGTCAGTACATCGGTGGCAGCACCTGCGATTTTGCCTTCACGTAATGCCTGTGCCAGAGCCGCTTCATCAACAATACCGCCACGCGCACAGTTAATCAGGAAGGCACTGGATTTCATGGCTTCCAGCTCGGCATGGCTGATCAGGTTACGGGTATCTTCAGTCAGTGGGCAATGCAAACTCAGGAAATCAACCTGTGGCAATAACTCCGCGAATGGTACACGTGAGGCATCCCCCGGACGGTTGGGTAATGATCCGATCATCACATTCATACCAAACGCTTCTGCCAATTTGGCGACAGCTTTACCCAGTTCGCCATAACCCACAATGCCGAGAGTCTTACCAGACAGTTCTACAATCGGTGCATCCAGCAAACAGAATTGCGTCGCCTTTTGCCATTCGCCTTGTTGTAATTTTTGCTGATAAGGCAGGAAAGACGTCGCCAGATTCAGCATTAACATGAGGGTATGTTGGGCGACAGCGGAAGTGCCATAGGCCTGGCAGTTACACACGACAATATTGCGTGCTTTGGCTGCGGCCAGGTTGACATTATTGGTGCCAGTCGCAGAGATTAAAATCAGTTTCAGTTGAGGGCATTGCTGAATGGTTTCGGCATTTACCATGACTTTATTGGTGATGATGACATTGACATCTTGCACGCGTGGCAAAAGTTCAGCCACAGAAGTAGCAGGGTATAATGTTAACTCGTCAAATACGCCATGCAGCGCCTGAAAGTCAAGATCCTGTTGATCTAGAGAAGCATAATCCAAATATACGGCTTTCACGGCCTGACCCTCAATCCTGTTAGACAATTTATCCTGCCATTTAAAACAAGTCATACAGGGTTTTCAACCGTTTTTTAGACTTTATCCTGCCTTGTTTAATCGAGTGGTTTATCCAGATGGTTACGCACAGAATGACGAATTTTATAAACAATATAAACGGTCAGAATCATCAAAAATACGATAGTTGCACTCAGGAAAATAATGGTCGGGTGTACGCTGTCTTTGGCGAATGCCAGATTGGGCAAGCCCAAAGTTAGCATTAAAAATATGGTGGCGAACTGTGTAGATTGCATAAGATGTACCCCCTTCTCACGAAAACGATCGCGTGCGGTGATGAAAAATCCATACCGCATAACTACATCTTATGCCAGCAAAACAATAAGTCAAGCCATTGTTTTTAAGTGATATTTCAAATTAATTTGCTTCACTGCGTGTCACAAAGTGCGTATTTTTGTCACTGTCATCAACAAACGCCGCTGCACCGTATTCATCAGTTTTGAGACTTAATTCCTTATAACTGAACATATAGAAATCTGTATAACGTTTCATCAGAATTGGGTGCATTCCGACCGAAAGCGGTTCCTGTTCCTTGACCAGCTTCATCATATGACGGTCATTCATGATGACGAGATAACGTTCGTCATTCAAGCTGATGGTCAACAGGCCATTGCCGCGCGCATAAATCGGAATCAGGAATTTATGGTTCAGCGCAATCGCCTGATCGGCATAGCTTTCAATCTTGTTACTGATGACATTGAACACTAGACCATGCCCATAGATATCCAGCAGGATCTGACGGTTTTCCTGTGGCAGATTGACCTGAATGCCGAGTTTCATCAGATCATGCTGATCCACCTGTTTATTGCTGAGTAACTCGCGCAAAATGGTCTGCTTCTGATTGGCATCAAAAAACTGTGAATCGAGTTGCAGGTCATTATTTTTCAGGATACGGCCCAAAGCCATCCGATGCCGTGGTAACAGGTTTTCAATCACCTTACGGTAATAAAACTTGCTGTTCTTTTTGACCCGGCGCATCTTCTGATAAAAATAGCTGGCATCAAATTCATGCAGCAGGAAATCATTCACCAGTTCGGAGCTTGCCAACACGGCAATCGCATCGTGATTGGTAAAGGCCAGATGCAATACGTGATGTGGCGGCAGGACTTCTCTGAGCTTATGATAATGCGCACGGTCCTGGGCATAGTGCGGATCATAAATAATAATGTATTCACGATCCTCACTGACATCTGCCTTAGTAATGCGCATCTCGCCATTCAGTTCCGGCTGATAGAACATGTTATAGCGGGCGTCTTTCACATCTTCCGGATCAATCGAGTATTGCGGCACCATGGCTACGGCGCGCTGTACATCCAGAGCATTGGAATATTTAATCGCCGCATAACCGCCCATTGAACCGCCATAGGCAATACGCTGCTCAAATGGTGCAATCAGTTCAGCAATCGCGTCCAGCATGGCCTGCATAGACGCTTGTGGAAACCAGGATTTATCCTTGGGCATAATCCCGAGCACATTGAATTCAAACTTTTGCAGCGACTTCTCTGCATTGATGGTGGTTCCCTTGGCACGGGTAATCAGATCTCCAAAGGAGAAGATCAGTTCTGAAGATGAACCCGGCATAAAGATCGCGCGAATGTGCTCATCTTCAAAGACGATTTGTTTTTCCATAACTTTCCCATGCCTGTAAAACGAACGCTTCCATTACAAATTCAATGGCGCAAAACGATGCAAAAATGAATATGCTATTTTATAGCGAAGACCAAGATTAAAAAGCGCAAAATATGACACAATCATTACATCCTGCTGCACAACAAGCTTTTAGTAGCGCTGCCGAGCGCTATCAGCAGGTGCGCCCAAGTTATCCTGAAGCATTAGTACCCTGGTTGCAACAGCAGCTTGGCTTACCCCATCATGCCCAATTACTTGATTTGGGTAGCGGTACCGGTAAATTCCTGCCCCTACTGAAATTACTCAGTTCGCATATTCTGGCGGTTGATCCTGTCGCAGAGATGTTAACGCAACTCAAGCAGGTTCATCCAGATATTCCGACCTTGCAGGCGATGAGTGACGCCCTGCCGCTAGAAAATGCCTCGATGGATGCTGTATTTTGCGCACAGTCTTTTCACTGGTTCGCCAATTTCGACAGCCTTAAGGAAATTCATCGGACTCTGAAAGATCAGGGCTATCTGGTCCTGATCTGGAACCAGCGTGATGTTAATGTCGACTGGGTCAAAGCTCTGGCAGACTTTATTCTCCCCATGGAAGGCGATACGCCACGCTACCATAGTGGTCAGTGGCGCGATGTATTCCAGGATCAGCAGCTGTTTCGTCCGGTAGCAGAAACGACTTTGCAAAAGCTTCATTCCGGAACTGTAGAACAGGTGGTGTCCAAACGTCTGCTCTCGACCAGCTTTATCGCCGCCCAGTCTGATGATGCACAGCAGCAGCTCAAATCTCAGTTTGAACAGATCATACGAGAACATACTGGCAAGCAGCCTGATGAACAGATTGACTTCCCTTATATTACCCATGTCTATATCTTTCAAAAAATTCTAACGCCTTGATAAAACTTTAACAGGACAAAACAATGCCAAATATTCAGAATCTCAGCCGAATCACCTTGCTTACATCCACCCTGTTGCTGGTGGCGTGTAATCAGAAAGATGCGCCGAAACAGGAAGCGACTCAGCAAAATGAAGCAGCTGAAGAAGTGATGAAGGAACTGAAAACACAACCGGTGAAAGATTTTCCGCAAACAGCGGATGATCAACATGATATTGCCGTACTGGATGACTTTGAGCAGCGCCTACAATCCTTAAATGAGGATATCGAAGCAGAAACTGAGCGTATGCGTAAGGAAGGCAATCTGACTGAAGAATTTATGCAGCAACGCCAGCGCGACCATATCCAGTCTGCACTGACTTTATTAAAAAATCTGGAACTGAAAACTGAACAGGGTCGTTATATTCAGGGGCTAATTTATCAATATTGGGAACAGCAGCAAAAACTGCTGGGCACAACCTCTTCAGATAAAGCGATCCAGCATGATGCCAAGGAAAATGTAAAAGGTTTAGGACAATATCTGCATGCTCAGGAACAGCTGGAACACTGGCGTAACCAGTATGCAGAAACTCAAGCTAAAGCCCAGTAAGACTGATCTGCTTTCTGTTAAGGACGTTCATTATATTGCGGTAAGGTATCGTGAATGTCCTCCCACTCAGCTTTAGAACCGACATAGAAATGGCAAGTCGGTTTCTGCTCAATCGGTGTATCCAGACTGCCAATACGCAGACGATAAACATCCGGCAGATCTGCTTTCACGCTATAAATCGGAGAACCACATTCGCTATAGAAATTTCGACTCACGCCGGTCGTGGTAGTGAATGACTTCAGTAATTGCTGTCCTTGCAGCAGATAAAAATCTGCTTTGGCAATCGGACTATTGGTAGCAAAGGCAGTACCGGTAGCTTTACGGCAACGGCAGCAGTGACATTGAATAATATCACCCAGTAGTCCACGAACTTCATACTGGATTCCACCGCAGAGACAGCTACCGGCATAATGATCTTGAGTCGACATATCAGCAAACCTCCTTGTGAATGATTTTCGCCCAATATAGCCTAAAAAATTACTGACTGTGAATGTCTAAAATATCTTCGCTTCAAGCAGAATCTGACAGATAAGCCGCGACACCTTCACCTGCTGCACGACCGGTTGCCATACAGGCAGTCAACAGATAACCACCGGTGGGCGCATCCCAGTCCAGCATTTCTCCACATAGGAATACATAGGGATTGGATTTAAGTTGCAAATGTTCCGTCAGCACATCACGTTTTACACCACCTGCGCAACTAATCGCCTCTTCAATTGGACGGAATCCCTGCAGAGGAACCATCAACTGTTTAATTTGCTGTGCCAGATGTTCAGCATCCTGCCAGATATTTTTAGGCACCAGTTCTCGCACCATTGCAGCTTTAGCGTCTTCCAGTCCTGCCTTACGCCAGACATTGCTTAAAGACTGCTTCTTGCTGGGTTGCAGTTTATTCGCCAGTTGCGCTGCGCTTTGATCGGGAAACAGGTCCAGATACAGTTGCATGGGCTGACCACGTTTAACCTGTTCACGCAAACCACGCCCCTGTTTATAGATCAAGCCACTTTCAAGACCATAATGACTGATGACGATATCACCCATAGTCTTGTCACTGTCTTCCACCCAGGCTGCAACCCGTTTCAGTGGCTGACCAAAGATGGGCTGCATAAACCTGGACCATGGATACTCCACTCCGGCATTACTGGCCTGAAAAGGCTCAATTTCTTCTGCCTGTAGCCATGCTTGCCATTGACCATCACTACCAAGCTTTGACCAGGATACCGCGCCACAGGCGAGGATAATCGCATCAAAGAGTTCTGTTCGTGGCTTAGCAGTTTTCAGATCCAATAGTTCCAATTGATTCTGTTTTAACTGCGTCACCTGATGGCGGTAATGAAACTGTACCCCCTGCTCGGCCAGACGTTTTAACCAGGCACGTAACAGTGGAGCGGCCTTCATTTCGGTTGGAAACACCCGTCCAGAAGAACCAATATAAGGTTCAATGCCCAAATCTTGCATCCACTCTTGGATCCAGGCAGCATCCCAACGTTTTACCCACGGCGCCAGCCATTCAGCCTGATCATAACGCTGGATAAACTGTTCTACCGGTTCAGCATGCGAGATATTCAGGCCGGTCTTGCCTGCCATCAGAAATTTGCGCGCAGCTGAAGGCTTCTGCTCATAGACATGTACGTCATAATGCTGCTGGCTCAGCACTTCTGCTGCCATCAGCCCTGCCGGGCCAGCACCAACAATCGCAATGCGTTTACTCATGGCTTATTCCACAGGCGCAACATTTTGCCCCTGCAGAGGCTGGAAATCATCAAAGCGGGTGGTATAACCCTCAGGTTTCGTAATAATTAGCTGCTGACAAAGTTCACCACGTTCCAGATATTTGATCTCAAAATGAGTACGGGCCGAATCGGATGCAATGATCTGCTTGTCATAAGGCAGGTTCCATAGCTCTTTCATCTGCTGTTCAGCTTCATCAATATATTCCGGAATATTACTTGCCAACGTAATCGAACCACCTGTTTTCAGCCGTGATAGCAAAAATTCAAAGAATGGCATATTGGCCCAACGCTGTGCCGGGTTATGTGGTTCCGGATTTGGATATAGGACAAAGAACTGCTCTACCTGGCCAGGATACAGTGCATGTACCACCCATGGCAGGGCATCAGCATGTACGGTTTTTAAATTTGGCTGGCCTTCCAATTCATGCTGCTTTTGCATGGCCAGAAATTTTTCACGGGTCCGTTCAATTGCAATCAGTTTGTGCTCTGGATGTGTCCGGGTAAATAACAAGGCATGCTTGCCCTTACCTGCACCAATTTCGACACAAATCGGTTCAGGGCTGATGCTTTGAAAATCACGAGGGGCATGCATACGCTGCGCTTGAAATTGACGAATTGGCATAATCAGATCAAACTAATGAAAACCGCATAAGTCTAACAAGTGCGGCTATATTTGCCTAATTGAATCCAATTTTTTGTGGAGTATTGTCCATGCCAACGAACCTGAAATGCCCACGTTGTGGTGCACTGACTACGTGGGAAGGCAATGCGTTTCGTCCCTTTTGTTCCGAACGCTGCAAGATGATTGATTTGGGTGCCTGGGCCAATGAAGACTATAAGCTGCCGACTCAAGATGCTCCGCAAGCTGATGGAGGCCGTGAAGAAGACCAGTTTTAAATGAGACTGACCAGAGGAAAGGAATTCGGATTGAATTCCTTTTTCATTTGGTGCTAGACTAGCCTAGAAACAATATATTATTGATTAATAAAATAAAATTTAAATAACTATTCCAATAAAATAACAAAAAAAGAGGACATGCCGATGTTTATCCTCCTGCTTAAAATTTTTATGCTGTTTTTGATCCTGCTATGCTGCACCAGTATTGGCCTTGGGCTCTGGAAACAGGACTATATCTTTATCTTGATTGGTATCCTGCTGGTTCTGGCCATCGTGATATTAAGACTGCAAATCCGGCAACTGCAACATGATCCTTTCGCTTGAAGTAAAAACCAAAATATTTGCACAGTCTGTTAAAAATTCTAGCTCAAAGAAGAATTACTTATAAGTTTTATTAAACTAAGGTCAGTATTTATCTTGAATTTATTTTTGGTCAAATGTTAAACTTTAAAGAAATTCTATATAGTTGATAATAAAATAGTTTTTACTTTAAATAAGTAGGAAAACATAAAAAATTATAAAGAATGTCAATAACTTATCTTTTTGGGGATTTATAAATGTTAGTAATTATACTCAAGACTGTTATGTTCTTGTTTGTTCTGTTGTGCTGTCTCAGTATTGGTACGGGTATCATGCGCCATGATTATTTTTTTATTAGCATTGGTATACTCATTGCACTGGCTTTTTGGATTATTAGACTTCAGGTACATAAATTACAAAATGACCCTTTCGCTTAATATGTAATCTGTATAACCCATTAACCCACTCAAATAAAAAAGGAATCTAGAATCGATTCCTTTTTCATTTTTTAGATAGCTACTACGTGTACATTAAGCGCTTAACCTGCTTTACCTGCCACAAAAGGATTATGCTGCTTTTCAAAACCAATCGTGCTCATTGGACCATGCCCTGAGATAAACTGGGTTTCCTCAGGCAGGCTAAAGCATTCACGCTGAATTGAATCAAGTAATTGCTGATGATTGCCACGTGGGAAGTCAGTACGACCAATCGAACCCTTAAACAGCACATCACCCGTCCACAGCAAACCATGATTACGGTTATAAAACATGACATGACCTGGGGTATGACCCGGTGCAAAACGGACTTCAAACTCTTCGTCCCCCAGTTTCAGTACTTCACCGCCCTCCAGCCATTCAGTCACTTCTACCTTTTCCGGAATCGGGAAGCCATAACGGGCAGAGACTTCCTGAATCATCTCCAGCCAGAACGCATCATCCTTATGTGGACCAATCACCGGCACATTCCAGGCTTTTTTCAAAGCACCCACCGCTCCAGCATGGTCTAAATGACCATGGGTCAGCCATAATGCTTTGACCGTCAGACCAAGCGCTTCGACTTCTGCTCTCAGTTTTTCCGGCTCACCTCCGGCATCAATCAGAACTGCTTCTTTGCTGTCTGTATCCCATAAAATGGAACAGTTTTGCTGAAAGGCAGTTACAGGAACAATTTTGACTTGGAGCATGGGCTTTAAAACCTCAAAAGATTAGTGAGCGAGAGTATGAGTCAATGCATCAAGATTAGCCTGTAGCAATGAATTGAGCAATTGCAAATGATCTTCGCGGCTATTCAATGCCGGAATATAGCTATAGCGTTCACCACCATTAGCCTTGAAGGTATCCGCATTTTCGATTGCCAGTTCTTCTAAGGTTTCCAGGCAATCCGCCGAGAAAGCCGGACTCATGACCTGAATCGATTTCACCCCCTGCTTGCCCCACTCTTCAATCAAGGCATCGGTATAAGGCTTAACCCATTCCTGCTTGCCAAAACGTGACTGGAAGCTAATCGCATACTGATCTTCAGATAACCCTAAAGCTTTAGCTACCAGTTTCCCGGTGATACGGCAACGGTCAGCATAGGGATCGCCTTTATCGGCATAAGGCTGTGGAATGCCATGAAACGACATCAACAGCTTTTCTGGCTTGCCATGAATCGCCTGATAGTCACGCACACTCTGTGCCAATGCCTGAATAAACAGTGGATGCTGATAATAATCACGAATCAGTGATAAACCCGGAAGATTACGCTGAGTCAGTACCCATCTCGCGACTGCATCGTACAGCGGCGCAGTGGAAGTGGCTGAATACTGCGGGAACAAGGGCAACAGGATCACGTGATCCTGAGGTTGTGCACTGATCTGGCTAAGAACAGTCTGAATGTTCGGATTGCCATAGGTCATGGCGGGCACCACATTCAGCTCGAATTGTGGATAACGCTGAGTCAATTCTGCTCTGACTGCTTCAACCTGTTGCAGCAGGATTTCACGCATGGGTGAATCTTTAGCCCATACTTGTGCATAAGCCTGCGCAACCCGTTTAGGACGGAAAGGTAAAATAAACAGGCGCAAAATGATCTGCCAGACCGGTTTGGGGATTTCAATGACACGCTGATCGGACAGGAACTGCTGCAGAAAAGTTCGTACTGCGGGAACGGTAGGAGCATCAGGGGTACCGAGATTTGCCAGGATAATGGTGACTTTCGGTTTAGCAAACATTCAGATCATCCGTCTTGAGGGGTCAACCCCTGTACTTTAACAGTTTTCAATAAATTTATAATATGGATTAATATACTGACTTATATTGAAAAACCCGATCTTTATCCAGTAAATTACTTTCTATCAATTTCTGGGCTTTAGCCGTGATCTGCCATAGTAAACGCTGACGGTCATCACGGCCAGTCGGTACAATCCAGTCATTTTGTCGCATCTGCATTTTCAGGCTATGCAAGGCACGAATGTTCATCTGTGCACGTGCCACGGCATGAGCACGTGGCATTTCTATACGTGCATCTTCCAAACCGGTTTCATTTAAATATTCATTCAGACGCTTAGAGAAGAATTCTTCTGGCGTTGGATTGACAAAGGTAGATCCAAGAATTGCCAGAAGTTCAGCCCAGGTCAGTTTTTTCTGAATTTTGAGCTCTTTAAAGTTACCATCCTGATAGGCATGCATGCGATATTCAAAAGAAAAAATTTCATGCATGGACACTTTAGGCAAGCTCAGAAATGGATCAGGCTCACGCTTGCCTGCTTCGGCTTCCATTTGGGCAATACGCGCCTTGAGCTGATCAATTTCATCATGCAGGGCTTGGGCATTTTGGGGACGTACCCAGCCAGTCACCGGATAGCGTTCTAGCATCTGGGGCATGTTCAGGCGAACTGCCATTTCCAGATCACGCAGGCTACGATAGGTAAAGACCTGATCGACTTCATTTTGTAGCAGTTTTCGGAAGTCATTAAATTTTTCACGCAATTCCGCTTTGGCATCATGCAGGGACGGCTCACGAGAGGCAGGGTCATCATGCATAAATACAATAATTGGTTTCTGCTTGGTTACTGCATAGATATATTCAAGGTGCATATAGCCAACGCCAGAAACGGACTGTTCACCATACTGGCTTCCCAGCAGGATTACCACATAATCACAGTCATCAATCTGACGGCGAGCAAAGGCAGTACTGAGTGGATTACGCTGTTCCAGCCCCCAGGAGAAGAAGCCCATACCCACCAGTGTTTGCGACAAGATGATACGCTCTGGCTGCATTTCCGAACCAGATGTGGATATAAAAACCTGATAACGTTTATCCAGCATTCCAAACCCTCTCCAACTACCGCGAATATGCACAGTTCACCTCGATTTCCATGAGCTGTTGCATATGCGTGCCCCACTTAAAAATATCAAATTTTAAAATAATGTAATTCACTGACTTAAAACTCAGCTTATATATTACTTACAGACCATTGAATATCGTCCGGAATCAGGTGCTGTATAATCGGTTGAACTTGTTCAGCATTTTGACCACTGACAAAAATTTCGATTCTTACACTTTCTTTACGTTCGCCTTCAAATAATAACTCATTTTTGATCAAAATACGGGCGGTTTGTCTTGCAACTGCCAATCCAGAGTCAATCAATGTCATTTTATGACCAAAAATATACTGAATTGACGATTTTAGGAAGGGGTAATGTGTACATCCAAGTACTAAATAGTCTGCACCCTGATCTACAACTGGTTGTAAAATCTTGGTTAATGTCGCTAGACACGCGGGACTCATCTGCTCGCCAGCCTCGACAAAAGGCACCAGATCCAGACAGGTGACTGGAATCACATTTACCCCTGCGGGCTCGGCAAAACGGATCATGACATCTTTGATCAGCTGACCGCGAAAAGTTGCTGGTGTGGCAAGCACGGCCACAGTTTTGGAATGGGTCGCCAAAACTGCCGGCTTTAAAGCCGGTACCAGACCGATAATTGGAAAACGCTCGCCATAATGCGTACGCAAATAATCCAGACTAAAAGCTGAAGCAGTATTACATGCCACGACAGCAGTCTTGCAGCCCTTGCGATATAACCATTCAATTGCCTGCGCGGTGAGCTCACGAATGTCCTGATCCTCACGCGGACCATAAGGCACATTGGCAGTATCGGCATAATAGACGAAACGTTCATTCGGTAAATGGCGTGCAATTTCTAGTGCAACAGAGAGGCCTCCGATTCCTGAATCAAAAATCCCAATGGGTGCATCTGCAGTAACATCAATAATGGGATCGAGTGTGGACGAAATCGGATAAATGGCGCTCATACAGGGGCTGTTTGCTCAAATGGACAGACATGGCACAAAGCTTAAACCTCAGGTGCCTAAATGCAAGTCTAAATCACCACTTTTCAAGTTTAATACCGTGTCGCCTTCAGAATTTTCGATAAGCTCACCCATTTCTACCAGATGTAAAAAGGCAGCTCGCTGAATCAATGCATTAATACCAAAACGCACATGCACATAAGGGCGCTGTTCATCATCAAAAGTACGCATGAAAATTGGATGTTCTTTATCTACGATGATTACATCCTGCGTCGTTGTCGTCAGCTGAATATAGCTTTTTCCATCAATTTCTACCTGATCAGCCTGCCCTACAAATAAGGGTTCATCTTCGACTTCAATTTCGATCTGCTCAACCGGGGTTTTGAGATAGAATTTGCCATCTTCCTTCCATAGCACTGTTGAGAACAGGTCAATCATGGCTTGGCGTTTAATCAATTGACCTTCGTGCCACCATTCTCCATTGGCTAAAACCTTCAAATCCATTGTGCCACAATGCTTTGGCTGCCACTGATCTAAAGGGGGTATTGACCTTTTGTGACTGCCCTGTGCATCTTTTATGTATTGTGCAATATTTGTTAAATTTTTATCATCACTCATGGCTGTTTTTTTCGTCGGATGATTCGTTTCTGCTGACTTATCCATAGTAGAAGACCTTAATGACGGAAAAATAATATGTTTCAGCCAATTGGCTTAAACTGGGTTTAAAACTATACTAGCCCACAAGATGAAAGACACTAATCTTTTTGTGTCCAGGAATTATAAATACTCATGGCAGCACCCGATCATCCGATTATGGTTGCCACCGAATGTAATATGAGGAGTCCCACATGGAGCACATCGAACGTGAATCGATGGAGTTTGACGTAGTCATCGTAGGCGCAGGCCCTGCGGGTCTTTCTGCGGCAATCAAAATCCGTCAGCTTGCAATTGAAAACAACCTGAATGATCTGTCCGTTTGTGTCGTGGAAAAAGGCTCCGAAGTCGGTGCTCATATTCTGTCTGGTGCTGTACTTGAACCGCGTGCCATGAACGAGCTGTTCCCTAACTGGAAAGAAGAAGGTGCACCTTTAAATGTACCAGTGACCGAGGACAAAACCTTCTTCCTGCTCTCTGATGAAAAATCACAAGAAGCTCCGCACTGGATGGTGCCAAAAACCATGCATAACGATGGCAACTATGTCATCTCACTGGGCAATGTGGTGCGCTGGTTAGGCCAAAAAGCGGAAGAACTGGAAGTGTCGATCTTCCCAGGCTTTGCTGCCTCTGAAATCCTTTACCATGAAGATGGTTCAGTCAAAGGTATCCAGACGGGTGACATGGGCATTGGTAAAGATGGCGAACCAACGCATAACTTCACTCCAGGTTACGAGCTGCACGCGAAATACACGATTTTTGCTGAAGGCTGCCGTGGCCACTTAGGTAAACGCCTGATCCAGAAATTCAACCTGGACAAAGATGCAGATCCACAGCATTACGGTATCGGCATTAAAGAACTATGGGAAATTGATCCTGCCAAGCACAAGCCAGGTCTGGTTATGCATGGTGCAGGCTGGCCACTCAATGAAACCGGTTCTTCAGGTGGCTGGTGGTTATACCATGCGGAAAATAACCAGGTGACTCTGGGCATGATCGTGGACCTTTCTTATGAAAACCCACACATGTATCCATTTATGGAAATGCAGCGCTGGAAAACCCATCCTCTGATCAAACAGTATCTGGAAGGCGGTAAACGTATTTCTTATGGTGCGCGTGCCGTAACCAAAGGCGGTTTTAACTCTCTGCCGAAATTCACTTTCCCAGGTGGTTCTTTAATCGGTGATGATGCCGGCTTCCTGAACTTTGCCAAGATCAAAGGCTCACATACTGCGATGAAGTCAGGCATGCTCTGTGGTGAAGCGGTATTTGAAGCAATCAAGGCCGGTGTAGAGAAAGGCGGTGACCTGGCAGTTGCACGTGTAACTGAAGGCGAAGATTTCTTCGTGAAAGAGTTGACTGCTTATACAGACAAGTTCAACAACAGCTGGTTGAAAGAAGAACTGTATAGCGCGCGTAACTTTGGCCCTGCAATGCATAAGTTTGGTCAATGGATGGGGGGTGCATTCAACTTTATCGACCAGAACGTGTTTAAAGTACCATTTACCCTGCATGACCTGGTGCCAGACTTTAAGACATTGAAAACTGTTGATGCGGTGAACTTCAAGCCGAACTATCCAAAACCAGATGGCAAGCTGACCTTTGACCGCCTGTCTTCGGTATTTGTATCGAACACGGTCCATGAAGAAAACCAGCCTGCGCATTTGAAACTGACCGATGCTTCAATTCCAGTGAACGTGAACCTGCCAAAATGGGATGAACCAGCTCAGCGCTACTGCCCGGCGGGTGTATATGAAATCATGGAAAATGATGACGGTTCTAAACGCTTCCAGATCAATGCAGCCAACTGTGTACACTGCAAGACCTGTGACATCAAAGATCCTTCTCAGAACATCACCTGGGTAACACCGGAAGGTGCTGGTGGTCCTAATTACCCTAACATGTAATGTTAGGGTAGGGTAATTCTTGCGAAGCAGTGCTTCTCATATCCAAATATGTAATCTCTCATGAGATATAAATAAACCCGCTTTCGAGCGGGTTTATTTATATAAGTTTTATAATATCCCTTTTAAAGCACTTAAGTATTTTTAGAAAATTCAATTTTATTTTTCTTTATTGGTTGCTTTTAAATACCAGATTGTTTCACCCCAATCACTTTCTAATTTTAGGAAAATATCTCCTTTTATAAAATACTGTGATTCAGACTGATTCGCGGGACTCCACCTTTTAAATAGAATTCACCTCGCTGTTGATATATCGCTGGACCTTCCCAAGCACAGAGTTTCTAATCTTTTGGAACAGTATATTCAAGATATTCACCATTACTATTCCAGCTCACCCTAATGCAAATATATCTCTCCATTCCTTACGACTTTTTAACTTATCAAAATCAGACTTTCTCATCCAAGAGATACCATTATCCAAACTTCCAGGCGCTGGATTCGACTTTCAATTTTTAACATGTTATACATTTAAACACCCATTATTATTTTTTTACTCATCATTGATATAGCCAACTGCGCACGCTGTAAGACCTGTGACATTTAAGATCCTTCACAGAATATTATGTGCGTTATACTTGATCTTGCTGATGGCCGAACTATCTAATATTTAATTTATTGAATAAAGAATTCTCATATACAGATTTTTTATTAACTTTCAAAACTAATTATTCTGAGTTTTTTCAAATTCATTATTTTCATAAGCTATTTGTTCGTGGATAGGCCCTAATTTTTTATCGATTCTTTTACCTTTCCAACTTCGTTTTGATTCATATACCGTTCGTTGTCTAAAGTAACTAAATGGCTCTGCATTATAGATGAAACCATATTTCGAATCGTGTACATAGCTTGAATAAAAATCTACTGCTTCTTGTGAAACATTTTTTTCCCAACTCTGTAATTCCCAATCATCTATATCGACTAAAAACTCATAAGCTTTAGCAAATGGATAAATGATTCTAAATACGTGTTTTATACCTGTTAAATTAGATTGATCAAATGTGGTGAAATTTTTAGCTGCTTTAACTCTTTCAACTTCAGTGGCCATATCAGTAGGACCGGTTGGTAAAGAAAATCCGGCTTCTTCTCGAGCAATTTGACTCACTGAAAGATAAGCTAGATCTTCTTTTGATTTACCTGCTGCTAAATATTGTTGCCGTTGACGATGTAAAGTGCCATAGGCACCATAATGAAGTTTCATATAATTTATAATGTCTTTTTTTACATTACCTGTCGAGGCTCCTACTGCTTTTTGAACGGCTTCAAAAAGTTGCTGGGTTTTTTCTTCGATCTTAAACTCTTCATTAAAGATTTTAATGTCATTATTTTCTAATTCGCTATAACCAAATACTTTCACACCTGATACCGCTGCACTTTCAAGCATATGCTTCAAAGGTATACGAGCAAAATTATTACTAATTGTTTGTGAATTTGGCTCATAACCACCACCCACATCAGAATGCATCCCAGGATAGACTATTTCTTTCCATGTTCTTGGGTTAGCTAATTTTTCATCTATATGGATAGAATCAACTGGGAAAGCGAAGCGTAATTCATTACCTGCCACTAGATGTAAGCAATTTTTTACTCTCGGATCGACCACCATGTCTCGTCCTTTAAAACTAAGTTTATTTGGCATATTGGTCGCAGGCAATCCAAAAGAAGCAACAGTATCAAATATACCTAAAAACTGTATTTCCATTGGTGCAAGTTCTGCTTGACCTGAGATTTGATACTTTAGGCTCAAGTCCTCAGTTTCAGTCTTCCAAATCATTTCATTAGAAAATACCCGTGCCAGTGCAGCCCCGCGTGAGAAACCAAAGATCGATAAATTAACTTTTTTGATTAGACGATGTTCGTTGAGCTTTGCCTCCATTTTAACTATCGCTTCATTTTTTCGCGCTTCAACCTGAGGCTTTAAGGTCGCCTCGGCTTGGGCTATTTTTTGTTTGAGGATGTTTTCAAGGCTAATACTGATTTGAGACTCACCATATTTTAACCGTCTTGTACCTCCAATCCCTGTTACCCCCCCTGTAAGCTCATGGTCTTGCACTGTGGCTATTCTTTTTTCGACTTTGTTTAGCTCACCATTAAACGGAGTTCCAACTCCAGAAACATAAATAGGATGATTTAACTTCACTGGCGACTTTGTACGCTCAATTTCGAATAAACTATAAGATTGTGCATTTCGCCATAACTTTGCTGGGTTGGCGAGTTTTCCTTTATCTTGGTCTGCTTCTAAATTGTTTCCTGTCCCATCAAAAAATACAGAAATATTGACTACATCTGCACAATCTTGCTTGGCTTGTGGAGACTGGTTACTAACATCTTGATTGCTATTTTTTATTTTTTGTAACTGAGAAACCATATTCTTACCTTTTTATTTTTTTATCACTCTCATTTAATTCATCAATTAATTTCGATCTCACTTCTAATCCCATTTTTGTAGCATCAGGCATATTTCGCCCTTCAGTCAATGTGATTTCAACCCTATCATCTGGATAAAGGTGCACTGCTAAATAGCTTTTACCTTTTAAATCCTCCTTTGTTAAGTGTGGGACATTTTTTGCAATATGCTCTTTATAGCTATTTCCTTCCCCCCATTTGATGTATTGTGGACCTGTAATAACTGCAGATCGTTTGGTGGCTGCCCCAAATCCTCCTCCAACTTCTTCACCATTTACTTGTACAATATAAGGTCTATATCTTGGGTCATAACCGAACGATGTTGTCGTAAGAATATAGGTTTTACTGGAACCTGAACTACATCCCACCAAACCTAAAGCCAAGCTTACTGGTAGCATCACAATTTTTTTAAATATATTCATCACATCACCTGTCGAGACTCCAACTTCTTTTCGAACCGCTTCGAAAAGTTAATACTGAGATGCTGGTTCCTTACATCTTGATTGACTATTTTTTGTAATTGAGAAACCATATTCTTACCTTTTTATTTTTTATCACTCTCATTTAATTCATCAATTAATTTCGATCTCACTTCTAATCCCATTTTTATAGCATCAGGCATATTTCGCCCTTCAGTCAATGTGATTTCAACCCTATCATCTGGATAAAGGTGCACAGCTAAATAACTTTTTCCTTCTAAATCCTCTTTGGTTAAATAAGGAACATTTTTTGCGACGTGTTGTTTACGAATATTTGTTTGTCCCCATGTAATATATTGTGGTCCAGTAATAATCGCAGATCGTTTAGTTGCAGCACCAAAGCCTCCTCCAACTTCCTCGCCATTCACTCGTACAATGTATGGTCTATAACTTGCATCATAACCGAACGATGTTGTCGTAAGTGCATAAGTTTTACTTGAGCCTGAACTACATCCCACCAAACCTAAAGCCAAGCCTACTGGTAGCATCACAATTTTTTTAAATATATTCATAACATTCCCTATAATTTTTAATTTACTTAAAGAATATGCCTAACTTCACGTTGCTTTGATGATTAATTAATTGTGTTAGCATAAAGTTCATGTTTTATGATTTATTCGTTTTCTTCAACTAAACTCTCTAAATCTTCCATCGCCTGATCCATTGTGACCATCTTATTCTTCACTTTTAGTAGTACACTTTGAAGAAGTTCATCTTGCTCGAAAGTATTTTTATATATCAAAGTTAGACAAATAAAATTTAAAATATCCCGAGTACCTTCCAAACCATATTCACGTGCTAATGCTATTTTTTTCACAACATATGGGTAAAGCTCCCATTCCTTAAATTCCTCAACCAAGAAAGGATTATTCAGATTTAGATAATAAATCAAATGATCAGGAAAGGTTGCTTCTACCATCATGTCTTCTTGTACTGGCGTAAATGTAAACGGATTTTGCCAATCATAAAATTTCAGAGATTCATGACCATTACTGCCGATGATTTTATGTAATTTGTCTTTTCGATCCCAATACCACCAACTGTGAATAGGCTCTAATAAAACTTTCTTCTGCTGGTCTGATAACACTTGTTGCTTAACATAAAGAGTCTGGTCTGAAATTTGACCGACTAAAGTACCAAGAATAGCTGGATCCCAAAATGCTAAATACATCTCTAATCCACCTTCAAACTGGACATTTAGAAATTGCCTCAAATGTGAATATAAACTATCAAAATCTAAAGGACTTATTATTAAGGTTAATCGAGGAGTCCCAACTACGCGTTTAGAGATATATTGCCACTCGATATTATGATTGTGCCCGAGTTGAACCAAATGAGGTGAGATTTCTGCAGCTTTATCACCAGCAGCTTCTGTTAATAAATTGCGATAATGTAAATGTGAATTCTTTTTTAAAAACCAACTGTCTTGTGCTGCATCAGCCAAAGCATAAATAAAATAAGTCTTATGTTCCCCAGATGGATATTCTTCAAAAAAATAATGTAAATCAGGATGTAATAAACTTATCATCTATGAACCATCCCCTTTATTGACAAATGCCCCACGTTGACTTGCTCTTCGTGCCAGACATTCCCAACACACACTTTGTGGGAAGAATGGTAAGTTCATATTTACTTTCGTGCCAGGTACAAACTGATGCTGCCCTGCCTTCACTTCAAACTTGCCACCAGTGGTTGGCAAAATTCCTGAACTACTGATTTCAATCTGAGAACCGCCCGCGGTTAAAATGATTTTCTTGGCAGCGGTCATTTCGATCAGATCTTCAGTAGAGATAATTTTGATACCTTTACGCGCAATAGCATCTATTTCATCTCCTTGTGCCTGAATCTCGACTTTGCCTTTACCTGCATATAAGCGTGCACCGTCTTGCGCTGCGAACAGGCTTAGTTTCTGGCTGGCATGGGCAATCAAAGATTGTTGTGTACTCAGGTTAATACTCTCTCCTGCACTTTGACTAATCTGCCCATCAGCAGATAGATGAATGTCCTGCTGGGTACTCAGCGCAATCGATTGTGGTGCCGTTAGGATCATGATTGCCTGTTTAAAGGCAGCAGCTTTTTTCTGATCCTGTTGTTCAATCTGCTCAATCAGGCTTTTTAACTTCTCAAAAATTTCCACTGGATCAGTTTGCTGATTTTTAGCCACATCACTGAGCACCTGACTCATCTGTAGAGCTGATTGAAGCTGGCTTTTCGCTGGTTCAGCTTCCATATGTGAACCCCTTGTAACCTGCTGTTTGTGGGTCGAAATCAGTAGACCTTCACCTGCCCGTATTGCCCCCCACTGGTCTGTTCTCAGCTCAAATCCCTCTCCACGCCTCTCACTTTCAGCCTGTTCTTTCGGATGGCTCAAATCACCTAGGTTAAGTTGACTCGCAGCATGGCTGCTATGCAACTGTGCACTGATCTGCCCGGTGGTATCATCAAAACGTAACTGGTTAAAACCTTCTCCTTGCACTTCTTGAGAGCGAATACCACTAAGTTTTTGGGTCTCTGGTAAGCGTCCTTTCTTGTCAAATTTTGTTGGTGAACGCTGACCTTCATGAATCCGGCCCACCACAAAAGGCCGGTCAATATTGCCATCAAAAAAGTCGATCACAACAATTTCACCAATACGTGGCAAGAAGCGCACACCATAACCTTCCCCTGCCCAAGGCGTGAGAACATCTACCCAGGCCGAGTCAGTATCACTGTCATTCGTTCCGGCTCCATTATCATGGGTATGATCGTCCGGACGGGTGAATAAAAACCGGATTTTGATGCGTCCCCATTCATCCACATAAATGTCTTCACTTTCTGGCCCTACTACTTTTGCTCGTTGCGGACAGGCTGGTGGTCGATGCAATAAAGGCTGATATTCAGGAACCAAAGGAATATTGCGACGTTGTAAGACTAAATGATTGGTCTGGCGCTCATCAGCATCTTTAACTTCTGTCAGCTGCCACTGGCTTTGCTGGATTAAAGCATTCACCTGTGCATTCAGGTCTTTGGGTAGATTATTCTGGTTATAGAATTGCTTGGAAAGAATCAGAAATTCTTTATCGGCTACCTGATGCTGGTCAATTTCTGGATGCTGATCTAGGCTGAACCAGTAACCGACTTGCGCATCACGTACAGTGGATGTTGCTAAAAACTGCTTGGCCTGCGCATCATAAAAATGTTGCAGGTTCTGGTTAACTTCCTCAATTTGCGCATTTGATGCTGACGTAGCCTGATCTTCATGCTTGAGGTCAGTAACCCATGCCGGACTGATATGCCACGCCTGTTCCAGCCCCAGACTGGCATTATCCTGAGTTTCACTATGCTGATGCATGCTTTGTACTGAACCTGTACCTTCCTCCTGACTCAAACGATCAGCATGCCAGCGCTGGATATGCACAGCAGTTGGCTGTAATTTTCGCTCTGCAATAAAGCTGGTCATACTATCAGTCTGTTCGGTAGCACTGGAACGGTGGAAACGGATTACCCGGCGGCTTAGAGCCTGATATTGACTATTATCATCAATCAATCTGAGTTTCTGTACTGTAATCGGTGCAGAGGAATGTAGGAGCAATAGCTCAGATTCATCAATCAGCCAGTTAATACCTTCACTGCGCCATAAACGGGTTAAAAATTCATAGTCAGTTTCATTCGACTGCATACTAAAAGGACGCACATCATAAGTCTGCTGCAAACCGGATAAATCCAGCTTGAGTGCAGCCGCAAATAATGGACTGTTACTCTGCCATTCCTCAAATAATATTCTGGTAATATCGCGAACACTTTTGTCCATAAACACACGGCTATTCCGGCGTTTATGCCAAAGTGAAGTGGCATCTTCCAAAGTAAGCTTATAAAGCGTTAATGCACCATCACTTTGCCCCTGAGTTGCCCGGGTAATAATGCCTGAACTGCGAAAAAGCTGCCCCTGGTCTGTTACCTGATCTACCGCGACCTGTGTACCTATAAAACTTTTGAGAGGAATCAGGGCATTGCTAGATAAACAAATAAGTTCAATCTTCAACCCTTGATTGAGCACATGCTGTCCATCAATACGCTGCAGAAAGATTTCCGAATTAAGCTGTTGATTAGAAAACTGAATATGTAAAGCGCGTTTCTGTGCGCTTAATCCCAATTGTTCGAGTATTTGAGCAATAGAATTTCTGATCATTTTTATTTTTATGCTTATTTTTTCGGCATTATAATAAATTTAATTGATTAAGCCTAGCCAGTTTGGTCTGATGGATTCGCTTCAATTATTCTCTGACCAGAGAAAATATGTTTGCTTGCTAAAGAGATGAGCTTTTTTAAACTTTATCTTTCTAGAATCAGGTTGTTATTATGAAATAGGCTTCACGCCCAGAAAGTATTGATTAATCGAAGCAGGGCAAATGATTCACTTCATCTGCCCAATACGTTATTACCCTTTCTTTACCAGATAATGAAACTCTTTATTGCCATTTTCATCCAGGCGTTCTTCCTGTAACAGTAATTCATGCCCCAAGTGCATACAGAATTTTGGAATATCCCATGAAGTCGAATTATCCGTTGCAAACACCTCAACCACATCACCTGACTTGGACTTACGAATCGCCTGATGCAGCATCATCACAGGTTCTGGACAGCGTAAACCGCGGGTATTTAGTTGCAGGCTAGGAGTAATTTCAACTTCAGACATCGGCAGGCTCAGGAGGGAAAGATCAGGTTATTTTAACATAAACATGTGTCTATACCCATGACTGGCTTTATTGCCATTTTCGTTTTAAGTAGTTGACTGCGACAGTCACGGTCGTCTTAAATAATTGCAATAGACAACTGTATTTTCTGCGGTATGATAAAATTACATTTTTTTAGATATTAAGAGTTTTTAGGAAAGATCATGCACGAGGAATCAGGCCCGTCGTGG
This sequence comes from Acinetobacter sp. 22323, assembly GCF_052044895.1. Taxonomy (NCBI): domain Bacteria; kingdom Pseudomonadati; phylum Pseudomonadota; class Gammaproteobacteria; order Moraxellales; family Moraxellaceae; genus Acinetobacter; species Acinetobacter sp. 22323. Next base: position 72,695 of record NZ_JBQEOL010000012.1, on the reverse strand, counting down.
GGTATGCGCGGCTTACGCAAATGGCTGGGAACCGCTCCCGAAACTCGCGACGAACTGCTAAAACTAGTACAAGATTCACGTCGATTTCTAGAACCCGATACTGTAGCGATGCTAGAAGGCGTACTCGACCTTCCAGCGACCAAAATTCGTGAAGTGATGACACCACGCACTTCCATGATCAGCTTACAGGAAGACGATCAACTTCTTGATATTCTGCATGTTTTGGTAGAATCAGCGCATTCACGCTTTCCCGTATTTTCATCAGATCAGCCTGATAATGTGGTGGGTATTTTGCTTGCCAAAGACTTGCTGCCTTTCCTGACCGAACCGACTTCTAAGGTGGATATCCGTGCCTTAATGCGCCAGCCACTGTTCGTACCTGAAAGTGCACGTTCAGATCAGGTTTTGCGTATGTTGAAAAATACCCAGACCCATATTGCAGTCGTAATTGATGAATATGGCTCCACTTCTGGTCTGGTGACATTAGAAGACATTCTGGAAGAGATTGTTGGTGAAATTGAAGATGAACATGATATTGCTGATGAAGAAGCATTGTATATTGTTCCCGACAATGATCCGACCACAGCCAATACCTGGATTGTGCAAGCACTGACTCCAATTGAGCATTTTAACAATATGCTCGATGCCGACTTTTCTGATGATGAAGTAGAAACCATGGGTGGCCTGTTATTGCAGGAAATCGGATTGGTGAGCGATTTAGAAGGTCAGGTGATTGAGCTTGGAAATTGGATCTTTACCATTCTGGAAGCGGATGCTCGTTCTATTCACTCGATTCGGGCTGTGCGCCAATGAGGGCACATTTCGACAAGTTGTTGAAGCTGTCTGAAAGTTCTGAGCAACTTCCACTGATCTATCCACTGCTGCTGTCTTTATTTTCCGGTGCCATCTTCAGTTTTGCACTGGCGCCGTACCACTATTGGTGGTTGGCCATCCTGTCTCCGGCGCTGCTTTATGCTTGTCTGCGTAAACGCAGTGCCAAACAGGCTTTTGGTATTGGCTGGGCTTATGGCATTGGTTTATGGTTTGTTGGTGCATTCTGGTTGTATACCTCGATCCATGAATATGGTGATACCAGCTCATTCCTTAGTGTCGTGATGATTCTGATCATGGCCTTGGTCATGGGTCTATTTACCGCAGTACAGACCTTTATCTACCGTCGCTTCTTTCCGGAAACCCCTCTGACCTTTGCGCCATTGTGGGTACTGTTTGAATGGGCGAAGACTTGGGTCTTTACAGGTTTCCCATGGCTATTTGCCGGCTATGCCTTTACCGAACGTTTTCTGGATGGCTATGCGCCACTCTTCGGTGTGTTTGGCGTATCCTTCGTGGTGATCATGCTGGCTTGTGCTTTGGTTGAGATTCTTAATCGTCGTGTGTTCTGGACAATCCCATCCCTGCTGCTTTTGCTGGGTGCCTGGGGAGCTTCGCAACTGACTTTTGTGGAACAGAAAGAAGGCACTAAGCCACTCAGCGTGTCCCTGATTCAGGGTAATATTCCACAAGATTTGAAATGGTTGACTGAATATCAGGTTAAAACCCTGCTGATCTATGCCAATCTGACCAAGACCGAATGGGGTCGTGATTTGATCGTGTGGCCAGAATCTTCGATTCCGATGTTTCAGGCCGATATTCCTGATTTCCTGGATGCGATGAAAGCACAGGCAGAGAAATCAGGAAGCTCCTGGGTTACCGGTATTCCTTATTGGGATCTGAAAGAATCCCAAGCCGAAGGCACACCGAAGTATTACAACAGCATCATGGCCAGCGGTGATGAAGCGAGTGGGCTGTACAAGAAACAGCGCTTGGTGCCATTTGGTGAATACATCCCACTTTCCGGCGCGCTCAGCTGGGTACTTCCCGCTTTGCAAAATGATCCATCTATGAGCGGTTTTTCTCGTGGGGCAAATGATCAGCAACCGCTAAATATCAAAAATCAGCATCTGGGCTCTGCGATTTGCTATGAAGTCGCTTATCCGAATCTGACCCGTCGCAATGCCAGTCAAAGCGACTTTCTGGTAACGGTATCTAATGATGCCTGGTTTACTGGAACTGCCGGACCGCAGCAACACCTGCAAATGGTGCAAATGCGGGCCAAGGAAAATGGTCGCTGGTTTATCCGTGCGACCAATACCGGTGTAACCGCCTTTATTGATCATAATGGTCATATCGTGAAACGTGCGCCTATGGATCAAGAAGCGGTATTACGCGGTGATTTGCCAGCAATGCAGGGTGAAACGCTGTATACGAAACTGAGTGACTGGCCTGTACTGATTCTCTCAACCCTGCTGTTATTACTTGGATGGCGTTTCCGCCCACGTAAAGTGGATGTCAGCTTTAAGTCGAGAAGATAATTTCTTAAGTTCCCTGTCCTGAGCTAATTTTAAAGCACTGCTTTTTAAATTAGCGCAAGTGAGGGTTAGGGAGAGGTAAATTTTTACCCTCTTCTCAATCCTCTCCCAGAGGGAGAGGAAGTTTTATGCAATATTTTAAAAATAAAAACCGAGGCTTATGCACCGGTTTTTTTATTGGAAAGATAATTAAATCTGTACAGCAAGATAGGACATCATACTGGCCAATGATAGCATCGGCAGAAAACGGTAGAGCTGAACCACGCCACGCTCAAAGGATGAAATTTCTTCCTGTTTCACCTCCATGACGCTGGCTTTTAATGCCGACCAGAAGCATAAAGCTAACAGGCTGCTCATCAGACTCAGTGCAAAGAAACCTACCATGATCTGGCTGCTACCTTCTGTGCTTTGCCACAAATGCAAAACTACTTGGCTTACCGGAAGAATGCTTAGAACCAAAAAGACAGATTTCAGCATCGACCAATGAAACTGATTTATTTCATCTCTTATAATTAATGCTTTCATACCCATCTCCTTTGGCCGAATTTGTGCCATAGAAATCATTATGAGCTTTTTTATAGAAATGAAAAGTCTATATTTATTCATATTTTACGATAATTGTAATCGATAAACATGGGAATACTTCTTATTATGACTATCAAATAGAATGGATTATAAAATTAATTTTAAATTCATGTATTTAGATTATATTTATGTATTAAGAGTTATTATCACTTCACTTAGTATTGAGATACCCAATTAAATGAAGTGATATATTCCATAAATAAGAAATTTATAATGATTCTCAATTAAGGCTGATAATAAATATCCGCATCTGTGCCTTCACCGCCAGACTGGCCATCAGCACCAAATGAATAAAGGTCAAATGAACGTCCATCCGTACCAGGAATGACATATTGCAATTCATTATCCCAACTGTCTTTCGGATAACCGCCTTTGACATAGCCACCCGGTAACCAGTTTTTTGCAGATGCAGGTTTGTTGACTAAAGCATCTAAACCACCTTCCTGCATACTTGGATACTTACCATTATCCAGCTTGTACTGGTCCAGAGACCCGGCCACGCTTTGCAGTTTGATCACTGTAGTATCAACTTTTGCCTTCTCACCACGGCCCATCACGTTAGGTACGATCAGTGCAGCCAATACGCCCAGGATCACAATCACGACCATTACTTCGATCAGGGTAAAACCCGAAGCATGTTTGATACGCGTCATACCTGAGCCTGTTTTTAAAGAATCTGGCTGTTCATTCATCATCTCAGTCCTTTTCACTCCATGTCTCTCATTGCTTAATTTTGAAAATCTGTTTGGGCTTATAATTGGAATTCTACCCACACTTTATTTAAATCATATTATTCATATTCACAATTGGCAGCATCACCGCAATTACGATTACTAACACAATACTTGCCATCAGCACCAGCATAAGAGGTTCCAGCAAAGCCAGTAACGTCGAAATCAGTGTAGTCACTTCACGGTCCTGCATGGTCGATGCCCGGTCCAGCATCCGGTCCAGTTCACCGGAAGCTTCACCACTTCGAATCATTTGTACCATCATCGGTGGGAAATAACCACTACGCTCCAGCTGGGTCGCCAAGTTACCGCCTTCAGTCACCTTTTCTGCTGCCAGATTAACGGCATCACGAATGACCCAGTTATTGCTGACCGCCGCACCAATCTTTAAGGCATCGACCAGCGGTACCCCAGAACGGGTCAAAATGGACAGGGTACTGGCAAAGCGTGCCGCATTAATCCCACGTGATAGTTTGCCAAATAGCGGTAATTTCAAGGTCAGGCGGTCAAAAGCATAATGTCCTGCGGTGGTGCGTAGAAAACGCACCAGCAGGAAAATAGCAACGGCACTACCAGCCAACATGAAAGGCCAAGCCATCCGGATAAAGTCACTGGCTTTCATCAACGCGACCGTGATCCATGGCAAAGCATCTTTGCTCTGGTCAAAGGTTTTGACAATGTCTGGAACGACATAGGTCATCAGTCCCATCACAATCGCAAAGGACATCAGCAGCAGAATGATCGGGTAAATCATTGCACCCTGAATTTTTTTCTGCATGGCAAAGCGGTTTTCGGTATAGTCCGCCAGCTGATCCATAATCAGGTCCAGATGCCCCGAACGTTCACCGGCAGCAATGGTTGCAATATACAGTTCCGGAAAGCGGCCGGATTGCTGCAAGCCCTGTGCCAGACTATGCCCTTCCAGTACCTTGGAACGCACCGACATCAGCAGGTTCTGTACATGTACCTTTTCGCTCTGTTTACCGACGGCGCGAATGGCTTCTTCCAGCGGAATACCGGCGGCAATCAGAACGGAGAGTTGCCGGGTCATCAGTGCCAGGTCATAAGCTGTAAGGCTTTTTTCAAACCAGCGCGGCCGGTAATGCTTGTCCTTTTGCTCGACTGGATCAACAGACACCGGAATCAAGGCTTTGTCCCGAAGTTGCTGACGGATCTGACGTGCAGAGTCCCCTTCCAGTACGCCTTTTTGCTGCTTACCCGAAGCATCAAGCGCGATAAATTGATATGCTGGCATTGTAATGCTCTAATTTTCCAAAAATTTGCCCCAACGCAGTTGCGTCAGACCATCAAAATCATTCATATTCTTAGATATAAAATATCTGCTCACTCTAACACAACTGCCTTTTTAGCACGACGAAAATTCATCAGGATGCCTCACTTGCCCATCTCAGATCACCCAGCCTCAACTCCTTCAGTTTATCGTGTTCGTGTTGCTGTTCCTGTTCATCTGTTTGACTGTTTTGATTACAGTTTAAGTGCGGCACAATATCAGCAGGCTGAGGTTGGTGCGCGCGTGGCGGTGTCTTTCGGCCGGCAGAATCTGGTTGGGGTCATTATGGAAAAGCTGCCGCCAGACACTCCGCTAGATTCCAGTTTTAAACTTAAAGAGATTACTGAATTACTGGATGACCGGGCACTCATTGATGACAAGGTACTCAATCTGCTGAACTGGTCAGCGCAGTATTACCAGTTCCCGATTGGTGAAGTGGTGCAAAGTGCCTTGCCAACTTTATTACGTCAGGGTAAGCCCTATAACCTGCTGGCCCGGAACTGGAAACTGTTAGATGACCAGGCAGAAGCCAAGGTGCGCCGTTCCGAGCGTCAGCAGGAAGCCTATAAAATTTTAAAATTGCATCCAGTCGGTACCACTGAAACTGTACTGAACCTGGCAGGGATCGAGACAGCTACCCTAAAAGCTTTAGAGAAAAAAGGAATTTGTGAATGTGTGCTGGAACCCCAGGATTTCAGCCCGCAGCCTGTTCAATTGGCACAAATGCCGCTTACAGCCAATCCGGAACAGCAGCATGCCATTCAGCAGGTGCTGAAATTTAAAAATAAATATCAGGCTTTCTTACTGGATGGTCTGACCGGCAGCGGCAAGACTGAAGTTTATTTGCAGATCATGGAAAAGGTGCTGAAACAGGGAAAACAGGTTTTAGTGCTGGTACCGGAAATTGGCCTGACGCCACAAACCATTAGCCGGTTCCAGTCACGTTTCCATTGTCATATTGCCTTGTTACATTCTGGTTTAAATGACTCGAAACGTCTGCAAGCCTGGCAAGCTGCAGAAACTGGTAAAGCCTCGATTGTGCTGGGTACCCGTTCTGCCATTTATACCCCGATGCCTAATCTGGGACTGATCATCCTGGATGAGGAACATGATCTGTCCTTTAAACAGCAGGAAGGCTTCCGTTATCATGCCCGAGATGTTGCGCTTTATCGCGGGCATTTGCAGCAATGTCCGGTGCTTCTGGGCTCTGCCACACCCAGCATTGATACCTATGCACTGGTTGCCAATGGCAAAATGCAGGTACTGAAACTCAACCAGCGTGCTGGTACAGCCTTAATGCCAAAGATTCATATTCTAGATTTAAAGGTGGCACAGAAACAGCATGGCATCAGCCTGCATCTGATTCAGGAAATACGCAAACGTCTGGAAAAAAAGGAACAGGTACTGGTGTTCCTGAACCGCCGTGGTTATGCACCCGTTTTGATTTGTGACAGCTGTGGCTGGCAGGCACAGTGTCCAAACTGTGATGCCAATTTCACTGTACACCGTCAGCCATATCAACATTTGCACTGTCACCATTGTGGCACCCTGCACCGTATGCCGGATCATTGTTCAAGCTGCAATCATACTGAACTCAAAACACTCGGCATGGGAACCGGCAAGGTCGAAGAGCAATTGAATGAACTCTTTCCCGATCATGAAGTCATTCGGGTAGATCGTGACTCTACCAGTCGGGTCGGTAGCTGGCAGAAAATCTATGACAAGATTCAAAAAAGCGAACCGGCGATTTTGCTCGGTACGCAAATGCTGGCCAAAGGTCACCATTTCCCCTATGTCACACTGGTCGCTATTTTAGATATTGATTCTGGTCTGCTCAGTGTGGACTTCCGTGCCACCGAACGCACTGCCCAACTGATTGTACAGGTGGCTGGTCGTGCCGGTCGTGGCGAGCACAAGGGTGATGTCTATCTACAGACCTTACGTCCTGATCATGCTTTGCTAAATACCTTGGTGACAGATAATTACCGGGCTTTTGCCAAACAGACCTTAGAGCAGCGTCAGATTGCCCGCATGCCACCCTATCGCTATGCAGTGATGATCCGTTGCGAATCACGTGATCAGGCATTAAATACAGAGTTCTTACAGAAACATGCTGCCTTCTTAAGGCAGTATCAGGACCTGCAACTGGAGATCTGGGGACCTATTCCCGCACCAATGGAACGCAAGGCGGGCCGTTACCAATCACATATGGTACTACTGTCTGCAGACCGTCCACGTTTGCACTATTATGTCAGGGCATGGTGGCAAGCCATGCTGCAAGACAAGCCTTCCTCAATGAAGTTAAGCCTGGATGTCGATCCACAAGAACTGAGCTAGTCCTGCAAGCTGCAATACGGAAATAAGATTTAAGGTTGAACATGTCGATACTGTTGCAAATTACATTAATTCTGGTGGCAGCATTGCTGATTGTGCCAATCACCCGCTATTTGAAACTGCCAGCAGTGCTGGGTTATTTATTGACGGGCCTTGTGCTCGGTTCTGAAACCCTGAATCTCGTTACTGATCCCCAACTTCGTTCGATGCTAATGCAAATCAGTATCCTGTCTCTGCTGTTCTGGGTAGGTTTACAACTACGGCCACAACGCTTCATCCAGATGTCTCATTCTGCCTGGATCTCAACTGCTACACTGGTCTTGGGGTCAGGTGCCATTCTGAGCTTATGTTCTGCCATTTTTTTACAGCAAAGTCTCATCACCAGTGTCGTCATTGGGCTGGCTGGCAGCCTGTCTGCGATGACACTGAGTATTCAACATCTGATGCGACAGGAGCAGCTCGCGACTTCCCATGGTCAGCTCAGTTATATCAGTTTATTAATTCAAGCCCTGCTGCTGATTCCACTAATTGCCATTATTCCATTATTTTCCGGAGTAAGTTCGACTGAACATGGCGTGGCTTATTTTGCTGCCATTATGGCAACCTTTACCGGACTGTTCCTGTGTAACCGCTATTTGATGCACCCTCTGTATCGCTGGATTGCCAGAAGCAGCAGCCATGACCTGCATGTCCTGGTGGCAATTTTTGTAATCCTCGGCTTGTTGGTATTGATGCAGACACTGGGACTAACACTATATTTAGGAGCCTTATTTGCCGGAATTCTGCTGGCTGATTCCGATTTCAGACCACACGTCGAAAATGCCATTCAGCCTTTTCATGGCATATTGATCGGTTTGTGTTTTATCAGTATTGGCCTGGCGATTCAGCTAAGTGATGTCTTGCAGATGCCTGGACTGATCATTGGTGGCGCCGTGCTGATCATATTGAGTAAATTTGTGCTCAGTCTGGCAATTGCCCGTTATTATCAAAATAGCTGGCGTACCAGCACCTTAACCGCAGTTAGCCTGGCCCAAGGCGGTGAGTTTGCTTTTGTGTTACTCACTATTGCAATTACCCATACCATCTTAGATATCAGCTTGTTATCGCCATTGCTATGTATGCTGGCGCTATCCATGTTAATGACACCAGTGCTCTACTGGTTGCTCGATCAACAAATCTTACCGCGATTAAATCGCTCACATCATCTGGTCGCAGACTTTGATACCCAGGTAGAGCCTTTAGCCACTACACCGATTTTACTGATTGGTTTTGGTCGCTTTGGGCAAATCGTAGCACGTGTACTTCATCAGCAAGATCTTAGCTTTAGTGTGATGGACAATACGGTTGAAGCAAGTGGCCTACTCAAAGATCAGGCCATTCCTTTCTTTCAGGCAGATGCAACTGAAACCACGGCGCTACAACTGGCAGATATTGCTTCCAAAGATCAGGTGATTGTCGCGATTGATGATATTGAGGATTCTTTGCTGGTCGTACGTCATTTGTGCTGGAATTACCCGGATCTGAAATTGTGGGTACGCGCACGTGATCGCCATCATGCACATTTGCTGCATGAACTGGGTGTGGAAAATGTTTTCCGTGAAACTTATCTTTCTGCTTTAGCGCTGACACAGTCATTACTGGCAGCAACCCATCAATCTGTAGAACTCGCTGAGCAGACAATTCTACAGTTCCGTCAGTATGATGAAACTTTATTAAAAGCAGAACAGCAGGCTGAATCTGGTTCTGAGTCATTATATGCTCAACACCACAGCAGCATGGCAGAGTTAAGCTACCTGTTCGAACAGGATCAACATCGTAAAAGTGTAATAAATCCAATACAGAAGCAACAGAATGTCAACGGCACAGGAATTGATACCATAACAGATGATCTGTCATAACTTGTGTTTTACAATAGTGTCACCATTAAAGCAGGGTTATGGAGAATTTTATGTCTGATTTACGCCAACGCTTTTTTATTGAGGATAGCCCTGTTCGTGGTGAAGTAGTGCATCTTCAAGAAGCTTTACAAACAATTTTAGCGCAGCGCGACTATGCTCCTGCCGTACAAATCCTTTTGGGCGAAATGCTCAGTGCGACTGCCCTATTGGCAAGTACGTTAAAAATCAAGGGACGCATCAGTCTGCAGATTCAGGCTACTGGCACGTTTAAATGGGCGATGGCGGAATGTAACCATCGTGGTGAAGTGCGTGCGTTGGCTGATTATGAAGAAGATCCCCGTTTTCAGGTGGCAGAAGACAGCAGTACCGTTCTAAAAGCCCTGATCAGTCCTGTACTGTTTATCAATATTGAGCCTGAAGTCGGTGAGCGCTACCAAGGTATCGTACCACTGGATAAACATAATCTGGCGGGCTGTCTGATGCAGTATTATGATCTGTCTGCACAGATTCCAACCCGTATTGTGCTGGCAAGTGACCAAAAGCGTTCAGGTGGTCTGCTGATCCAGCTTCTACCACGTAATAGTGAGGAAGAACAACGCTATGTGGATGAGGATTTGTGGCCACGCGTGACCATGTTGACTGAAACTTTGAAAGCAGAAGAACTGGTTAGCCTGGATACCAATGAAATCCTCTATCGTTTATATAACGAAGAACAAGTTCGTCTGCCTGAAGCAGAACAGCTGAAATTCGGTTGTACCTGTTCTAAAGAACGCTGTGCCATTGCCTTGCAACAGATCGGAGTTGAATCTGTTCGTGAAACTTTAGAATTCCAGAATCCAATTGAAATGGATTGTCAGTTCTGTAACAGCCAATATACCTTTACTGCTGAAGAAGCTTTAGGTCTGTTCGGTGAGCACCTTAGTTAATTACAGGTATCTTTGTTAATAAAAGCACTCAATAGGAGTGCTTTTATTTTTATAAATCCAGAGCTTTCTTTTCTATGAAAAATAAATATTTTTAATCTCAAACTTACCATATCATTCAGCTCTACACAGCTATATGGAAATAGCAATACTTGGCCCCACTCTATTCTTAATGAATATAAACTCAATCCGCTATTGATTAATCCTGACTTCCAAAGCTGTCTGAGCTAATTATTTAACCAGCTTTCTGTCTCTTTCGCTTTTTAATCTGCTGATCCAGCAAATACTCACCACGTCCCACATTCCTCAATTAATGTGATTGTTCATCAATTTAGGTTTTAATTTTTCTTGAAGATATTTGATTATTCACTGGTAATTAGTAGATTTTTCACGCTATATTAATCCCATAATATTTTTATGCCTTTAAGATTTTAGAAGCATTTTTAATACTTGGGGAATGTGTGATGATGAAATTTAAACTGTTCTGTTCCATGATTTTTGCAGCAGCAAGCACGATTAGCCTGTCAGTATCTGCCAACAATGATCCACTGCTTGGACAATGGAAAACCATTGATGACCGTACCGGTTATTCTCTGGCAGATGTCATCATCAGTAAGGATGCTAAAGATCGCTATATGGCCAAAATTGTAAATGTACGCGAGGTTCCGGGGGCGGTTCCTCAACAAAACTGTACTCAATGCACCGGCTCTCTCAAGGATCAGCCTCTGGTTGGACTGACCATGCTTAAGGGTCTGAGCAGTCATCCAGAAAAGACTAATGAATTTATTAATGGCACCCTGCTCGACCCCATCTCGGGAAAGCTATATCAGGCACGTGCACGTCTGAAAAATAATGGCCGACATCTGGCAATTCATAGCCGAACTGAAGGATCTCCAGTCGGGCGTAATATGACTTGGATCAAAAATTGAAAATTGCGTTGTCCAAGTTAGGCGATATGACTTGGACAAGCTTCAAACATTTTCGATAAAACATGATTCTTCGTTCATTTAACCCGTATTAAAACAACTTTCATCACAAAATAATAAATTGATTTATAAAGTTATTATTTATAAATTAGAGCAATAAATCTATTTTAAAACACGATAATTTCCTAGGATGGATATGAAACAATTAGTACGCGCTTTATGTATGGGGATTTCTTTAGCAACCGTGTCAGTATGCAGTTTAGCCAATGTAGATCCATTGATTGGAATATGGAAGACTGTAGATGACCAAAGTGGCTATTCACGTGCAGATGTCGAAATCCGCAAAAAACCTGATGGCACCTATGAAGGGATTATTGTCGAAACCCGGAGTCTACCAGGTGCCGAAAAACAAGTTATTTGCCATAACTGCCCTGGCAAGCTCAAAGGTAAACCGTTCATTGGCTTACCTTTTATTTGGAATTTTAAACAAAATCCAAATAAGCCAAATGAATACATCGATGGTCAAGTCTTAGATCCAATTGGGGGCAAGATCTATAAAGGTAAAGCACGTTTGAACGCTAATGGTAAACGCTTAACTCTGCGTGGTTATGTAGGCGTTTCCGTAATTGGACGCAGCGTAACTTGGATAAAACACTAATTTAGTTAGTATTTTAAAAAGCCTCTACTCAGAGGCTTTTTTATTGTCATGATTTGAAACAATAAGGTACAAATCTTCACTGTTGTAGTGCACTAAAACTCAGAATAATGGATCGAACACGGTTATTTTTTATCCATTTACTATGTTCAGATCATATACCTATATGCTCCAACGATTACCTGACTCTTTATTAATAGTGGGTCACGGCAAAGGGATGTCCAAAAATAAAAATAAGCAATATGGTGATGCATCTGAAACTATTTTCGACCAATGTTCGGCAAAACAGTTGCTATGGCGTGGCAGATATCAGCCACTTTTAGCTCACTACTTGCCTAACTTAAATTTAAGCAGGTTTTGTACCTCCAGCAGTTTTTGCACGACTGCCACACATATATTGAAGCATGGGAAATCTGATCTCAGGCATTATCTCCAATCCTATTTATTAACACATGCCCCCGATCTGATTCACAGCAATGACTTTAGTCTGGATATTTAAGGAGCAGGCCATGACCACCATTCAATATAAAGAAAATTTTTCTCAGGGTTTTATCCCCTCAGAAATCATGGATGACCATCAATTTGATCTCAGCCATTTTGCAGAAGCATGCGGGCAAAGCCCGGAATGGGTAATGCAGCTGATGGAACATGGCATTTTACCTAACCGTAGTCGTAACACTTCCTATCATTTCATTGGTGAAGATGTTACCCGAGCACAACGGGCATACCGCTTACAACGTGATTTTGATGCATCTTTTAGTGCTGTCGCCATGATGCTGGATCTGATTGATGAAGTTCAACAGCTACGTCGTGAAGTGAAGCATCTGCACTTCAAATAACCTCCCCCTCCCTGGTCTGTCTCGGCTGAAACTGAGATGGTTCGGGGATTCTTACATTATTTTTTTGAGTTTATAACTGATTATGAAAACCAGAGATTGCAATAAAAAATTAAAGTACATGTTCCCCGAATATCGCGACCTTATTACCCAGCTCCGGGATGAAAATCCGTATTTCGCCCGTATTTTTGAGGAACATGATGAACTGGATCGACAGATTGCACAGCTGGCATTAGACCCGGTAACTCTTGTCAATACAGACATCGAAGCAATCAAGCGAAAAAAATTAAAGCTAAAAGATGAGATTTACAGACTACTCAAGAATTCAGAGGCAGATCCTTTGACCTGATTCAGGATAGTTAAGACTAAAAGCAGGCAGCTCATGTTATAAGAATCCAAAAGTGATTTTAAGCATAAGCAGGAGAATTATTGGCATCCTACTTTCTGCCTCTATAAAAATGCAAAAAACCTAAGGTGATCTAAATAATTTAGTGGATGATATTTTGCTCATAAGCGAAATAATCAATTCGGTATTGTTTAGATCACATCTGCACTGGCAGCAAATTCAATTAACTTTAATTTGCTGCCAGCGTTCTGGTCAAAATAAAATCTAAAAATATGATCAAGACATAATCCTTCAGCAACATCATCGCAAGCAATGTAATTCAAATATTGACTGGATCTAACGGATTTTTCTCACTTAAATCAGCCGGTATTTTTTGATTTTATAAACTTCAGATGTAAAAAAGCCTGCATAAAGCAGGCTTTTTTCAGACTTTAAAAGTCATCTCACAATTAAGCTTGTTCAATGTCTTTCATTGTCAATTTGATACGGCCACGGTTGTCAACATCAGCAACCTGTACTTTCACTTCCTGACCTTCTTTCAATACGTCTGCAACATTGGCAATACGTTCGTTAGAAATTTGAGAAATGTGTAGCAGACCGTCAGTACCTGGCAGGATATTAACGAACGCACCGAATTCAACGATACGAATCACTTTACCTGTATAGATCGTACCTGGTTCAACTTCAGCAGTCAGCGCCTGGATTTTTGCAATCGCAGCTTGTGCAGCAGCTTTAGTTTCACCAAATACGCGTACTGTACCATTGTCTTCAATATCAATCGCAGCTTTGGTTTCTTCAGTGATTTGACGAATAGTCGCACCACCTTTACCAATTACGTCACGGATTTTGTCAGGATTAATGGTAATTACCTGGAAAGTCGGTGCGTGCATAGAAATTTCTGGACGAGCACGTGAAATCACCTGGTTCATTGCATTCAGGATGTGCATACGACCTGCATACGCCTGGTTCAAAGCAACTTCCATGATTTCTTCAGTGATACCTTCGATTTTGATATCCATCTGAAGTGCAGTAATACCGTTTGCAGAACCGGCTACTTTAAAGTCCATATCACCAAGGTGATCTTCGTCACCCAGGATGTCAGAAAGAACTGCGAAACGTTCGCCTTCTTTCACAAGACCCATCGCGATACCAGCCACTGGTGCTTTAATTGGTACACCTGCATCCATAAGTGACAAAGAAGCACCACATACAGAAGCCATTGAAGATGAACCGTTCGATTCAGTGATATCAGATACAATGCGGATTACGTACGGGAAGCGGTCTGCCGCAGGCAGAACAGCTTGAACACCACGACGTGCCAAACGACCATGACCAATTTCACGACGTTTAGGACCAGATTCACGACCAGTTTCACCTACAGAGTATGCAGGGAAATTATAGTGAAGCATGAAGTTGTCAGTTTTAGTACCTGATAATGTATCAACCATCAAGGCATCACGTGTGTTACCCAAAGTTGTTGTTACCAACGCCTGAGTCTCACCACGTGTAAACAATGCTGAACCATGTGCACGGTCTAACACGCCAACTTGTACGTCAAGTGCACGAACTGTTTTCGTGTCACGACCGTCGATACGTGGCTTACCAGATAGGATGTTGTCACGTACTGTGCGGTATTTCAGATCTTCAAACAATTCGTTCAAGTCGTCTGCAATACCAGTTTCGTCATTTTCAGGAACGAATTGAGCAACTGCTTCAGCTTGAATTGCATCAAGTGCCGCATAACGGTCTTGCTTAATTGCAATGGTGTACGCTTCAGAGATTTTCGCTTCAAACGCTTCTTTCAGTTTTGCCTGAAGATCTTCGTTTTTAGTTGGAGCAACCCAAGTTGATTCTTTCGCGCCAGCTGCAGCAGCAAATTCTTTAATTGCTTGAATCGCGATTTGCATTTCGTCATGACCGAACAATACAGCGCCCAGCATCTGGTCTTCTGAAAGTTCTTTCGCTTCAGATTCAACCATCAATACCGCAGATTCTGTACCTGCAACCACCAGGTCAAGGTCAGACTGAGCCATTTGTTCATAGTTCGGGTTAAGAACATATTCACCGTTGATCAAACCAACACGTGCGCCACCGATTGGACCACGGAATGGTGTACCCGCAATCGCAAGTGCAGCAGAAGTACCTAACATCGCAGCGATGTCAGCTTCCATGGTCTTGTCAGAAGAAATTACAGTCGCAGTCACCTGGATTTCGTTGTAATAACCTTCTGGGAACAATGGACGGATTGGACGGTCAATCAGACGTGAAATTAAAGTTTCAGCTTCAGACGCACGGCCTTCACGTTTACCATAACCACCCGGGATACGGCCCGCAGCATATTGCTTTTCTTGGTAGTTTACGGTTAACGGGAAGAAGTCTTGACCCGCTTTAGCAGTCGGTTGGGCAACAACAGCAACCAGTACGGTTACACCACCCATAGTAATCACAACAGTATTGGCCTGGCGTGCAACACGACCAGTTTCAAGAACCACCTGGTGCTGACCAAACTGGAATTCTTTACGAACAATATTAAACATCGACATGTTTTATTTTTTCCTAGTTCTTGTGAACAATTATTCTAGTGGAGACCCCTAAGGTTTGGCATTCACGTCCTTTTGAACGAGTAAATGACAAAGCTTAGAAGCCGACCTCACCAGAAAGAAACACTAATTTTAAACACAAAGAAGGAGCGAAACATTCGCCCCTTCCTAGGCCTGACTAAAAAGCCAAGCTGACTTTAGTTTTCAGCTGTAAAGCACAATGCATGCAATAAACCCGAAAATAAAGCTTAAATCGAATTAACGACGTAAACCTAAAGCACCGATCAAAGCAACATAACGACCGTGGTCTTTACCATTTAGGTAGTCAAGAAGCTTACGACGTTGGTTAACCATACGGATTAGACCGCGACGGCTATGGTGGTCGTGTTTATGCTCTTTGAAGTGACCTTGTAAGTCATTGATTTGAGCAGTTAAAAGAGCTACTTGAACTTCTGGTGAACCAGTGTCGTTTTCAGCGCGAGCGAATTTAGCGATGATCTCTGCGCGATCTGCGTTTGTTAAAGCCATTCGATTTCTCCGAGATGCTTATATATCTTGATAAAAATCAAAGTAATGAGAATTCAGAACATTGACTGCCGTGCATCACTACAGCAAGTTGCATATTTTAAGGGAAATTACGTTAGATTGCAAAAATAGATCATGCGACGATAGATAGATTTAAAGAAATCCACTCAGTTCACTGGAATCAGATTGTTTATCTGCAAGATAAAGCTTGTCGAATTGGTTTAGAGATTGAACTAAAGATTATGAAAAACGCTTTATTATTTCAGTCAAATATAAAACAGCTGATCTTTCGCCTCATTGGCTAAATATACAGGTAATTTTATTTAACTATAAAAAAAGCCCGAGAGGACTCGGGCTTCTTGTGCGCTGTAGTTTCTTCTTCTTCATTATTTTTTTATTGTTTATTGTTTTTATTACGCTGCATCGCGCTTTATAGTTATTATTGTTAATAAAAACTTTCCATGTTCTTGCTGCAACATCCCTGTGTAGTAGATTCTGCCACAAAGCCGGGCTACTCATAGACGCATTTTTCGTATCTATATGTAAGTATTTTCTTACATTAATTAACCTAAATTGTGATTAATATTACACAAATCTCATTTTTAACCCATCTTGTTCACCTTACACAGATGATTTAGATAAATTAAATAATTTATAAAATTATGCTACCTTTCCATAAACTCAAGATATAAAAAAGCCTTGTAGTCTCTCCCAAAACTACAAGGCTTAGCGGCTGTAAGTTTCCTCTTTTTTCACCTACATCAATGTAAGTTCGCTGTCTCACGACTTTCTTATAATAATTATGCGATTATACTCAACTTTCCTTGTTGAGTTCTTTGTAGGGCCCATCTTCTCAAAAAGGGCAGTGAAGCTCTATCCGCAAATCTCCTGAATCGCTGTAAGCATATGCTTACATTAATCAGTTTCACTATCACCTGAAAAGTTATGACACTGTTCAATGATTTTTTTGCTTAAGCCACTACGACGGGTAGTTTTCAGGCTTAATGATTGTATAAATGCTTCACGATCTACCAATAGTGTGACTGCTTTTTTTGCACGTGTAATCGCTGTGTAAATCAATTCCTTACTTAACAGGTTACTGGCTTTATGATCCAGTACGACTGCAGTGTGCCTAAACTCTGAACCTTGGGATTTGTGAATGGTTAGAGCAAAGGCAGTTTCAATACTTTTTGGCAAACGCGTTGCTAAAACCCATTTTTCCAGACTCGGAAAATAGACTTCAAACTGGCGCTGTCCAAGATGCTCCCGCAGGAAACAGATCCCAATATCCCCATTCGATAGTCCTAGCTGGTAATCGTTATAAGTCATCATCACCGGACGACCGATATACCAGTCGCCCTGCTTGATCTGCCCGGTTGCAGTGAGCAGGCGCTGTTCAATCTGCTGATTGAGTCGGGTCAGACCAAAAGCCCCATGACGGATTGCAGTCAGGATACGGTAATCATCAAAATGACGGATAATCTGCTCTACAAACCTATTAAAATCTTGACTGCCTACCCCTGTTTTGAGAGCCTGTACATAGCCCTGATAACCATACATCAGCTGGTCATAATAAGGTTGAGCATCATTGAGCAATACATTTTCCGGCAGGTATTGCAGCTGTAGATGGTCAATTTCAATCTGCTCCAGATCAATGGTCTGCAGCTCGGATGCAGTTACCACTTGCTGTTCAAATTCGGTTAACAGATCCTGATCAGGATGTGCTTTCTGAATAAAATGTGCCAATGCACCAATCCGTGCACCTTCACTAAACCGTCGAGTTTTCATCAGATTGATCCGGTTATTGGCCAGGGCCGGAACCTGCTGCAAATCAGCCAATACGGTGCCAACATCGACAGAAGCCAGCTGATTCGCATCGCCCAGTAGAATCAAACGCGCCCCATCTGGCACCGCTGCCAGCAGCATCTGTGCCAGGCTCAGATCAAGCATAGAGGCTTCATCGACCACAATCACCTCATAAGGTAGTGGCTGTCGGGCGTGGAATCTTGGCTGTACAGTTATTCCCAAACCTAAGAGACGATGCAAAGTCACAGGTTGTAACTGTTTTAAGGTTTCCAAGTCAAACTGGGCCAGTGCCGGACTGCTCAAGGCATTCTGCAACGCTTCCTTCATACGCTGTGCCGCTTTGCCGGTTGGTGCTGCCATGGCAATCCGGATGTCCGGCAAACTTTCATTCAGCACCGCAATGATATGTGCCAGCGTATAGGTTTTCCCGGTTCCCGGGCCACCCGTAATAATACTTAAACCTTGACTGGCCACCATTTCCAGCGCTTTCTGCTGTTGCGGATCAGCAAGCAGGCTACGATGATAGCCATTCAACTGAACAGCTTTTAACTGCTGGGATTTGATGCGAACCACATGCGCAGCGATTGCCTGTTCCAGTTTCCAGTAACGGTACAGGTACAACTGCTGGTCCTGAAACATAAAAGGAGCAATCGCATGCTGATCAGACTCGCCACGGCGCACCAGATTGTGTAGCAAGGCGATTTGATCCTCTGCCGCGTCAATACAGCTGTTACCATTTTGCATGGCTTCCAGTACGGCATGCATGAGCAGTTTAGCCTCATCGCCGAAGTTAGCTGAGCTGAATGGTGGCTGACATATATGCTCGATCCAGGGCATCAATGGCGAAGCCAGCTGTGATATGTGATTTTGCTCATTTTCCACACAGTTATCCTCAAACTTATCCACAGGATAATTTTCTGTTTCTATTGTATATATTTCTTAGTTTCGCCATTTCATGCTGACTTATTCACCGCATAATAGCCCAGAATATGATCTAGTTTTTGGATAAATTCAACTTCAGGCTGCCAGTGATATAGCCCCTGTCCGGCCTGCCCATTCATGCCACGCAGATACAGATAGGTCGCTCCACCCAGATGCTGCCGGATGTCATAACCCTGCAAATTAGCGCTTAAATAGCGGTGCATGGCGACCAGATACAGGGCAGCCTGCAACCAGTAACTGGAATGCGTCATGCTGTCATGAATTGCTTCCGGCAGATAATCCTGCTGATTGGCACCGAGATAGTTACTCTTATAATCAGCGATGTGATAGCGCTGACCATCAAAATATACCAGGTCAATTGCCCCGGTCAGGTAACGTGCCGATTTGGCCTCATTAAAGTCCGGCATGATCAGGCCATAATCCGCAAACAGCTGCTGAATCTGGCGAATCTGTAACGGGGCATCATTCAAAGCCAGATAAAACGGGAATTCCGACAAAAAGCTGTGCTGATCCAGCTGGCTTAAACGAAACTCGCTCTGAATCGGTGTGTTCAGGATTTCCCCGACCCAATCATGCATTAGATTCAGCAGAATATCTTCGGATAATTCTTCAAAGAATAGATCCGCTGACTGCTGCATTAGTCCAGTCACATCAAGATTTTCATGCGTGCTTGCTTTAGGCAGCTGCCCCATTGCCTGCTCAAACTGCTGAATAAAGGCATCATCATCCAGTTCCAGAAAATAACGCTCAAACTGCATCATAAACTGTAGAAAATGAGTGACATCTAAAGATGGCTGCTGGAAAAAGCTATGCCATGTATGGCGATAGGCAACACTTTGGTCATGCAAGCGGATACCGGTCAACAGTTTGTAGTTGACGCTGGCCATAACATGCAAAATAGCCTCAGTTAGCGCTCCTACTTTTAAGCTGGCATTACTGGCTACCCGTTTAAACAGAGTATTCAGGTTAATCGTGGCCTGCAAATAATACTGCTGGAAGGCCTGCTGCAGTCGCTGCAGAATCTGAAAGTCCTGCTGGAACTGGTCTTTCAGTTCCATCCAGATATGTGGCGCGGTATTCTTGAAACGGCGGCGGATTTCCAGATTCCAGTAACTGCTATCCTGAAAATCCAGATGCTCGAAAATACTGTGCAAGAAAGTTCCGGCCACAGTACCTTTAGGAAAATTCAGCTTGATCCAGTCCAATGGCTGTTGCCGCACTTCTGCTTCTGTCTGCAGATGGATTTCATCGGCAGCACTTTCTGGGTGTTCATATAGACTGACCAGATCATCTTGCAGTACGGTTACATGCAGCTGATGTCTCGATAAAGCGGTGAAGCTGGTTTTGGTCCGTGGATAGAACTGCTGTTCCGGTAAAGGATGAGCAACTAATTCCGGTGCTGTTTGCATCCGTTCTACCGCAATACGCGGTGGCGCTGCTGTTAAGGTATTTTCCATACAGCTGAGCGGGTGCTGGAAGACCTGCTCACCCTGCCCACGCCAGTAGGCCAGACACGAATCTGATTGACCACTCTGATCCTGCAGCATGGCGTAAACCCGATGGCTGGCACGCGTTAGCGCCACATACCAGAGACGGTGATTCTCTGCAGCATTCCGTGCTGCATTCTGCAGCTGTGCCTGTTCATGCAGATCCTCACGATTTACCGCAATCACTCGTGACTGATTCAGAATATCGTCCTGCTCATGACCGGCCAGCGAGAAGTTAAGGTTACCTTTGTTGACGTCAAACGGCGCATCAGCGCCCATCAGGAATACGATTTTGAATTCAAGACCTTTGGAGGCATGGATTGTCAGCAACTGTACGCCACGATCGCCAGAGAGCTTGCGCTCTTTTTCGCTGTCCTTACCAGAAGGAGACTGTAGCTGGCGCAGATACCAGTAATACAGTTTTTGTGCACCCTGATAATATTCGCTTTGCTGCGACAGAATTTCGGTCAGATGACGCAGATTGACCACAACACGCTCATTATCAATGCTCTGGCTCGATACCAGATTAGTCCAGACGTCAAACAGGTTCAGGGCATAGTTCCAAGCACTCAGGAAGCCCTTGTCGAACCACATTTCCCGGATCGCTTCGAAATCGGCTATAAAGGTACTTAGGCCAACTGGCTGCTGTTGCAGCTCCAGCAGCTTTTTCAGGTCAAAGCCGAGCAGACGGGTCACTAAAGCACGACGAACTTTGGCCTCATTAAACGGGTCCATGATCGCGGTCAGCACCGCGGCGACATCCTGTGCCACATTGCTGGCAAAGACACTCTGTTTTGATTCCTTATAACAGGCAATCCCCATCCGTTGCAAACGCTGCTTGACCTGTTCCAGCGCATAATGTCCAAAGGACAGTACGGCAATATCATCCTCAGTTACAGGAACAGAACTGTCCTGCTGCTGGAAATACAGTTGTTGCCGTGCAGATTGGTTCAGTAATTCGCGGATTTTCCAGGCCACCTGATCGGCTTCATGCTCCTGCTCACCCAGCTGCATCCAGCGTAATGGATAAGGATTAGCTTGTCCGGAATCAATCAGGTCCGGATGGGGACGACTACCAGCCTGAATCAAACTATAATTAACACTTTCACCAAAATCCATCCGGCGCTGGAACAGGGCATCAACCACTTCCACCAAAGCTTTGACCGAGCGGTGGTTCTGGGTCAGGGTATATTCATGGCCCTGCTTTAAACGGACATCAGCATGTGCCTTGTTATAGGTCAGCATGTCGCCGCCACGGAAACCATAAATTGCCTGTTTTGGATCACCGACCATGATCATACAGCCGAGCTGTACCCGCGCAGCATCTCGCCAGATTCGTGCCAGCAGATCGTCCTGATCCTGGTTGGTGTCCTGAAATTCATCTACCAGAATTAAGGGATAACGAGACTGCACAAACTGGGCAAAACGACGCCCCTGCTCACCTTGCAAGGCTTCAGTCAGGGTACGGATCTGTTGTGAGAAGGTAGTCTCTCCCTGCTTCTGTAAAGTTTGTGGCAGACGATGCTGCACACTGCGAATCAGGTGATATTCCAGATAAGCCGTGAGCTGTTTGAATTTCTCATCCAGTGCCTGTTTCACATTGCACAGGGCTTCGATGGCACAAATTAGCGGATGGCTGAGGAAATACTGCTGCTCTTCTTCGCTACAGCTTTTGGTAAAACGCTGCTTGCCTGGCTGAAAATCAGTTTTATTACGCAGCAGATAACATAACTTCAGCACCAGCTTGCACAGCTCAGGATCAAAGAAGCACATACCCTTCTGTTCACTCAGCTGTACCGCCCAATCAGAAAAATTGCTGCAGATTTCCGACAGTTTTGCATGAAAGTTTTTATGAAAATATTTCGGGGTTTCGGCGCAGTAAGTCTGTATCTTGAGCAGCTCTGCCGGACTGATATTGACCAGCTGTTCAATACAGGCATCCAGTTCGCCCAAATCCCATTCTACCTGGCGGACTGACTGGAAATGATTGGCGCTAAAATTTAATGCATCACGTACCAGCCCCACATAGTATTCAGGGGCTTTAAGCTGATTCTGTAAATACATCTGGTTAATGACATACTGCGGCTGCTGCTGGATCCACTCCCTTAGCACATCATGAATCAGCTGCTGAATATACAGGTCCTGATCTTCAGTCAGCTCAGCACGTTCAATCCGACCACTTTCAAAGGCAAATTCACGCAGCAGCTTCTGGCTAAAACTGTCCAGCGTGCCGACAAACAGTTCATCCAGTTGGTTTAGTACCAATCCCAGACGACGGCGAGCGTAGTCCATACGACCGCCATAATCTTGCAGCACTTTCTGCAACAACGGATCAGATTCCTGCTCGATCTGCTGGGCCATTTCTACCGAATTAAGATGCTGATAGCGCTGGATATAACGCAAAGTTTCTTCCACACGTGCGCGTACCCGGCCTTTCAATTCAGCTGTTGCCTTACGGGTAAACGTCGTCGCAATGACCTGATGTGGATAGTATTTATCCAGAAAAATCCGTACCATCAGGCTGGACAGAGTATAGGTTTTGCCGGTTCCCGCCGAAGCCTCGATCCAGTGCAGACCACTAAAGGTCATGTCCTGAATAGGATTGGTTGAAATTTTATGCTGCTGTTGAGGGGCGATGGTCATTTATTTTACCCACTCTAAATGTTGTTGAATCGGAGCATACAAGTCATAGGCAAATTTTAGCAAGCTATGCTGCAACGCCTGCTCTGGATCCTGATCCTGCAAAATGAACTGCCAGTCCTGATGCAATACACAGGACTCATCCGAACTCAGTGGGCGGGTACTTTCATAAGTGTTGTTCCAGGCCGCCAACAGCTTATCCAGATCACCAATAATCATTTGACCCTGCTCATTGGTTTCCCATTGCCAGTCTTTTTTCAGAATGAGCTCAGCCGGCAACACTACCGGTTGCTGCTGACCTGCTTCCCAGGCCTTAAACCAGTGAGCCAAATATTCTTTAGCCTGAGAAGATGTCACCTTGCAGAATTTTACGGTCTTGTTACTGAACAGCATAATTCGTTCCAGCTCTGCGGTATAACTATCATCATTTAAATAGGCCAGCCAAAGCAGATATTCCAGCCAGATATGCGCGCGACGGCGCTCTGAGGCTGAAGCGGACTGCATGCTCAGCCAGTACGACGCATTCGGTTGCTGCGGCACAGTAATCTGCAACATCAGATCAGATGAATAACGATAGTTCTGTTGCGTGGTACGAGTAATCTGTTTGTCCAGTTGCTGTAGGCGCTGCTGCAGCAATTCCTGTTCCTGCTGGGTACTCAGCCAGGTTGCTTCCTGGGTTTTTCCGACTGGCAGACGGTCCAGCATCAACCGGGTATCTATTTCCTGTTCCTGCTGCTGCAGAAAATCCCGTACCTGATATTGCTGCAATTTATCCAGCAATAATGGTTCCTGTGCCGCGGGCAAGTCTTTATATTTCACGCTAGAAATGCCAACACTTTTCAGGAACAGACGTGCCGGGAAGATCATGTCCCGAATCCATTCATCGCCATGCAGAATCCGAATCCGCTCCTGCTGTACTGGCGGACAATGGATATTAATCCAGCTGCGACGCTGCCCTTCAGCCTTACAAAGAAAAGAAGCCACATCATGCCACTGATCCTGAAAACGTGGAGTACGCAATGTACTAAAACCAACTGGATCAAAAGGCTGTAAAGGATGCACATGATAGAGCTGCTGGATATGCGCCGCGACTGGCAAGCCATTCATCTCGGTCATCACATCGACATCTGCATCTGGATGCTCGGACTGGCAGATCAGGGCAATATGCTGGATCAATTCCTGCAAGGACGTGGATGGATCACGCACTTCGCCATCATTCACATCAAAGCCGTTGTAGAACAGCCACAGATTTTCCTGTGCTAACAGCAAGGCATCCAGAAATGCGCCCTGATCATCATCCAGACGGGAGCGATCACCGAGCTGCGGCTTGAGAATGCTCATCAAGTCAAACGGTAGCTGCTGATTTCGGCTCGGGAATTTGCCCGTATCCAGATTCAGCATCACCACCAGCTTATAAGGCAGCGGGCGAATCTGGCCAATCTGGCTAAAAGTAATTTGTCCGGTTGGTTCGGCCTGATCCAGCTGCATGTCCAGACTATTCTGGATTTCTTCCAAGACATAAGGCAATGGTAAGCTCAATGCTACCAGTTCCTGAATCGCATTTGGATCATCCTGATCATGATAATCGGCCAGCGTCAGCATACGCATCTGCTTTTCGATGATTTCTGCTACGGTTTTTAATGACTCAACCCCATTGCTGCGGAATTCATTCACGTCCCGATTTAGATATTCCAGCCAGGTTTTTACCGGTGTACGCTGTCCCTGCTCATGTGCATTCAGCCAGCCGCGACGTTCATTGAAATCCTCATAGATCTGGATCAGGATAACAATCAGCGGAAAATCACTGCTGAGCACTTTGGCATAACTGAGAGTATCTTCAAACAGCTGATGTTCTGGCACCGCCATGCCCAGTACCAAGCGATCCAGAGCAAAGCGGAAGCTAAAGCGGTAATCTTCATCGCCTTCATATAACTGTTGCTGTAAATGCTGCTGATCTAAGCCGCGCTTAAAACCGGCATCACTGAGCAGCTGGATGATGCGTTCCACTTGTGCATAGTCCAATGCATAGTACTGCTGGGTCGCACTTAAACTCAGCCAGTCGGCAAAATCTTCAATGCTAAAACGGCGATGCATCAACTGTATGCGGCCCAGCACGGCACGCCAGGCATTGCTGACATCCAGACGAGATACCCCGGATATCTGGATCGGCAGATAAATATTGTTTTTGCGCAGACGGGTCTGGCCGCCTTCTCGTTCACGTGGTGGTGGGGCAAAGACACTACGAATCGCCGGTTCCAGTTCTTTCAGGTTTGGACTCAATACCAGGATATCACTTGGCTGACGCGGTACTTCTTTTGTGCCCTGAGCCAGCCAGTGAATGATTTGTTCGCGCAGTACTTCCAGTTGGCGTAATGAAGAATGACAGACATGGATCTGTACCGAGCTATCGTCCGGCTTCAAGGGATAAGTATGCCGCTCCGGTTCTACCAGATACAGAATATCCGACTGGATTTTTGCCAGCAGATGGTCCTGATAGTCATCCACAAAGGCATCCGCCCAATGTCCTTCCTCACCCGAAGACAGTTTGGATAATAGAGAAAAGTGATCCCGTGCCTGCTTACCAAAACGGGTCAGTAAAGGATGACGTGATTCACGGTCTTCAGCATTAAAGTTCAGCTGGAACTTTTTCCAGAATGCAGCAATTTCCTCATCACTCGGCTTGGCTCCACGCGACTGTTCATATTTGCGGATAAAGCGTTCCTGTACACCCAGGTCATAGCGCGCCTTCCAGCTCGGATCGACACTATCCGCCCAGTATTCCTGTGACGGGTTAAAATGGAAAATATAAATCTCGATGTACTGACCCAGACGGCGTAAGAAATCCAGCTGAGCCGGTGGCAATTCCAGCATGCTAAAGACCACCACCTGGGATGGCAGCTGCTTTAAGGCCTGCGTTCGGGTTTCCGGATTTTCAATGCGTTCCCAGTACAGCTTTTCAATTTCCAGGATTTTGGCATAGTCATCCTGAAATACGTTTTGCCACAGCCAGCGCTGCCAGGCTTCCAGTTCCCGCGCCTGAATTTTGACGAAATCTGCTACCGGAATTTCCTGGCCATTTTCATCTTTGGGGATATATAGCATCTGCTCTATTTCTAAAGGCAGATTCTGTCCCCAGTTGTTCAGCCAGTTGGTCGGGCAACTACATTGTTGCGGCGGACAATTGCGTGCGCAATAGCCGCGATAGTCCATATAGTGGCTAAACAGGCGCGATACCTGTTCACAGACCCAGTACAGCATGCTTTGCTTTTTAAGCAGGCGCTCATTCGGCTGTTCCAGACGGTCAGCGCTGTCATAAATCCGCTTTACAATCGAATACAGCGGATGCTGGGATTTGAGTGGAATTTCATCCGCCAGAATGGTCTTGCGCAGCGCCTGAAAGGCTCGCCATTTAATGATGATACGTGGAATATTGGCTTCACGGACCTGCTCCAGCTCTTTCTGGCTGTTTAGCACCCATTGATAAGAAGTCCATTGAAAAGCACGAATTCGGTGGTGAAATTGTGTATTGGCACTGATGCCCTTTTTCTCGGCAATTTTCTGGGTGAGCCAAGCTTCAACTGCGGGCGAAGGCACAATGAAATGCTGCGGCTCAAGCACCTGAAAAGCAGTTCTTTTCTGCTGACTCGTAACCAGCAGCATGCTATCCAAAAGCACATCAATTTTCTGACTTTGAATAACATGAATAGCCATGAATTCCCCAAATTAAAAGAAAGCAGCACTACAAAACAATAAAGATTATTTACTATACACCCTGTTCTGTCTATGTCACTTTTAATCTACACTTAAGTAGAAAAATTTCTTTTAAAAAAGCATCTTATGGATACTTTTTTAGAAAAACAACAACAGGAAGCTTTAGGTAATCGCCCATGAAATTAGACAAATTTCCCGATCAAATTGATCCAAGTTTAAATCTAGAACAGATCCGTGAAGAATGCCTGGAGCTGATTAAGAAGCGTGCCTATATGTCTGCAGGTGCAGCCGTGATTCCGGTACCGTTTCTTGATGTCTTGATTGACGTCGGCATCCTGTCACAGCTGATTCCTGAAATCAATGCCCGATTCGGCTTGGCACCAGAACAGGTCAGCGTATTTGATCCAAAAACCAAACAGGTTCAATGGGATGAATTACGTAAACGCGGCGTACAATTTTCTGGTTTTGTGGTGGCACGTACGGCAGTAAAAAAATCCATCAATAATGTTGCCGCAAAATATATTACCAAGCAAGTGACCAAATTTATCCCGCTCGGTGGTCAGTTAATTGCGGCAAGTTTAGGCTACTTCGTAATGAAAAAAGTTGCCGAGGCACATGTGGAAGACTCTTATAAACTAGCCAAGAATATCCAGCTAAAACAGCAAGCTAAAACAGTATAATTTTGATTTAGAATCATCTTATTTAAACGCAGCTTGGTCGTATTAACTTACGCCAAGCTGTTTCAGTATAGTCTTCAAGATTTGTAAACGCGCGCTATCCTTGTCATCGGTAGCAATCACATGCCATGGCGCCTGATCGGTGCTGGTATGCTCAAACATATCTGCCGCTGCCTGCAAATAATCCTCCCAGCGTTCACGGTTACGCCAGTCTTCATCAGTGATCTTGAAACGTTTATGCGGCGTCTGTTCACGCGCCTTAAAACGTTCAGCCTGTTCGTCCTTGGAAATCGCTAGCCAGAACTTGATAATTACAGTCTGTGCCTCAATCAGGTCATTTTCAAACCGGTTAATTTCTGCATAAGATGCCTGCCATTGCGCAGGACTAATCAGTTCTTCAATCCGTTCTACCAGTACCCGTCCATACCAGGACCGGTCAAAAATCGTAATCTTGTCTTCCGGCTGTAACCTAGTCCAGAAACGCCACAAATAAGGACGGCGCAATTCATATTTTTCCGGTGCACCAATGGTATGAATTACATATTCGCGTGGATCAAGCTTTTTCACCAGCCGCTTGATTGCTCCCCCCTTACCGGCTGCATCCATCCCCTCGAATACGATCACCACATTACGTTGATCCATACGCATTGCACTGGCCACCTTGCGGGTCAGTTTCTTGAGTTCGTCCTTATAGGTATTCTGATCCACCGGCTCCCGCGAAGGCTGCAGCAATGCTTCAGGAATAGACGCCGGGGACCATGTCTTACTTCCTTTAGCAGGATGATCCGGACAGTGTTTCAAGGCCGCAAGAATAGTCTGGGCAAACTGCTGGTCACGCCGGGTTGCATCTTCACCATCAATGATGATCCAGTCCTCGGTAAAACGCTGACGCAAACGCTGGATCGCGTCATATTGCTTACGACTGCGCCAATCCAGACCGTGTAAACGATGCCAATGCATCTCACTTGGATCAATATCATCTAAACGTTTTTGCAAAGACTTCCAGGGCAGATCAAACCAGATCTTGATCACATCAACATGGTTATTTTTCAGATCCTGCTCAAAGGCACGCATCTGTTCAACATAATGATCAAACATGCTTTCATCTATAGGATTCGCTACATGCATGGCGGTACTTAGCAAATCTGTGTACCAGTTACCAAACAACACCATGATCTGTCCTTCAGCGGGGATAAATCGTGCATAAGGCTGCCAGAAAGTCTGTCTTTCATTCAGGGGCCGTGGCTGGTCTGCTTTTACCCGCAAATAACGCGGGTCAACCCATTCCCGTAATTGCTTAACCGCTTCCCCTTTGCCGGCCAGCTCAATTCCATTGACCAGTACGACTACACTTTTAGCATTCTTCTGTCCGCGTGTATCTTTCAGGGCATATTGCGCATCGATAAGCTGTAACGATAATTCATTTTCTTCAATCAATTGAAATTGTTGCTGTTCTGTAGACATAACCTGTTCTGTTTTTCTTGTTCGTGAATACAGTATAGACAGGCTTTTTGCTTGGTGAATAGCGATCGCTACGATTTTTAAACGATCTTTTTTGTCGAACTTTTCAACAAATTGACTTCAAATCCTGTGCAACCGGTCAATTTGTCATAGCGCACCATCCTAACTCGTTCTAAGATTCCCGCATCCATAACCATATTTGAACTTCCCATGTCCAAACTTGCGGTTTTAGACGATCTTCTGGAACGTTATTATCAACTGAACTATCATAAGCAACCGGAACTGCAACAACGTCTGCAAGATGTCCAGCTCTGGCAAAAAGAACGTATGCAACGCACTCATGCCAAGCAGTTTGCAGAAAAGCAAAATGTGCTGATGTCAGAATATTTCCTGAACCGTCTTTATGGTGGACCGGACTTCGATGCGCTGGCAGAACAGATTGCCCGCTTGACGCGCTATGCGCATAAGGCGGAAAAGCTGATCCCGGATAATGCGATCAAGACCGGCACTCACGGAGTAGAGCTGGCCATTCTTGCGGTACAGCTTGATGAGCAGGTGGCACAACAGTTATTGGAAGATTATCATCCAGCCGAATCACTGACTGATGAAATTATGCGTCTAACCTATTTAAAGCTGGATCAAGGCCAGGATCGCCTTAAACAGTTAGCTATGCTGGATCAGCTTGGTACTCATCTGGATAAATATATGCGGTCGTTCATTGTGCAGGCAGCATTTAAAATGTGTAAAGGTGCCGCAGAAAAATACCGTTTTGAAGTCATGTATGAGTTTATGCAGGATGGATTTCTGGCGATGAAACCACTTAAGTCCGCAGAAAAGTTTGTACGTGAATTTACGGCAACTGAGCGTAATATCATTGATCGCGTGCATGCTGGCGATCCACAGCCTTTCCGTTAATTCCCGACAGCTTAAAAAATCTGAAAATATCACCTCAGGATAAGGCTGGCATCTGCTTGCCTTATTCTCTTAACCCAATCAACCAGCTATTTTTAAATCGTAGTAATTTCATCGATACAAAAAAATCAGGTCTCAATAAATAGACAAAATAATGGTTCCAAAGCCCTAATCGTATCAATCAATCCGTTATAGTCTCTAATAAAGTTATAAAAATTATGCAAAATTTACAGAAATTAATCTGTTTATGGTCAACGTACTTGATCGGCTTACGTGTTATCTAAGCCTCCGTATATCTTGATTCTTTATAGATGTACCCATGTCAATGAATTTTAGGAAAAATGTAATGGGGTACAAACAGTTATCTATTCGCGGCACTGTACAAATAAACCTGAGACCTTTAATAAACAGTTATAAAATTGATGCTCAAGATATACAGATTGAAAGCCATAAGTCTTTGGATATTTACGGTCAGGCGATGCTTGTTCATGATCTGAAATGCAAGTTAAAGATAGGCTATTTCCATATTGTGATTACCACAGATAAACAACGGATTATCTCTGTTGAGCGTGGGGATTATGCACTCGGAGATGGTCTTTATTATGAACTGGATCAACTGTCCATTCGCTATGGTAAAAACCAGTTCATCCATAAACTGGACGAATCTTAAAAATTCTGGATACAAAATGAAAAACCCCGGCATCCTGCCGGGGTTTTCCGTATTGGTTCGCTTGGTATAACTCCTGTCGTACCTTACTTTCCTTGTATTTATCTATTTTTATTCTTAGAGGGAACATCCTGTTCCTGATGAACTTATCATATGAAATTTCTACCACTATAAAATAGTCGCTAAAAACCTGAATCAATGTAAGCAAAAACGTACAAAGAATTGAGTAGGTTTTGACTCGCCATTTAATTAAGCTATGGTGCACCGCATCAGCAGGAAGATATAAAAATTCAGAACGTATATCATGACTTTTTATCATCAATTAAGATCGATTTTTCGGCTGAGATTTCAGCTAAAGACGCATTTTTCTGTATATTATTCATAACAATTGCATGATGATTGCTGTATAACATCTTAGAATCTGTCATTATGCAGTCCATGCACGCATGCAAGATTAACCCCATTGATCTGTTAGGAGTGACTCCAATGTCCAATGAAAATACTACGCCTACCCCTACAGCTGAGTCGGCACAACAAACAGACAAAGTGAGCCCATTCTTAACTGCACCTTTACCACAAGGTGCGCCACAAGGTCAGCAACAGTCTCTAGAACAACGTCTGACTGATACACCTGTCACAGGTAGCATACCGAAATATAATCTGCCACGTGGGGCGAATACCGGTAATGTCGGTCCAACCACTCACTTCGGCTATCAAACTGTCAGCAGTGAAGAAAAAGCACAAAAAGTCGCGGAAGTATTCCATTCTGTAGCCAGCAAATACGACATCATGAATGATCTGATGTCTTTTGGTATTCACCGTCTATGGAAACGTTTTGCCATTAACATGTCAGGCGTGCGCCGTGGTCAGCATGTGCTGGATATCGCCGGTGGTACGGGTGACCTGGCCAAAGTATTCAGCCGTGAGGTTGGTCCAACCGGTCATGTGGTGTTATCTGACATCAACGAATCCATGCTAAATGTGGGTCGTGATCGCTTGATTGATGCGGGCTGTACCAATGTCGATTTCGTACTTGCCAATGCCGAAACTTTAGAGCCATTTGCAGATAACAGTTTTGACCTGTTAACCATTTCATTTGGTCTACGTAACGTCACCGATAAAGATGCTGCACTTGCTTCGATGTACCGTGTGCTTAAGCCAGGTGGCCGTCTTCTTGTTTTAGAATTTTCTAAACCAGTCTTTGAGCCATTCTCGAAACTGTATGACCTGTATTCGTTCACGGCATTGCCAATCATGGGTAAAATCATTGCCAATGATTCTGAAAGCTATAAATATCTGGCAGAATCGATTCGTATGCACCCAGATCAGCGCACCCTAAAAGGCATGATGGAAAATGCCGGCTTCCAGAACTGTGATTATCATAACCTGACGGGTGGTATCGTTGCCGTTCACCGTGGTTTTAAACTTTAAGGTTCCCATTCATGTGGTCAATTCTGGCACTTGGTGTCGTTGAACGTGTGATTCACCATTTCATTGATCTGGATGCGATTACCCGCATCCAGTTAAATGCATTGGCTGGCAAAATACTACGTGTAGTGATTGCATCACCACAGCTTTCTGTAGATGTATTCTTTGATGATGGCAAGGTTCGCCTGGAACCAACAGCCACTGGGCATACTGAAGCTGCTTCGATTTTTGAACAGCGGCCTTATGAAGCCAACAGCTCACAGAGTTCTGAAGCCACTGCGATTTTACAAGTCGATAATGTCATAGACCTGCTGAAACTACTGCTTTCAGATGAAATAGGCAATATTCCGCTGCAAGGTGACTATAAGTTATTGCAGGAAATCCAGCGCATTATGCAACAGGCTGAACCTGATCTGGCGGCTCATTTAAGCCCATGGATCGGACCAACCCTTGCGCATGAAATTGGCAAATTGCAACTGGCACCCAAACATCTCAAACGCAGTCTGCAAAGCGGTCTGTTCTTTATGGAAGATACGCTTAAAGAAGACAGCGGTCTATTTGCTGCACGTTGGCAAATGGATGATTTACAGCAAGATACGCGTATACTCAATCAAAATATTGATCGTGTAGAAGCCAAGATTCGTCAGCTTCAGATACAGATTGAAAATCAACAAGATTCAACTCAAAACTAGGTACACCACTTTATGATTCCGCATGTTTCACGTTTGCTCGAACTCTGGCGCATTGCCGCGCATTATCGACTCGATACGTTGTTTCCTGCGGAAGAACTCCCAGAAAAAAGCCGTCATATCCTGTCCCTGATTCGTATGCATCCGGCTGCATGGTCCAGCCGAGAGCGTAAAAATCCTCTCAAGCTGAAAGAAGCTTTAGAGGAAATGGGGCCACTGGCAATCAAACTGGGCCAATTGCTATCTACGCGTCGTGACCTGATTCCACCTGAAGTATTGCAACAACTGGTCTTGCTACAGGATCGCGTCAAGCCATTTGACAATGACGTGGCTAAAATGCGTATTCAGGAATCGCTGAAAGCCGATGTAAACACCCTGTTCGCCCGTTTTGATGCTCAGCCACTTGCTGCTGCATCAATTGCACAGGTGCATACTGCTGCTCTGCATGATGGCCGGGAAGTGGTAGTGAAAGTGACCCGCCCGAATATCCGTAATCAGATTTTGCAGGATTTCGAGATCCTGAGCTGGCTGGGTGATTTTCTGGAAAAGCGTCTGGAAGCAGCGCGTGCCCTACATTTATCGGAAATTATTCAGGATTATCGTCAGATCATTCTGAATGAGCTGGACCTGACGCTGGAAGCGGATAATACCCGCCGGATGCGTCATTATTTCACCGGCTCCAGCATGATGTATGTGCCTGAAGTCTACATGGACAGCAAAGATGTACTGGTCGCAGAGCGGATTACCGGTGTACCGATTTCGGATATTGCCACCTTTGATGAACTGGGTATGGATCGTGCTGACCTGGCACGCAAAGGTCTGACCATCTTCTTTACCCAGGTATTCCGGGACAACTTTTTCCATGCCGACATGCATCCAGGCAATGTCTTTGTAGAAACCATTAATCCGGCCAATCCGCGTTTTATCGCACTGGACTGTGCGATTATGGGCGAGTTATCCAAACATGATCAGATGACCGTAGCACGCATGCTGCTGGCGGTCATGAACAGCGACTTCATGCAGCTGATCCAGATTGTGCATCAGGCCGGCTGGATTCCACCAGGTACCGATCAGGATGCGCTGGCACGCGAAATGCGCCGTACTGTGGGTCCCATGGTTTCAAAACCAATGCATGAGCTGGACTTTGCCGGCATTCTGATTCAGGTCATGGACATTGCCCGTCGCTTTCATCTGGAAATTCCACCGCAACTGATGTTGTTATTAAAAACCTTGGTCCATGTGGAAGGCCTAGGCACTGACCTATATCCGGAACTGGATATCTGGAGCCTGGCCAAACCGATCCTAACCGACTGGATCAAGGCACAGATGAATCCGCAGAAAAATCTGAAAGAACTGGGACAGAAAATCCCGGATCTGCTTTTAGGGGCGCAAGATTTACCAACCTTGATGATCGATAGTCTGAATGGTTTGAAAAATCAGTCGGCCTGGCATGCCAAACAATTGAATGAATTAAAAAGCATGCGTTTGCAAATGGAACATCAACAAAAACGTAGCTGGATGTTTGGCAGTTTAATGGCAATTTTACTGTCTATTGCCATTATTTCGCCTTGGTTTGTGTCTATCCTTTTGATTATATTGGCAAGTATTTTAGCCGTATGGCGGATAATTAAATAATTAAATGTATTTGAATAAGTCCATTTTAAAATGGGCTTATTTTTTGCTATGTTGGCCTATTTTTTGCTTTATTAATATATAAATTATTTAATAGTTATTTTGTAAAAGATATTTAATAGCTGTAGATTTAATTAATTATTTTACTTATTTTTTAAGCTATTATTTGATATAAGATAACGCATAACTCATAAACAAAGGTTTGGGAATTAGGGAATAACTATGAATAATCGTGTATTTAAATTAACAACGTTAGCAATAGCAACTTCATTATTGGCAGCTTGTGGTGGAGGTGGTGGAGGTAGCGATAAAAGCTTTAATTCTAAAAAACTTGATGGTGTTGCTGTCGACTTTTACGTAGCGAATGCTACGGTAAACTTTGACGATTGTGATACAAAAACAGAAACCAATAGTGAAGGTAAATTTGTTATTACAACCTCACCTAACTGTCAAGCAACAACAATTACTATTAAAGGTGGTACAGATACTGCAACAGGTCTGCCATTTACCGGCACTCTAAAATCTAAGACAATTAATCTACAAAATCGTAGTGTAGATAATGCCCCTAATGCAAAGCCTGAAATCGTATTATCGCCACTGACAACACTTGAATATTATGCTGAGGAACAAGATATAGCCTTAGATGATTTACTTGATCAGTTAGACTTAGGACATTTAAGTGGCACAGACTTCTCTACTTTTGATCCTCAGGAAAGCGCTGAAGCTGAAGATATGGCGAAAATCTTTATTCTTCAACAGCTAGCTAACCTAATTGAAAAGAATGATCCTTCAGTATCAGGCTTTGAACAAATTATTGAAGCATTAAATAATAGCGCTGATCCATTATTTGATTCTACTAACGGTGAGCTTAATACTACTTTAGTGACTGCTATAATAAATAGTGATACAGCAAGTGGTTTAAGCTCTATTTACGAAGCTATTACTAATGCAATAGAGAATAATCCGGATGTAGCACTATCTGAACTAATTAAAGAAGATTCTTCAATCATTGAGCAAATTATAGAAGTCGTTCAGCCATATGCATATTCAGACATTTTAGTTGCAGGAAAAACTCTTAGTGAACTTAAAGCTTCAAATGAGTCTCCTATCGACTTAAGCATTGCCTCTCTTAATACTTTGTTGAATGTAAGTTTTAAATCTGTAGCTACAGAAGGCGAAGTAATTGACACAATCCAAGTAGGCTTTAAATTAGAAGGTAAAACAGGGTCTCAAACTGAAACATTAGATGTAATTGTGAATCAAGTAGATTTAGCATTTAATGATGGTAGCTTAACAGCCGCAATCATTCCTGCGGGAACTAGAGTTTCAATTGCATCCACTCTTTATGGAGTTGAGGAGACTGAGTTTACTATTAATAATGATATTAATTTAGGATCTACAATTAACCTAGACACGCTTGTACAAAGCAATGCAACACTACAAGGTTATTACAATAGATTCTATGGTTTACTACCAGTAGGGGCGAATGTTGCAGCTGAGGCATATGTTAAGTCTGGTAACTTCTCTACAACAGTAGCTGGCTTGTCTCCAGCAACAATTAGCGTAGGGGACTTAAGCTTCACTGGTGAAAGCCTCAAAGCATATTTTAAGTTAACCCAATAATATTTAACTAAAGCCAGTTTTCGAACTGGCTTTTTTCTTAGCTAGAATTTTGAGTGATTTAATATAATGTTTAGTAGACATATTTTTGTTGTTTTTGCTTCTACTTTTGCTACATATGCTTTAGCAGCGCCACAGGATCTTTTTCTAACAGCTCAAGATCTTAAACCAACGTCTCACCCTCTTTTACTTAATATGGCAGTAGATGCTGTCGATGATAATATTGATATCTTTGATATGCGTGAAGCAGAAGGTATTACTGATAAGTCTGCAGGAGATTATTTCGGTATCCACATAAATGCTCAATATCAGGTTAGCCCCAATTGGGTAGTTGAAGGATCTTTATGGAATCGTGAAATTGATTATTCAAAAGATACCAACGAAATCCAGAGTTACTTACTTGCTGTGCAATATCTTCCTAATTTGAGTCTAAATAAAAATGACTCTATAAAGCTGCGTGTCAGCTTATGGGGAAATCAAGCTGAACTTTTAAGTAAAACTACACCAACGGTAGTAAATAAATATCAATTCCAAGAAGTCAATGTCCATAATCCTGAGGATCTACAGCTCCAGCTAGACACTATATTTTCACGTAAGCTCGATCACATGAACCAAATCAATGGTTTTGTAAGTTTAGGATATAGTAAGGTCGAAGTTGGGGGTATTGATGTCAAGGCACCTTATGATGGATGCTTGATGAATATTGCAATTCAAAAAAACAATAGTTTTAAAGGCAAATTAGCAGAACCATGTTCTAAAGGTAATATAACGTTTACCAAATTAAATGTTTCTGGTGATGCACGTGAATTCGGCCTGGATATCCAGAAAGACCTCAATTACGACAGTTACTATGCTTCTCTAGGTGGCTCATGGAACTGGCGCTATCGCCAATTTGAAAGCCAGCTCGCTTATCAATACCAACGTTTATGGCGCAAGGATATTGATGACCGAATCAGCAATTTTGGAAACTCACCGATTAAGGACAACCATACTTTTGGTGCCAAGTTTAGTTATGATTTTACTCCAAAGCTGACAGGCTATCTGCAAGGTCAACTGTTCCAAAACAACCTCGTTGGCTATGTACCTTTTCTGTATAATGGTGTCACAGCATCTCGTTTAGATAAACGCTATGGACTGGCATCTATCGGGATCCAATACCACGGTTTCTAGTTCCAAAAAGCCTGATTTGTTCAGGCTTTTTTATTTTCTGAATGTCATATGACTCTAAAGTCACCTTAGGGCACATCTTGCCATTGGGTCCAAAGGCACAACGCTTAAAATAAGCCCTCACTGGTCGAATATGGGTTAAACCTCTATGCAGATTTTACAAAAACATGCCCCTGCCCTGAAAATCCGTGCCGGGCACCTGGCACGTGAGCTGATTCTGAAAGAAGGTTTACAACCCGAACAGGTCGATATTGTTCCTGGGGCTGCAGGGGGCCCGAAAGGTATCGGTATTCAGGGGTTGGATCAGGCAATTTTTGGTGATTTTTTCCCACGTGCCCCTCACCGTAGAATCCTGGTGGGCTCATCCATTGGTAGCTGGCGTTTTGCCAGTATTGCTGCACATGGAGCTCAACAGGGAACCGAACGCTTGGGTGAACTGTATACCAACCTTTATTTTCATAAAAAAATGACCCGTCAAGAGGTCAGTGAAGTTTGCCGTGGCATGCTGCTGGATCTGGTTAAAGGCAAAGAAACCGATCTGGTTAATCATCCTGATTATCATCTAACAGTATTGTCGATCAAGGCCCAGCATATTTTCCAGAGTGATAAAGCTTTACCATTACTGGCTTCTGTAGCGGGAATTGTCGGAACTACAGCAGTGGCGCGCAAACATAGCCGGCATTTCATGCAACGGGTCATCAGCCAGCCGAATATCGGTGAACAGTTTAAAATTGCCGATGATGGATTTACCACACACTATCATGCTTTGACTGAGCAAAGTGTTTTGTCATGGCTGATGGCCTCTGCCTCTATTCCGGGCGTGATGGCAGCGGTCAATAATATTCCGGATGCACCGCAAGGTTATTATCGCGATGGTGGCTTGATTGACTATCATATTGACCTGCCGTTTCAGAGCAAAGGCATCGTGCTGTATCCGCATTTTACTGACAGCATTACTCCTGGCTGGTTCGATAAACTGTTTAAACGCACGGCAAGCCCGGAAAATCAAGCACGAACTTTGCTAATTTCACCCTCTCAGGAATATTTGCAAAGTTTGCCTTTGGGTCGTTTACCGGATCGTAAGGACTTCACTTTGAAAGGTTTGGATCAAGCCCAGCGGATTCAGCTCTGGAAGCAATGCATTGCCGAAAGTCAACGTCTGGGAGATGAATTTCTGGAACTGGTCGAGAAGCAGAACTTCGCTGATGTGATGCAAAGCTTGTAATTGGCGCGGTTTGCCCGAATTGTTTGTATAATTGCCTTAATTTTTTGAACTGTTGAGATTTATGCAGAAATTTTTAGTGATCCTGCAATATGCATGTATAGCCTTTGGTCTTTATCTGATTTATAGCGTTAGCATGTCGCTGTATACCCAGCAATTTGAGCTGATGGAACTGGTGGCAGATATTGGTACCATTCTGATCTGTCTGGATTTGGGTGTGTTCTTATATATCAGTAAAGGCAAACAAGGCATCACCATGGAAGAGTATGCCAAACAGCTGGAACAACCACCGTCTAAACTGGTTTATGTGACACGTAAACTGGGACATCTAGGTATTTTATTGATTATTACCAGCTGGATTGTTCCAATCGTGAACTCATAAAGATTCAATAAAAAAACCTCCCCAAAGGGAGGTTTTTCGTTTAGAGCCTAAAAATTATTTCGAACCTTTAATCCCGGCTTGAAGTAATAGTGCACCTAAACCGCCAATTTTATTTTCTTGTGGTTTAGTCGCTTGAGGTTTCTTGCCATGCGGGCGATCACCTTGCGGACGCGCATGCTGTGGACGTTTGCCTTGTGGCTTGCGCTCACCGCGTTGCTCATTGTCACGACGTGGTTGACGTGGTGCTTTCACTGGTGCTTCAGAGCCTTCAGGACGCATCGACAGATTGACACGGTTACGTTCAACATCAACGTTCAGTACACGAACTTGTACGATTTGACCTGGTTTCACCACTTTATGCGGATCAGCCACAAATTCATTCGCTAGTTCAGAAATATGTACCAAGCCATCCTGATGTACACCAACATCCACGAAAGCACCGAAGTTAGTTACATTGGTGACTACACCTTCCAGCTGCATGCCTTCAGTCAATTGAGCCACTTCAGTAATATCATCACGGAATTTTGCGGTACGGAATTCTGGACGCGGGTCACGACCCGGTTTTTCCAGTTCTGCCAATACGTCTTGAATCGTCGGCAGACCGAATTGCTCATCAGCAAACTCTTCAGGATTTACCTGGCGAATGATTTCAGTATTGCCAATAATGTCTTTTACCGTTGTTGCTTTCGCTTCAACAATTTTAGACACAAGCGCATATGATTCAGGGTGTACTGCAGAAGCGTCCAGTGGCTCAGAGCCATCCAGAATACGCAAGAAGCCCGCAGCCTGCTCAAAAGTACGCTCGCCTAAACGTGGCACTTTTTTCAACGACTGACGGTTATCAAAACGGCCATTTTCCTTACGGAAATCGACAATTTGCTGTGCGATCGATTTATTCAGACCGGCGATATAACCTAAAATTGCAGAAGAAGCAGTATTGACATCGACACCCACCGAGTTCACACAGTCCTCTACCACTGCTTCAAGCGTTTTCGCCAGACCAGTCTGATTCACATCATGTTGATACTGACCTACACCAATCGATTTTGGATCGATTTTCACCAGCTCAGCCAGTGGATCTTGCAGACGGCGTGCAATTGATACTGCGCCACGGATTGATACATCAAGCTCAGGAAGTTCCTGAGAAGCCAGTTCAGAAGCTGAATACACTGATGCACCCGCTTCAGATACAGAAACACGAGTCAGTTTCAGATCACTATTCGCTGCCATCATTTCAGCCACAAGTGCTTCAGTTTCACGGCTTGCCGTACCATTACCAATCGCAATCAAGTCAACATTGAATTCACGACATAAGCGCGTAAGTTCAGCCAATGAGCCTTCTTTATCTTCTTTCGGTGCAAATGGATAAATCGTGCTATGTGCCAGTACATCGCCAGATTCATTCACGACTGCCAGTTTCACACCTGTACGGATACCCGGGTCAACGCCCAGTGTCGTACGCGCACCTGCAGGTGCAGACAGCAGTAAATGACGTAAGTTTTCTGCAAATACATTCATTGCTTCAGATTCAGCAGCCAGACGTTTTTCAGTCAATAAAGAATGCTCAATCGTCGGACGGACTTTACCTAGCCAGAACAGTTTCACAGTCTGTTTCAGGAAATCCTGACGAGACTGGGGCTGAATGGCATCCAGATTATATTCTGTTTCAATACGTGCCAATGGAGCATCGTCTTCGCCATCCACTTTCAGGCCCAGGACATTTTCCTGACGGCCACGCAGCATTGCCAACAGACGATGCGAAGGAACCTTGTTCAGGTTTTCAGAGAAATCGAAGTAATCACGGAATTTCTTGCCAACTTCTTTTTTCTCATCAGAAGCAACCAAACTTTTTAAAATGGCAGTTTTTGCAAATGTTGCTTTCAGCTCAGTGGTCAGCGCGATATTCTGTGCCCAGTCATCAATCAGGATGTGCTGGATCGCATCCAACTGGCTTTCTTGATCTGGATAATCTTCATGGCTAAAGCCCGCAAGTGCTTCGGCAGGATCAACCGTTTCAGCAAAGATTTTCTCTGCAATCGGACCAAGACCAGCTTCTTTGGCTTTGAATGATTTACTGGTACGTTTTGGACGGTACGGCGCGTAAATTTCTTCTAATGCATTTTTGGTTTCTGCCGCATTTACCCGCGCCAATAAATCATCAGATAATTTATCTTGTTCTTTGAGTGATTCAATCACCTTTTCACGGCGCTCATACAAATCACGCAAGTATGATAAACGCGTATCGAGCTGGCGTAGTTGCGTATCGTCTAAGCCCTGCGTTACTTCTTTACGGTAACGTGCAATAAATGGAACACTGGCACCTTCATCAATAAGTTTGATGGCAGCTTCTACTTGAGTTGGACGTACGGCAAGTTCTTTTGCCAACTGCTGAACTAAGTCAGTCATCGTGTTTGATCCCACAAGGATAAGTACTAAATGGCATGATTATAAAGACCAGGCCTATAAAATCCACAATTGTTTTTATTAATTTATCTTTATGAATTATGACAGTGTTGTTCAATATTTGAAGAATGACGTTTAGATCTAGGCAAT
Source organism: Acinetobacter sp. 22323 (assembly GCF_052044895.1). Lineage (NCBI taxonomy): Bacteria > Pseudomonadati > Pseudomonadota > Gammaproteobacteria > Moraxellales > Moraxellaceae > Acinetobacter > Acinetobacter sp. 22323. The sequence goes on along the minus strand of NZ_JBQEOL010000012.1, from coordinate 31,740 downwards.
AACTCCCTCATATTTGCGAAACTTTTATCATTTACCTGTATATATTTGGTATCCATCCCTTGATTTTAACTGCAATTTTTGTTGCTTTAGAGCATAGTCAATCGCTATAAATGAATCGTATACTCAAGACATCTATTAGTTTTTGTTTAAGACGACAATAAAGAATAAAGGAGCACCTTATGAGTTTAGTTGTACCCGCTGAAAAAACCGATGCAGTACATACCGAAACCGATCGGGTAGAACGCATTCTGGTTGTCGATGACGATGTCCGTTTACGTACCTTGCTGCAACGCTTTTTAGAAGATAAGGGTTTTGTGGTCAAGACTGCGCATGATGCTACTCAAATGGACCGACTGCTACAGCGAGAACTGTTTTCTCTGATCGTGCTCGACTTTATGCTCCCTGTTGAGGATGGTCTGAGTATCTGTCGTCGTTTACGCCAGTCCAATATCGATACACCAATCATCATGCTGACAGCACGTGGTAGCGACTCGGATCGTATCGCAGGACTTGAAGCCGGTGCGGATGACTATTTACCTAAACCATTCAATCCAAATGAGTTATTAGCACGTATCCGTGCCATATTACGTCGCCAAGTGCGTGAAGTACCAGGTGCGCCAAGCCAGCAAATGGAAGTGGTCAGCTTCGGTCCATGGTCACTTGATCTTTCTACCCGCACATTGACTCGCGAAGGTCAGGTGGTAACCCTCACAACAGGTGAATTTGCTGTATTGAAAGCCTTAGTACAGCATCCACGTGAACCGTTAACACGTGACAAGCTGATGAATTTGGCACGTGGTCGTGAATGGGGGGCAATGGAACGTTCGATTGATGTGCAAGTGTCTCGCCTGCGTCGTCTGGTAGAGGAAAATCCGGCTCGTGCGCGTTATATCCAGACCGTATGGGGTGTGGGTTATGTCTTTGTTCCAGATGGTGCTGAATAAGAAAAACTATAAAGGGATAAGGATTACCTTCGTCTATTGTCTCTAAATGCCATTCGCTGCTGTCTGAGCCAAACTTGCATTCCTGGCTGGCATGAAACTTTACGAGTTCAGCGAATGGCACAGTTTTACTGGAATAAAAGTATTTTATTTATTGAAAAGTCTTTTATTAAAGACACAGGCAGTTAAGATTCTATCCCAAGAATATTTCTGTAAAATCTGGAAAACGCCCACAGGATGCTGGTGTGAAACTTGACCCCATCGACCCACAAGAATTTACTGATTTTGTCCATTACTCGGAAAAGAAACGTACCCGTATGGAACGTTTTCTCGACAAAATCAAGCCACGTTCAGCTGCAATGCGAACCGCGGTACTTGTGGTTTTTGTGGTCCTGTTCAGTCTGGTGATGTCGATTTGGTTTTTCTGGCGAACTCTTTATTTGCCGGAAATTCAGCAACATGCCCGCTATCTCGCTGTTGAACTGGAAATCCTGAATAATCCTAGCCTGCGCCTGTATCACCATGATCAGGAAGTAGATATCGATGATTATTTAAAAAGCCGTATTGGGATTGAGTATATTACCGACCCTGCACAGTATCCCAATATTCGTGAAAAAGTGATTGCCGAATTTTTTACCAGTAAAATTGAGGAAAAGCTGGCAAAAGAATTACGTATTGACCGGGCAACTGTATATTTCCAGTTTAAGCCGAGTCCACAGATCTGGATTCAAACGCCTGAAATGAATGGTCATTGGGTTCGTGAACCTTTAAAAACCTATGCTAACTATAGCCCTGAACTGATTTTTGGCTGGTTGCTGGGTACACCATTGATTGCTGGCATTATTATTCTGACTTTAGTCCGTCAGCTGAATCGTCCGCTACGTCGCTTACAGGAAGCCGCGAATAGCTATAGTGCAACTGGTTCTGCACCCTATCTGGATACCAATCATGGGCCACTTGAAATCCGTCAAGTAAACAATGCCTTTAACCATATGATCTACACGCTAGAACAGACCGAGCGTGAACGCCGGATTATGCTCGCTGGTATTTCACATGATTTGCGCACGCCTTTGACTCGTATCCGCCTAAGTGCCGAGATGATGCCAGACGAAGATTTCCTCAAAGAAGGTCTGATTTATGATGTCGAAGACATGGATGCAATTTTAAATCAGTTTATTTCCTTTATGCGCGATGGTTCCGATGAAGAGCCACAGGAAACCAATGTCAATACCCTACTACAAGAACTGGTTACCCAGTTTAAGCCGCTTGATATCCACTTTACGCCTCAGGAATTACCACTGATCCAAGCCCGCAGTATGTCGCTTAAGCGATTGATTGGTAACTTGATTAATAACTCAAAACGCTATGGTGCCGAACCAGTCGAACTCTCTGCCCAGATTGAACAGGATCGACTGTTGATCAAAGTGGCCGATCATGGTGAAGGTATTCCAGAGGATCAAATTGAAGATCTCATGCAACCTTTTGTACGAGGTAATTCGGCTCGTACTGTTCAGGGGAGCGGTTTGGGACTCGCCATTGTAAAACGGATTGTCGATATTCACTCTGGTGAACTATACATTCATAATCGACCTGAAGGTGGATTGGAAGCCATCATTTCACTACCAATTCATCAAGCGGAACCAGAACAGACTGCGACCCCGACCACGCTCGACAAAATCCGACAAAGTATTACTGGTCACTTTTAAGAATAGATTAATATTTATACATTTGATTTTTAGGATTTAATTTCTTATTTATATAAATAATATATTATTCAATATGTTAAAAATCATCATTTATTTTTATACCACTATTTGGCTAAAAAATTAGACCTTAGCCTAACACCTATGCAAAATACTTTTTTTGATCGGTACAATCCGTATCAGTATTCAGGAATTTAAGAGAGTTCAAATGTCTTTAGACCGTATCCGTTTAGCATCCCTACACAATAAGGTAATGAGTGCAGAACAGGCAGCTAAGTTCATCGAAGATGGCATGACTGTAGGTATGAGTGGCTTCACTCGTGCAGGTGAAGCAAAAGCGGTTCCACTGGCTCTGGTACAGCAGGCAAAAGCGAACCCATTAAAGATCACCCTCATCACTGGCGCTTCTCTAGGGAATGACTTGGACAAGCAATTAACAGAAGCTGGTGTATTGGCACGTCGTTTGCCATTCCAGGTGGACAACACCCTGCGTAAAGCAATCAACAAGGGTGAAGTGATGTTCATCGATCAGCATTTGTCTGAAACTGTTGAACAGATGCGTAACCAGCAGCTGAAAAAACCAGATGTAGCAGTGATTGAAGCGGTTGCGATTACTGAAGACGGCGGCATTATTCCTACAACTTCAGTTGGTAACTCTGCAAGCTTTGCAATTTTTGCAGAAAAAGTGATTGTAGAAATCAATACAAACTTAAGCCCAGCTTTTGAAGGCTTACACGACATCTATATCCCGACCTATCGTCCAACACGTCAAGCGATTCCATTGACTCAAGTTGATGAGCGTATCGGTACACATGCAATCAACATCGATCCGGCGAAAATTGTCGGTATCGTAATTAATAGTGAATACCATGATTCTCCATCTACAGTAACAGCTCCGGATGATGAGACTCAATCTATCGCAAATCACCTGATTGCTTTCTTCGAAAAAGAAGTAGCAGCAGAACGTTTACCGAAAAACTTAGGCCCACTTCAGGCCGGTATCGGTTCAATTGCAAATGCCGTATTGACTGGTCTGAAAGACTCTAATTTTGAAGACCTGATCATGTACTCAGAAGTACTGCAAGACTGTACTTTCGAATTGATCGATGCGGGTAAAATGAAATTTGCTTCAGGCTCATCAATTACCCTTTCTGCAAAATACGGCGAGAAAGTATTTAACAATCTTGAGCAATACAAAGATAAACTTGTATTACGTCCGCAAGAAATTTCTAACCATCCTGAACTGGTACGTCGTTTAGGTATTATCGGTATTAACACTGCACTTGAGTTTGATATCTACGGTAACGTGAACTCTACTCACGTATGTGGTAGCAAAATGATGAACGGTATCGGCGGTTCAGGTGACTTCGCGCGTAATGCACACATTGCGATCTTCGTAACCAAGTCAATTGCCAAAGGCGGTGACATCTCATCTGTTGTTCCAATGGCATCTCATGTTGACCATACTGGCCATGATGTAGATGTGCTTGTAACTGAACAGGGTCTGGCAGATCTTCGTGGTTTAGCGCCACGTGAGCGTGCTCGTGCCATCATCGACAACTGTGTACATCCAATGTACAAAGATGCATTAAATGACTACTTTGATCGTGCATGTGTACGTGGTGGTCAGACACCTCACCTTCTAAATGAAGCGTTGAGCTGGCATGCAAACTTTGAAGAAACTGGTTCGATGTTAGCCTCTGTAAAAGAAGCTAAATCTGCATAATTGAGTTGATAAAAAAACGCCCTTCGGGGCGTTTTTTTATCGGCAAAACTTAATTAAACTTGATTTGATCACCAAGGGTTTTTCCGACTTCTGAGAGACCGTGAATACTTAAAGAACATTCAATCACACCAATCGATACTACATCCTGATTGATCTGTAAGGTTAACTGCCCTTTTTCATTAAACTTAAATACACTATTAAATAATCTCAAACTCTCCTGATTACTCTGTGCAGCTACTGGGAAACCCTGCGGCGTCATTCTTTGTAATGTATCAGCCCAATATAAATCTGTTTTTGTTTGAAATGAACGATCCTGTCCTGACACCAGCGCAAGTAAATTATCATCCAAATGTTCAAAACCAGATGAATCAAAAAAACTTGCAATTGCTGGAAGCTGTATCCCTGCCATTAACATAGCGCATGTATAGCTACAGACCCTATTCATAGCACTGCCTCCTAAATTTCAGCAATATCAAAATAACATGTGAATTTAAAATAAGATCAACCACTTATCATTATTTTCTGAAATATCCCCAACAGATCTATGCTATTCATTGAACTATTTCACAAAAAACATGAATATTCAGACGAATAACCAAAGACAAGTTAAGTAATAAAGAATGTCTAAAATTTAAAATTCTTTAATCTTCTCCCTAGTTCTTTCGACCTATTCAACCTTTAAATTCTGGCTATATGCCCTCATACTTCTCCTAATAGAAATATTTAGGAAATTTCATGCGCGTAGATATCTGGTCGGATGTGGTCTGCCCTTTTTGTTATATCGGTAAAAAACGTTTACAAGCTGCTGCAGAACAGGCAGGTGTAGAACTTGAAGTTCACTGGCATAGTTTCCAGCTTGATCCTGAAGCACCCGTACGTCAGGAAATTTCTAATTCTGAAAGACTTGCGCAGAAATATGGCCGTACTGTGGCAGAAGTCGAAGAAATGCAACGTAATATTGCCGAGATGGCCAAGGCAGAAGGTATCGAGTTTAACTGGGAAGGTGCCAACTCAGGTAATACCTTTAATGCTCACCGTATTATCCATCTTGCCCAGAGCAAAGGTTTAGGTAACGAAGCTGAAGAAGCTTTCTTCTATAGTTATATGACCCAAGGTCTAGCCATTGGAGAGCGTGAAACCTTAGAAGATGTTGCAGCCCGTATAGGCTTGAATCCTGTTGAAGTCGATGATGTACTGAATTCAGAAGAATATGCTGATTTCGTTAAATTCGATCAGGAAATTGCACGCGACCAGTTGAAAGTTACAGGTGTTCCGTTCTTTGTATTTGACCAGCGTATTGCCTTGGCGGGTGCCCAACCCAAGGAAGTATTTGTACAGGTTCTAGAAAAAGCGCTAGAGCCACCGCAGGCTGCTGCAGAACAATGTACTGATGATCAATGTGATCTGCCTAAATCTGAATAAGATAAGACACATAAAAAAATCCCCATTTCAAATGGGGATTTTTTTATTCTGTATTTATTCGACCAGAAAACTGATTTTAAGATTGACCCGATATTCAGTAATTTTATTGTCTTTAATGACAACTTTTTGTTCATTAATCCAGGCACCCTGAACATTCTTGACGGTTTCAGTGACCTTAGCAATGCCAGTCTGAATCGCATCCTCAAAGCTCTTATTGCTACTCGAATTAACTTCAACAACTTTTGCAATCGCCATGATGTAACTCTCTTTTTATGGTGAGTGAAGCGTCATCATAGTGGATTTAAATCCTGAGCAAACGTTCCTTAAACATCGGACAGCAAATCCTTACATGTGTTTTACAATACCGTGTTCACCTCAGTCTAATCAGCATGGCATCACCCTTTAAATCTTTCATATAAAAATCTTTATTCTTATTTAAATTATTATTTTTTAAATAAGCCTTATGAAGAATGAGTTTTCTTGAAATTAGAGTAAAAGTTCTAATTTATTGTTTTTTATAAATAAAATTTTAATATTTTTATAAAATTGCCGAATCAATCATTTTTTAATATTGGCGCTTTGATATCATTTTCACACAAATAAGGTTCTATTTTCTCCCAGTTCAATATATTGAACATCAGCTTATAAAGGTCATATTATGAACGCAATTAAATTTGTTCTGGCTGCGACGGTAATGGCACTTTCAGTAACTGCAACTGCGCAAATTGTCTACACACCTGACTTTCCAGTAAAAAAAGCGGCTGCCGTTGAAACTGTTGCAGCGGATAGCGCTGAAACTGTAAAAGAAGCTTAATTTTCTAGCTTCTTTCTTAAAAAACAGGCTGAAATACTCAGCCTGTTTTTTTATTTTTGCAGTACGACATCACAGAAAACGATTAAATTTATATTCAATCTTATTTCAGTTATCTAAATATTTTGATCCATGATTCATCCAGATGATCTTCCACACCCTTCAAAATTTTATCGCGCTACATTTCTAGAAAATAATTGATAAAAAATAACATTTTTATATTTTCCTCCATATAATCAAAAAATGATCATTTTTTATATGTGACAAGTTTTGCCATGAATGAATTGCAAGCTTTAGTACAAGGTCAAATTTCACCACAGGCGATTCCGGTTGATCATCTGTTGCAGTTAGCCGAACGTTATACCGATCCTAACTCAACTGAATATAAACTGATTGAACTGGCTGCCAATATCATTCTGGCCAAAAGCCTGGATAAAGCACTTAAATATTTATAATAGATGACGATGATGAATGCTCTTGAAAAAGTACGTCTGATTAAAGAACTGCATGAATTAGGACATGATCTGGATCATCGTAGTCTCAGCTTATATGAAGTAGTCCGCTCTAAAAAACGTGTGCAAGAAATTTTCCAACAGTGCAATGAGCCTGTTTTCAAGAAACAGCTGCTGGCATTCAAAACCCGGCTTCAACCTGAACTTGCTGCACAGGAATTTGCTCGAGAAACCCATTATTACCATAGCTTCCGTGGTTTTTTTCTCAATGCAGATCATCTCAAGGAAGCCCTGTATGCTCACCCGCTTTCAGGCTGGGCTTTCTTGCATGATCCTAAACGTGGCTGGCAAATCTGGCTGATCCCAGCACCTCAACGTACTGCATTGATCAGTGAATGGAACCTTGATATAGAGCAGAGCTTTAGCTGGCTGTTACACCAGCAACAGCTTTCCTCATGTTTGAAAAGTGATCATGAATTACAAGCTACTGCGACCCCATTGTCTTTAGAGATGGTTGAAGAAAAGCTTCCTGAACCCTCTATAAATACTTATATCTCCAAACATGAGATTTGGGCGAATCCTCAAGTTTTGCCCGTTCAACAAAAAGCTTCAAATGTGCTTCAGACAATTGTACCTCCAGCAGAATTAGATTTAAGTCATTCAGAGCCAGACGAACCACAAGTAGAGAATAAAGCAAGCGTCGCAGTACCCGATATTCCAGCGACTCTAGAATTTCAGGATTTATTATTTCAGGTTTCTGATGTTAGCTTGGTCGAAATAGGTAATCATCATCTTTTTGAATTAAGACTGGCTTCTGATTCATCCCTGCAACATCTCAAAATGGCTTGGCATTATCAGGCACATATAGACTGGAACTCTCAACCAATTTACCTGGCTGAGCAGATAGATAGTACGGGACGCTTTAGCCACTATTGTATGCTATTAGGGACAAGTGAATGGCAGCAAGCCATACAGTTAATGCAGTTCTGGGGACAACAACAAAATTATCATATTGCTGCTATTAAAACGATTAGCGCTGTTGAATTAAGTACTAAATTCTTGCAGCTTGATTCGCTCTATCAAACTTATTCCGAACAGGCCCGATTGATCTGGCAACAAAAGGATTATTTCCCATTTATTCCTCTGCATCAGATTACCACCAAAAAATTTATTCTATTTGATGAGCAGTCAGCCAACTTTCATACTCCCCTTCTGTTACTACAAGAACGTCAAAAATTGCGTGTGATTCATGGGGAACAACGTCTCAAGCTGTCTTCCACGGAACAGATGTATCCGTGCTTGATTCTGAAACGTGATCAGCAAATTAACTGGCAGCTGATCCACCAGATTCTGCTGGAGATTAAAGAGCCTGTGGCGGTAGCAGAACTTTATGCAAGCATCCTGGATAAAGCTTTGGAAAAATTGATGTAATTTTGTAGTTCTGGTTGCTTTTATTAGATGCAATTCTGCAAACTTATTCTTGAAATATAAAGAAAAAGAGCAAGAATAGCCCTATGAAAAAAAGCCGGATTTTGCCCGCATCTTTCTTACTGATCAGTTTAACAAGTGTTAGCCCGATACTTTGGGCCGGGCTTGATCAATCTTCTGATACAAGTCAAACAGCCGAGGCTGATGAGCAGGAAGCAGAGTCTTCCAAAAGCTTTAGTTTCCTTGACTATATTCCGCGATTCATAGATAGCACACCTACCTTTTTACCGGAGCAGTCGAGTGAACCCATCGTTCCCAGTACCCATGAGACTGAGGAAAATACCTGGGTAGATCGAAAACAAAAAGGGATTCGTCACTGGACTAACCGTACTGCAAATAAAATTGACAACTGGTTTGGTGACCCTGATGAAAATGAACCTGCACGTGCGACCCTGAGAGTGATCGTGGATAATAGCTGGAACAAATATGATGAATATGAAGTCAAACCCCGTATTCGCGGCAGAATCAAGCTTCCCACATTAGAACGTAAACTCAGTGTAGTCTTTGGTGATGACAGCCTCGATAATGAACTGAATGGCAATGTCGCAATTACCAATGAGAATCCAGGCAATGCGCCTGACAGACGGCTGGACCGTAGCCGGACACGAGAAAATAACAGCTCTCTCGCATTGCGCTGGTCGGAACTTTCTAAAAAACTTCCTTTTGAAACTGATCTGGATCTGGGGATACGTTCTGGCGATGATATCTATGTCCGTGTAAAAGCAAGTCGAGATTGGGCACTACATAATGACTTCTCATTCCATGCCGAACAGATCTATCGTTACGGGATTGATAGTGAAAACTATCTGCGAACCAACCTGGAATTAACCCATGCGCGCCCTAATCAACCTTTTCTCTCCAACCAGTTCAGCCTGATCTATGCGGATGAACAGGACGATGATTTGCGCTGGAATAATTACAGCTTTCGACAGCACCAGTTCTTTAATGCTCACCGCTTCAGTTACGGCCTCTATACTGGGGGTTATATGGATGATAACGATCTACGCCTGAATACTTGGGGACCCTATGCCTCTTGGCGTCAGCCTTTTCTTCGTGAATGGTTTTTTGTACAGACTGATGTCAATTATTTAAATGACCGTCGTGAGGATCGGAGTCATTACCTAGGTGCCGCAGTCCGTCTGGAGGCCATCTTCTAAAATCAATAGTGCTATATATGCAAAAAGCCCATAAAAGATGGGCTTTTAAAACCAGTAAAGTTTTCACTTATTAAATTTTCCTAAACACAATATGGTCCTTACGCATGATACGTTTAGTTTGCCAAGATGGCTGCCCCAGGCTGGCTTGATTAAAGGCTATACAATCGTTCCGCTGTACATGTTCAACCTGTAGGGTCTCCATTTTCATAGGTTTATAAAAATTTATACGATCAGTACATACCACTTTTTCAGTACTAGTTCGCCATCGTGAGCTGGCTCATGGATATCAGTAAGGCAGTTAACAGACTAATGACGATTACTGATTTTATGATTTATATCTCCATTAACTTAATAATCACTACTATTGATTATTTAATACAATATTATTTTTTTATTTGATGATAGATTCTTCAGATCAAACCTCCTTTATCATCAAAAATTTACAGTAGATAATCATAAAAAACCCTTCTAGTAGAAGGGTTTTTCAAGTTTAAAATTTAAGCTAATAACAGACTGTTAATACGCTTTACATATTCGGCCGGATTCTCTGGTAAACCACCTTCTGCAATCACCGCCTGATCAAAGATAACATTGGCCAGGTCATCAAACTGGGTAGTGCCTTCCAGTTTTTTCACTAATGGATGTTCAGGGTTGATCTCTAAAATCGGTTTCATATCGGGTACAGGCTGCCCTGCATCTTTCAGCATACGGATCAATTGTGGTGATAACTCCCCTTCTCCTGTCACCAGACACGCTGGTGAATCTACCAGACGAGTTGTTACACGCACTTCCTTGGTTTTATCCTTCAAGGAATCCGTAAGTTTATCGACCACAGGCTTAAACTGCTCAGCAGCTGCTTCAAGCGCTTTCTTCTCTTCAGCATCTTGCAGATCACCGAGATCTACTGCACCCTTAGATACATTCTGCAACGGCGTACCATCAAACTCATGTACGAAGTTCATTGCCCATTCATCTACGCGCTCAGACATGAGGAGAACTTCAATGCCTTTTTTCTTGAACAGTTCCAGCTGAGGAGAATTTTTCGCTGCATTCAGACTGTCAGCCGTTACATAATAAATAGCCTTTTGACCTTCCTTCATGCGAGCTTTATAGTCTGTCAATGAAGTACTGATTTCATCATTGGTTGAGGTCGCATAACGCAGTAATTTCAGGATGCGTTCACGGTTACTAAAATCTGCACCCAAACCTTCTTTCAGCACAGCACCAAATTCACGGTAGAAAGTTTTGAAGTTTTCCTGATCTTTTTCATCTTCGGACTTGGCCAGATTATCCAGCATGGTCAGGATACGACGGGTATTGCCTTCACGAATCGTTTTGACGTCACGGCTTTCCTGTAGTAATTCGCGGCTTACATTTAATGGTAAATCTGCACTATCCACCACACCTTGTACAAAGCGCAGATAGTTTGGAATCAGGTTATCCGCATCATCCATAATGAAGACACGTTTCACATACAGCTTGATCCCTGCTTTGGCATCACGGGTGAAAATATCCTGTGGAGCCTTGCTTGGTACATAAAGCAGTTGGGTGTATTCCGTGCTACCTTCAACACGGTTATGCGCCCAAGCCAATGGTGCAGCAAAGTCATGAGTCAGGTTCTTATAAAACTCGACATACTGTTCTTCAGTAATCTCAGATTTGTTACGGGTCCATAAAGCACTGGCAGAGTTGATCGCTTCCCACTCGTCCGTCTTCACATATTGACCACCTTTTGGTGTTTCACCCTCTGCAACTTCTTCTTCCTGCCAGACTTCTTTCTGCATCTGGATAGGCAGGCTGATATGGTCAGAATATTTATTAATAATCTGCTTTACTTTATAGCTTTGCAGATAATCCAAAGCATCTTCACGCAAATGCAGGATAATGTCCGTACCACGGCCGTCTTTAGTGATCTGTTCAACTTCGAAATCACCTGTACCCCCACTGATCCAGCGTACGCCTTCAGACTTGTCCGCACCTGCACGACGGGACTCTACAGTGATCTTGTCGGCGACAATAAAGCCTGAATAGAAACCGACACCAAATTGACCGATCAACTGGGCATCGGCTTTTTGATCCCCGGTCAGTTTTGACATAAAGTCTTTGGTACCTGATTTGGCAATTGTCCCCAGGTTATCAATAGCTTCTTGCTGGCTTAAGCCAATGCCATTATCAGAAATAGTAATCGTTTTATTGTTTTGATCGAGGCTGACCCGAACATGCAGGTCAGGTTCATTTTCATAATATTCAGGATGATTGATCCCTTCAAAGCGTAACTTGTCGCATGCATCTGAAGCATTTGAAATCAATTCACGCAGGAAAATTTCAGGGTTTGAGTATAGCGAATGTGTCACGAGGTGCAGTAACTGCGCCACCTCGGCCTGGAAACTATGCTTTTGTGCGTTTGACTCGCTCATTCTTCACTCCTTTCATTATTGGAAACAGACTTAAGCTGATGCCTATATGAATGGAGTGAGTTGTTTAATTTTCAATAGTATCTAATGATTTTCTTGCAAAAAATTTAATCATTCAAAATGGTCCCTGACGGTAAACCCGATCAAATTGCAAGTCAATCTGCTGCTGGCGCATTTTATATACCTGCATCAGACAGTCGACAGACTCCTGACACTGATCACGAAACTGTAACCACTTGACCTGATCTCGCTGAATGACCGAGCGCGTACCCATGGGCACAAGATGACGGATAATATTGTAACTGGTGGCCATTTTGACATCGGCATCATTCAGTATCCGATGCTGACAAATCGCCTTTTCAGTTTGTGACTGAGCCTTCTGGCAGTCGAAACTTGCCGCATAGCTTTGAGTCGTCCAGACCATAAAGAAGACCAATCCACTTCTAAGCAACCACTTCATTCTTGATCTTCCTATTCTCTTTATTGTATTCAGATTATCTTTGACTTTATTGCATTCAATATATTTGAACGGGGCGAATCTGCTCAATTAAATCACGTTATAAATCGTTGTTATTTTGCAAAAAAAAGCCCTATCCGTAGATAAGGCTTTTGGATAATTCCAAAAATTAGAATTTGTAGCTATAGCCAATGGTGTAAACCATAGGATCAATATCTAGATCAAATTTAGCTGGTACATCTCCAGTCAAAGTAACTTCAGGGCTAATTTGTGCATAACGTGCATCAAAGTAAACACCCCAGTTTTTCGCATCAGCTGGTTGATAGCCGAAGCCTACCTGTCCAGCAAAGCCAAAATCTTCTTTTACATCTACGTCAGTATCGCCTAGACCTTTTGTACGTTCATCCCAAGCAACAAATACTGTACCACCTACACCAATGTATGGAGTAAAGCGAGTTGAGTTTTTAAAATGATACTTTGCAGTCAGTGTTGGTGGTAAATGTTTAATTCGCACTACATCTGTACCATTTAATTCAACATCATGATTAATGGGTGCTGCAAGTAATAATTCTGCAGAGATGTTGTCATTAAAGAAATATTCAACCGATGGTGTAAATGCTAATTCGTCCGCAGCTTTTAGCTCAGCATCTGGGCCAAGCTGATACTCACCAGTCGGAGAAACAACCGAGCCACCTACCTTAACTTGCCACTGGCCTGCCATCGCAGATGCGGAAAGACCCATTAATGCAATTAGAGCAACTTGCTTTAACATTTTTAATACCCCACGGGAAGAATAATTATTAAGAAAAATATACCTTAATTAATAATAAACATGGTTAAAATTAATATGCAATAGATATTATAAAATCAAATTATAAGTATTATTTAAGTATATGTAATTAATATATATTTATTTTAATCTGACCAACCTGGTTGGATTAAAATACCAACCAAGTTAATCTGATTTAATTATTATTTATCCCAAGCAGACAAGTCAGAATTAATAGGCACCAATTCAAATAAAATGTGTGAAACATCACACAATCAAAGCACCATTGCCGCAATCCAGCCAAAAATCAGCAATGGAATGTTGTAGTGGATAAAGGTTGGAATCACACTGTCCTTCATATGGTCATGCTGACCATCCATATTCAGACCGGATGTTGGGCCTAAAGTTGAATCTGATGCTGGAGAACCGGCATCGCCCAAAGCAGCCGCAGTCCCAATGATCGCAATAGTTGCTGCAGGACTAAAACCAAATTGAATACAGAGCGGTACATAAATAATCGCCAGAATCGGAATGGTAGAGAATGATGAACCGATACCCAAAGTAATCAGCAGACCAATCAACAACATTAAAAAGGCGGCAAGTGCCTGGCTATTACCAATCCAGTCAACCGACGCTTCAACCAGCGCAGGAACCTGTCCTGTTGCCTCAATCACGGCAGCAAAACCTTGCGCGGCAATCATGATAAAGCCAACCAGGGCCATCATACGCATACCGGTGATGATCACATCATCTGCTTCTTTCCATTTAAAGATTCCGGCACAACTCAAGATTGCGACACCGACCAGACCGGCAAGAATCATGGAATCTGAATAGAGCTGTACCACAAGAGTTGCAATCACCGCGATCGCTGCCATCCAGATGGTCAGTTTGGCAATTTGCGGTTTCGCTGATTTTTGTTCTACACCCAGTTCAGCAGAGATACTTTGCTGCTGTTCGACATGGATATCTTTATAGAGACGCGGCTTACGGTAGCTGATAAACATGGCCACCAGCAAACCCACGAACATACCTGAGACCGGAATCGCCATCGCAGCGGGAATCTGGTCATAAGTAATCTCAAAGCCATAAGGTTTACCAAAGGTATTGATGTTATGGCCCAGAATATCATTCAGGAAGATGGCACCAAAACCGACTGGAACCAGCATATATGTTCCCACCAGACCAAAGGTCAGCAGACAGGCCACCAAACGGCGATCCAGCTTCAGATGGTTAAATACCAGCAATAATGGTGGAATCAGAACCGGAATAAAGGCAATGTGTACCGGAATCACGTTTTGTGAGAAAACGGCAGCCAATGCCACTGTACAGAAGATCAGATATTTAACCTTGTTCTGTGCCTTTTCTGATGCCTCACCTTTTAAGGTGGTAATCATTTTATAGGCCAGCAAGTCAGGCAAACCGGAACGTGCCAAGGCCAAAGCAAAAGCACCCAAGATGCCATAAGCCAAGGCAATTTTAGCGCCGCCGCCCAGACCATTGTTAAATGCATCTAAAGTTCCCTGGAGGCCAAGACCTGCCAGCAAACCACCCGTAACAGCACCAATGACCAGGGCAAAAACCACAGGTACACGTGCCAATGAGAGTCCAAACATGACTCCAATAGCAGCAAGAATTGCGAACATAATGAATTGGGAATGAGAGAAAGGGAGGTATTTTATCAGAAAATGCGAATAAAAATTCCCCTACATTTTTATCAATCCAAATCCATCTTTGTGATTGGCTTAAGCATGCTGCTGAGTAAACTCACGGATAGACTCTGCAATAAGTTTTGGCTGGCTTAAGATTGCCCAATGATTGGCATCTAGCTCTACCCTGGAAAAGGTTTGCACCCATTTTGGCATTTCATCAACCAGTTGCGGACTGACGAAATTATCCCGCTTTAGCACAATGGCCTGTACCGGACAGATGGCATAGCGTTCACGGGGTTTAAGCAACCGTGGAATAAAATTGGCCCGATACAGCCCAACGCCATATTTTCCATCTTTGACAATATTCTGGTTCAATGGCAGTCCTTCTTTGCCTTCCAATTCCCGAATAATTTTGCCCCAGCGCTCGGGATTGAAAAAATTCCATGCAGTTGGTGCCAGCCAAGGCAATTGAAACATGGCGATATACCAAGACTTGCTTAATTGTTTAAAAAATCTTGATCTGTTGTGCTTGAACTGATTCCGCATCCAGAAGGCGGCATGATCCAGACAGGGACCTGAAATCGTGGTAAAGGAAAGAATACGGCCTTCGAATCTTGGGTCAGTTACCGATTCCCAGGACTGAATCGAACCCCAGTCATGGGCGACCAAATGAAAAGATTGTCCTGGAAGAACAGCATTCACCACTTCCTCCAGATCCATACTCAGACGCTCCAGACGATAATCACGGATATATTTGGGAATGGATGAATCCCCTGCGCCACGCACATCATAAGTAACGATAAAATAATCCGGCAGATAGACAATTACATTTTTCCAGACCTCCTGATGATCCGGATAGCCATGCACCAAAACCAAAGCAGGCTTGCTGATATCACCAAAGGTTCTTACTGCAAGACGCTGCTGATCACTGGTTGCCACCCATTGAGTTTGTGTTTCCATCTGGTCTTCCTTTATTGTTATTGACCGTTTATTTTATAACTCGGCATGATTTATCAATGCCATCACAATTTTGTTGTTCTAGTATGCATAGCTATACAAGAAAAAAGAATGTCAGTATGAGCCTATTACGTAAAATTCAAAGCCTGCCTTTGGTCACTAAATTTATCTTAAACCGTTATGCACCCTATCGTGGAGCGGGTATCGAAATTGATGAACTGGATTATGCCAATTATCATATTCGCGTGAAAATGCCACTGACTCGTAAAAACCAGAATATTGTCGGCGTACATTTTGGGGGTAGCCTGTATTCCATGGTCGATCCCTTTTATATGCTGCTCCTGATGCATCATCTGGGACCAAAATATATTGTCTGGGATAAAGAAGCGACCATTCAATTTCTCTCTCCAGGCCGCGGAACCGTGTATGCAGACATACGCATTGATGCTGAAGAAGTGAAAACTATTATGAATCTTGCGGCTGATCATGCTCCTGTCTATCGTAACTATCAGATCGATATTTATGATGATTCAGGTGTGCGTATTGCAGAAGTAAAAAAGACCGTATATATCCGTCGTAAAAAACCTAAGACTCTCTTTCAAGATAAATAGAAATTAGATCAACAAAATAAAAGCGCCTGTACAGGCGCTTTTATTTATTAATACCAGATAGGGCTGTGATTAACGTCGTTGCTCAATCGCCGCGCCTGCACCACCGCCGATCGCACCACCGATTGCTGCACCAGCGTTACCACCAAAAATACTCTTACCAACGGCTGAGCCCACAGCGCCGCCTACACCACTGTAGGTTGCATTGCGGTTAGAGCCGCCTTGAGTCTTACTTCCGACAGCGGCACCAGCACCACCACCAATAGCAGAACCCCAGCCGCCGCCGACACTATTACCCACACCACCACCAACTGCGCCACCAAGTGCTGCAGCACCTACACGTTGGTCACGGGCAGACATATTTTCACAACCTGCTAACATAAAGGTTGAAACTGTCACCGCAGCCACTACGCCAATTAACTTTTTCATGATCCAGCTCCCTGTTCGATTCCTCTGTCTTATGAGTTAAGAGTAACCGGAATTTAAGGAGCGATTTATAACAAGATGTTAAATCTTGAAACTCCCCTACGCTATTTTGTAAATAGCACATGAAATTGGATCTTTTAATTTTATTCCGCAGTATCTACCATGAGCAAATCACGAGAGGTTGCACCATCTTCAGTTATCACGGTATGCGTTACCTCGGTTTTATCCGTACCAGTATGTTGCTGCAATTGTAGAGTACGTTTTACAGGTTCAGCCTGATCTTTTTTAAACTCGATACCTTCAGCATCAATGCTTCTGGTTTGCTGGATGATTTCACCGTCCTGCTTCAATGTCGTATCCAATTCAATTTTAGAGGTAGGAACAATCACACCCCCCTTTTGAATTACTGGAATTGACAGTTTTTTATCCGAGAACTGTCCCAGAGTGTCATCAAATACCACTTCTTTAGCAACAATATCCTTGCCTTTATTGGTGATTTCCAAAATCGTGGCTTCAACATGACGTACAGGTTGCTGTCCTTCTACCCGACGCAGCACTTCAGTTTTTAGTACAGGAACCACAGCTTTATCTTCAACCATAATAGTATTGGGCATGGGCGCTGCAAATGAAACAGTTGAGACTACGAATAATGTGGTAACCGCTAATTTTTTACTTATAGAACGCATTTTTCCCTCTCAATAAAAAATAAGCACCGAGCTTAACAAGCGGCGCTTGTACTACAGATCATCGGTATGGATTAATAAGTAGCAATGATCAGTGCCTAAATAGATGTAAAGCTTGTTTTACTTTATTGAGTAACAGCTTCTGATGTTGCAACGTCATCTGTTTCTAATGGTGCCGCATCCAAAGGTTGAGCTTCTTCATTTGCAGCTGCTTGATCTACAACTTCAGTTTCATCCGCGGCTGTAGTGTCGCCAGGTGCTGTATTTTCTGCTTGATCTTTAGAACACGCTGTCAAACCGAATGCTAGCAGTAGTACAACTGAGATTGCTAAATTTTTCATCTTATTGTTCCCATTTAAGTTTATGTTTTCCTCAGAAATACTGGCATATTTTAGGGTCTGATTTCAAATCATTGTTTAAAGTCGCTGACTTGACAACATCCAGCAATAAAAAAAGCCACCCCAAGGTGGCTTTTTCTGATTTAAAGTGTCTGATTACAGACCGTTAAACTCATCATTAAATGCTTGGCTAAGCGCTTGGTCTACATCAGAGAAGTCATTGTGCAGTTCAAATTCTGCAGCTTCTGCTTCTTGACGACGACGCTCCAAGTGGTAAGCCAGACCTGTACCCGCCGGGATCAGACGACCTACAACTACGTTTTCTTTCAGACCGCGTAGATCATCTTCTTTACCTGTTACAGCCGCTTCAGTTAACACACGAGTTGTTTCCTGGAACGATGCAGCAGAGATGAACGAATCAGTAGAAAGTGACGCTTTGGTAATACCCATCAATTGACGTTCAAACTTCGCAGGGAACTTGTTCTGAGCAAGCAATGCTTGGTTCTCTTGAGCAACGCGGATGTAATCCACCTGTTCTCCTTTAATGAAGCTAGAATCACCACCATCAGTGATTTCAACTTTACGCAACATTTGACGTACGATCACTTCGATGTGCTTATCGTTGATTTTTACACCTTGCAGACGGTAAACGTCCTGAACTTCATTCACGATGTAATTGGTCAACGCCACTTCACCTTTCAGACGTAAGATGTCATGCGGGTTCTGTGGACCATCAGAAATAGTTTCACCACGGTTCACATGTTCGCCTTCGAACACGTTGATGGTACGCCATTTCGGAATCAGTTCTTCGTAGATCTCTGAACCATCATCCGGAGTAATTACCAGACGGTTCTTACCTTTGGTCTCTTTACCGAAGCTTACGATACCAGAAACTTCTGCAAGGATCGCATGCTCTTTAGGCTTACGTGCTTCAAACAAGTCAGCTACACGCGGCAGACCACCGGTAATATCACGCGTACGTGAAGATTCTTGTGGTACACGACCGATTACATCACCCACACCAATTGTTTCGCCATCACGGACAGAAAGAATTGTGTTTTGCGGCAGGAAGTAGAACTGTTCGCCACCATCTACTGTGTCAAGCACAACAGCAGGACGTAAATCTTTACCAGAAGCAGGACGCGCTGTAACAGGCAAGATCTCAACAGTCGTCATACCAGTTGCATCATCAGTTTTCGATGTTGCAGTTACACCATCAGCAATCTGGCTGAAGCGAACTTTACCAGCTACTTCTGTTACCAGTGGATGTGTATGCGGATCCCAAGTCGCCACGATACCGCCAGCCTCTACAGATTCGCCATCTTTCAGCAGAATAGACGCACCGTAAGGGATCTTGTAACGTTCACGCTCACGACCTAGATCATCTGCAATACCGATTTCACCTGAACGTGAAGTTGATACCAAGTGACCTTTTGCGTGTTGTACAGTTTTCACATTGTGGAAACGTACAGTACCTTTGTTACGAACTTGTACGCTGTTTGCAGCAGAAGTTCGGCTCGCAGCACCACCCACGTGGAACGTACGCATGGTTAACTGTGTACCTGGCTCACCAATTGATTGAGCAGCCATTACACCCACAGATTCACCAGGGTTCACTTGATGACCACGTGCCAAGTCACGACCGTAACATTTCGCACATACACCGAAAGTAGAGGCACAGTTTACAACTGAACGTACTTTGATTTCGTCAATACCCGCGTTTTCAATAAACGTAGCCAGTTTCTCGTCAATTAACGTGTTACGAGGAAGAAGAACTTCGTCTGTACCCACTTTCTTAACGTCTTCAGCAACGACACGACCCAGTACTCGAGTACCCAGGTTCTCGATCACGTCACCGCCTTGAATGAACGGCGTCATTACAAGACCGTCATAAGTACCACAATCTGGCTCAGTGATGACCAAGTCTTGCGCAACATCTACCAGACGACGAGTCAGGTAACCAGAGTTCGCTGTTTTCAGTGCTGTATCGGCCAAACCTTTACGCGCACCGTGTGTTGAAATGAAGTACTGAAGTACTGTCAGACCTTCACGGAAGTTCGCTTTAATTGGCGTTTCAATGATCGAGCCATCCGGTTTCGCCATCAGACCACGCATACCAGCCAACTGACGAATCTGAGCTGCGGAACCACGGGCACCGGAGTCAGACATCATGTAGATGCTGTTGAATGATTTCTGTTTCTCATCTTCACCCTGTTTGTTCTTAACAGTCGTGTAAGACAAGTTGTCCATCATCGCTTTCGCTACCTGGTCGTTGGTACGTGCCCAGATATCGACAACTTTGTTATAACGTTCGCCGGCAGTTACGAAACCTTGTTCGAACTGTTGTTCGATTTCACGAACTTCAGCTTCCGCTTTACCAATAATTGCCTGTTTGTTTGGTGGAATCAGCATGTCTTCCATACCAACCGATACACCTGAGCGAGTCGCTTGACGGAAGCCCAAATACATCAACTGGTCAGCGAAGATAACAGTATCTTTCAGACCCAGTTTACGGTAGCAAGAGTTGATTAACTTCGAGATGTTCTTTTTGGTCATCTCAACGTTAATTTGCTGGAAGTCCATCCCTTCAGGAACAACTTCCCAAAGCAGACAACGACCAGGGGTTGTATCAACAATGATAGTTTCTTGACGACGGTTGCCATCTTCATCAATCACAGTTTGGTGTACACGTGCTTTCACGCGAGCATGTAGATCAACCTGACCAGTTGCAAGTGCACGGTTTACTTCGTGAGTATCCGCGAACACCATGCCTTCACCTTTGGCATTGATTGCATCACGTGTGATGTAATACAAGCCCAACACAACGTCCTGAGACGGTACGATGATTGGTTCACCATTCGCTGGAGACAAGATGTTGTTGGTTGACATCATTAACGCACGAGCTTCTAACTGAGCTTCAAGTGTTAATGGTACGTGTACCGCCATTTGGTCACCGTCGAAGTCGGCGTTAAATGCCGCACAAACTAACGGGTGAAGACGGATCGCTTTACCTTCAATCAGAATAGGTTCAAATGCTTGAAGACCTAGACGGTGAAGTGTTGGCGCACGGTTCAACATGACTGGATGCTGACGGATCACAGATGCAAGTACGTCCCAAACTTCTGGAGTTTCGCGCTCAACCATTTTCTTCGCAGCTTTAATGGTAGTCGCTTGACCAGAGGCTTGTAGTTTCGCAAAGATAAACGGCTTGAATAACTCAAGTGCCATTTTCTTCGGAAGACCACATTGGTGAAGACGTAGGTTTGGACCTACAGTAATTACCGAACGACCCGAGTAGTCAACACGCTTACCAAGTAAGTTTTGACGGAAACGACCCTGTTTACCTTTGATCATGTCTGCCAAAGATTTAAGAGGACGCTTGTTCGAACCGGTAATTGCACGACCACGACGACCGTTGTCTAACAATGCATCCACAGACTCTTGAAGCATACGTTTTTCGTTACGTACGATAATGTCTGGCGCTGCAAGGTCAAGAAGACGCTTCAAACGGTTGTTACGGTTGATCACACGACGGTAAAGGTCGTTCAAATCAGAAGTCGCGAAACGACCACCTTCAAGTGGCACAAGCGGGCGAAGATCTGGTGGAAGTACTGGAAGTACGTTCATTACCATCCATTCTGGCTTGTTATTCGATTCTTTGAACGCTTCCATAAGTTTCAAACGCTTAGACGCTTTTTTCAACTTAGTTTCAGAAGTTGTTACAGGAATCTCTTCACGCAGGCGAGAAATTTCGGCTTCAAGATCGATGTCTTTCAACAAGTCCTGAACTGCTTCCGCGCCCATTTTCGCTGTGAATTCGTCACCGTGTTCTTCTAAGGCATTGAAGTATTCTTCATCGTTTAGAAGCTGGTATTTCTCGAACGGAGTCATACCAGGATCGGTAACGACATAAGATTCGAAATACAATACGCGTTCGATATCACGTAGCGTCATGTCTAATAAAAGACCGATACGGCTAGGTAGTGATTTCAGGAACCAGATGTGTGCAACTGGAGATGCCAGCTCGATGTGACCCATACGCTCACGACGAACTTTCGCAGTTGTTACTTCAACGCCACATTTTTCACAAATGACGCCTTTGTATTTCATACGCTTGTATTTACCACACAAGCATTCGTAATCTTTTACTGGACCAAAGATTTTGGCACAAAATAGACCATCACGTTCTGGCTTGAACGTACGGTAGTTGATGGTTTCAGGCTTTTTAACTTCACCATGAGACCACGACTTAATCATTTCTGGTGACGCAAGACCAATACGGATGCGATCAAACTCTACTGGAGCATGACCGTCTGAATCCGTCTTTTTGCGCATGATATCGAGCAAGTCTTTCAATTTTTTTCTCCGTGTGTTGTGGAGATTTTCACTCAACAACTGGGTCACAAATATTGTTTTTTACTGAAATTTGGGAATTTTAAGAATCCCCCTAAATCCCCCTTTAAAAAAGGGGGGACTTCTCCCTTCTTTCTCAAAGAGGGGTCGGGGGAGATTTCTTAGTCACCATTTTTCAGTTCAATGTTGATACCTAAAGAACGGATCTCTTTGGTCAATACGTTGAACGATTCAGGCATACCTGGGTCCATGTAATGGTTACCATCTACAATATTCTTATAGATACGGGTACGACCTTCAACGTCATCCGATTTCACAGTCAGCATCTCTTGAAGCGTGTATGCTGCGCCGTAAGCTTCCAGTGCCCAGACTTCCATCTCACCGAAACGCTGACCACCGAATTGTGCTTTACCACCAAGCGGTTGTTGCGTTACCAGAGAGTAAGAACCAGTAGAACGCGCATGCATCTTGTCGTCAACCAAGTGGTTCAGTTTCAGCATGTACATGTAACCTACAGTTACCGGACGGTCGAAACGTTCACCAGTACGGCCATCATACAATACTGTTTGACCAGTACGTGAAATGCCACCAAGCTCTAACAATTCTTTGATTTGCGATTCTTCAGCACCGTCGAATACTGGAGTTGCCAAAGGAACACCTTTACGCAGGTTACCAGACAATGCCAAGATTTCCTCATCAGTCAGGCTATCAAGATCTTCTTGCTCGCCACCAACTTTGTTGTAAATCTTGTCTAAGAATTCACGAAGCTCAAGTACCGTACGTTGCTCTTGAAGCATCTTGTCGATTTTGTCGCCAAGACCTTTGGCGGCCATACCCAGGTGAGTTTCAAGAATCTGACCCACGTTCATACGTGACGGTACGCCTAGCGGGTTAAGAACGATATCAACTGGTACACCGTTAGCATCGTGTGGCATGTCTTCTACCGGCAAGATGTTAGATACAACACCCTTGTTACCGTGACGACCCGCCATCTTATCACCAGGCTGGATACGACGTTTAACCGCTAGATAAACCTTAACAACTTTCAGTACGCCAGTTGTAAGTTCATCGCCTGTAGATAATTTGCGTTTCTTCTCAGCAAACTTTTCATCAATTTCAAGGCTCTTCTCTTTCAAGAAAACTTGAATTTGAGTTAAACGCTCAGCAATTGCTTCATCTACTGGTTGGATGTCTAACAGATCAACAAGCTCTAAACCAGACAGAACATCTTCAGACAGTTTGTCACCGCGTTTAGTTGTGCCACCACCGTTAGATTCCTGACCTTTCAACAGACGAATAATACGTTCACGTGCTGCTTCTTCGAAGATTTTGTATTCTTCTTTCAAGTCTTTACGGTAAGCATCAAGCTGAGCTTTTTCAATTGCTTGAGCACGTTCGTCTTTCTCAAGACCATCACGTGTAAACACTTGAACGTCAATCACGGTACCTTTAGTACCCGATGGAACACGTAAAGAAGAGTCCTTTACGTCAGCTGCTTTTTCACCGAAAATTGCGCGAAGCAGTTTTTCTTCAGGTGTTAACTGAGTTTCACCTTTAGGTGTTACTTTACCTACCAGGATGTCACCAGCAGTCACTTCAGCACCGATATAAACGATACCAGACTCATCCAGTTTAGAAAGTGCAGCTTCACCCACGTTCGGGATATCGGCAGTAATTTCTTCAGCACCCAGTTTAGTATCACGTGCAACACATGAAAGTTCCTGGATGTGGATAGACGTTAAACGGTCTTCCTGAAGTACACGCTCAGATAACAAGATCGAGTCTTCATAGTTGTAACCGTTCCAGGTCATGAATGCTACGCGCATGTTTTGACCCAGTGCCAGTTCACCGCCATCAGTCGATGGACCATCAGCAAGAACGTCACCGCGACCCACTTTATCGCCCATGTTCACAAGAACTTTCTGGTTGATACAAGTGTTCTGGTTAGAACGTGTGTATTTGATCAGGTTGTAGATATCTACACCTGCTTCGCCCGCAACCATTTCGTCTTCGTTGACACGAATCACGACACGAGAAGCGTCTACATATTCAATACGGCCACCACGTTTCGCGATCACACATACACCAGAGTCATGTGCTACGTTCGCTTCCATACCGGTACCAACCAGTGGCTTGTCAGCAATTAACGTAGGAACTGCCTGACGTTGCATGTTTGAACCCATCAATGCACGGTTCGCATCATCGTGTTCAAGGAACGGAATCAGTGATGCAGCTACAGATACCACCTGCTGAGCAGATACATCCATATGCGTCACTTTTTCTGGTGGAATACGTACGAATTCACCTTGGTGACGTACAGATACGAATTCTTCAGTCAGGTTGCCATCTTTATCGATTGCAGAGTCGGCCTGTGCGATAACAGTACCTACTTCTTCGATTGCAGACAGGTATTCAACTTCATCCGTTACACGACCATCAACAACTTTACGGTAAGGCGTTTCTAAGAAACCAAAGTTGTTACATTTTGCATATACAGAAAGCGAGTTGATCAAACCAATGTTTGGACCTTCAGGCGTTTCAATTGGACAAACACGACCGTAGTGAGTTTGATGTACGTCACGTACTTCGAAGCCAGCACGTTCACGCGTCAAACCACCAGGCCCAAGCGCTGATACACGACGCTTGTGAGTGATTTCAGACAATGGGTTGTTTTGGTCCATGAACTGAGATAACTGGCTTGAACCAAAGAATTCCTTGATTGCAGCAGCCACTGGCTTCGCATTGATTAAATCTTGCGGAGACAGGTTATCAGTTTCAGCCTGTGATAGACGTTCTTTAACCGCACGCTCTACACGAACCAGACCGACACGGAATTGGTTTTCAGTCATTTCACCAACTGAACGAACACGACGGTTACCCAAGTGGTCGATATCATCGACTTCACCCTTACCGTTACGAATTTCAACTAATGTTTTCAATACATCAGTGATATCGTCGTTCGAGAGGATACCTTCAACTTCACGTGACTTCTGGTCTGTACCCACTTCGTAAGGACGACCCAAACGACGGTTGAACTTCATACGGCCGACTGGCGACAAGTCATAACGCTCAGAAGAGAAGAACAGGTTGTTGAACAGGTTTTCAGCAGCTTCTTTTGTTGGTGGCTCGCCTGGACGCATTACTTTGTAGATTTCTACTAGTGCTTCTTCACGACCTGTCGTCGTATCGGCACGTAATGTATCCGCGATGAATGAACCACGGTCGATATCATTTGTGAACAGTAAGTTGAACTGCTTCACGCCGCCTTCTGCAATTTTCACCATGATTTCATGACTTAATACAGTATTGGCCGCGATCACATCGCCATCTTTTAACTGGATGTCTTCAGCAGTGATACGTTCGTACAGGTATTCATCAGGCACTGCAAGTTTTTCAAGACCTGAAGCTTCCATTTGACGTACGTGACGTGCGTTAATACGTTTACCTTGCTCAACAATGATCTTGCCGTCTTTGTCAGCAATATCAAATTGTGCCATTTCGCCGCGCAGGCGTTCTGGAACAAGGTCAATCTGATAGCTACCCATATCAAGATATACAGGCACTTTCTCATAGAACATGTTCAGAATTTGTTCGTTGTTATAACCCAACGCACGAAGTACCACAGTCGCAAGCAATTTACGACGACGGTCAATACGTACATAGACTAGGTCTTTGGCATCGAATTCAAAGTCTAACCATGAACCACGGTAAGGAATGATACGCGCAGAATAAAGGACTTTACCACTTGAGTGAGTTTTACCTTTATCGTGGTCAAAGAATACGCCTGGTGAACGGTGTAATTGAGATACGATTACACGCTCGGTACCGTTAATTACGAAAGTACCGTTATCCGTCATCAATGGCATTTCGCCCATATAGACTTCTTGTTCACGTACGTCTTTGATCGATTTCGTTTCACGATCTTTCAGGATCAAACGAATCTTCACACGCATTGGTGCTGCATAAGTTGAGCCACGAAGAATACATTCGCGTACATCAAACTCAGGCTTACCAAGACTATACTCAACAAATTCTAAAGCAGCATTGCCAGAATAACTTTCAATAGGAAAAACTGAACGAAATGCGGCTTGGAGACCGATATCTTCGCGGTTTTTTGGTGATTTGCCATCTTGTAAGAATGTTCTGTACGAGTCGACTTGAATCGAGAGCAAGTACGGAGCATCCATAACGCTAGGCAATTTACCAAAATTCTTACGGATCCGTTTCTTTTCGGTATATGAGTATGCCATCTGGAGTCCTCGGAAAGTGTAAACTAAGCCCGCCTGCAGAACGGGCTCAGAAGGAATTACGCTGGCCGATATGGCCACCACTCTTTACAAATGCTGCAATTTTTAGTGGTATTAAAACGCTTAACAATATTTTTTACTGCAAAAATATTGGTAAGCATTTGATCAATTATGTTTGTTTTTTAAATTTGTATGAATTTCTATCATGCAAACAAAAATCGAGCCGATTATTGTAACGCAAAAAGGCTGATGACCCAAGAGCCATCAGCCAATTTTTGGAGCCGATTATAAAAAAACCGACTCCTTTAAGAAATTACTTAAGAGTAACTGTAGCACCAGCTTCTTCAAGTTTCTTCTTAAGCTCTTCGCCTTCTTCTTTAGAAACGCCTTCTTTAAGAACAGCAGGTGCGCCTTCAACCATGTCTTTAGCTTCTTTCAAGCCAAGGCCAGTAGCTTCACGAACTGCTTTAATTACAGCAACTTTGTTCGCACCGAAAGAAGTCAACTCAACGTTGAATTCTGATTGTTCTTCAGCAGCAGCAGCAGCGCCTGGAGCAGCAGCAACAGCTACAGCAGCAGCAGATACGTTGAATTTCTCTTCGAAAGCAGAGATTAGTTCAACAAGTTCAAGAACAGTTTTTTCTGCAACTGCGTTTAGGATTTCTTCGTTAGTTAAAGCCATGAGAATAACTCCAAATGGAAATTGAATGGTGTGGAAATAAATTTAAGCTTAAGCAGCTTCTGACTCGTTTTTCTCTTTGAGCGCAGTAATAAGGCGACCCAATTTCGAAATAGGAGCTTGAAGAACGTTTGCAAGCATAGTAAGCGCTTTTTCTTGGTTCGGAAGATTCGCGATCACGCTAACTTCAGCACCTTGATAAACCTTGCCATCAAATGCAGCAGCTTTAAGTTCAAATGCTTTGTTAGTTTTTGCGAATTCTTCGAACAAGCGTGCAGCTGCACCCATGTCGTCTTCAGAAGTCGAGAAAGCTAAGATTGTTGGGCCAACAAGGTTGTCGTTCAAGATATTGAATTGAGTATCTTGAAGAGCACGTTTAGCCAAAGTGTTACGCACGATACGTGTGTGAACACCTAGTTTACGAGCTTCAACACGTAGAGCAGTTAATTGCTCAACTGTTAAACCTTGGTAGTCAGCAACAACAGCGGCAAATGCAGTAGAAGCAACTTCAGCTACTTCAGCTACGATCTGTTTTTTGCCTTCAATAAGAAGAGCCATTGTAAAACCTCCTAACGGTGATTTATGTACTTCAAAGAAGTACACTCCCAATTCGCAAGTCCATCACTGGACCTACACGCGGAGGATGAACAAATCACACCACCGCGTCTACGCAGGCTGGACTATTAAGAGAAGAGCATAAAACTCCCCTCGCCTGAGGTCTTTGACGCTGATAAATTCTCATTTATCAATTCAAAGTCTGCCTAAGTTCACAAGAGACGGAGCGTTTCTTGCGTGAAAATCAAAGCAGCGCTTTGATTTTCACTCAGGGCTTTAAAATTCTGTATAAGTTTAAAACTTATTTAGAAACGTTTTGAACATCAACGATCAGACCAGGACCCATAGTAGAGCTTAGAGTGATCTTCTGGATGTAAATACCTTTAGAAGTAGCAGGTTTTGCTTTCTTAAGGTCAGCTACAAGAGCTTCAACGTTTTGACGAACAGCTTCAGCAGAGAAACCTACTTGACCGATCGCAGCGTGGATGATACCCGCTTTATCTACACGGTAACGTGCTTGACCAGCTTTTGCATTTTTAACTGCAGTAGCAACGTCAGGAGTTACAGTACCCACTTTAGGGTTTGGCATTAAGCCACGTGGACCAAGAATCGTACCAAGTTTACCTACAACGCGCATTGCATCTGGAGCAGCAATAACTACGTCGAAATCAAGGTTACCCGCTTGGATGCTTTCAGCAAGATCGTCGAAACCAACAACGTCTGCGCCTTCAGCTTTAGCAGCTTCTGCAGCAGCGCCTTGAGCGAATACAGCTACACGTACAGTTTTACCAGTACCTGCAGGAAGAGTAGTCGCGCCACGAACAACCTGATCAGATTTACGAGGGTCAACACCTAGATTAACAGCGATATCCAAAGATTCTTTGAATTTCGCAGCTGGAAGGTTAGTAAGAACTTCTACAGCTTCTTCTAAAGTGTAAACTTTTTGCGCTTCAATAGCAGCAGCAATGGCTTTTTGACGTTTAGTTAACTTTGCCATGTCTTATAGCTCCACTTCCAAGCCCATAGAACGTGCAGAACCAGCAATGGTACGAACACGTGCGTCTAAATCAGCACCAGTAAGATCTGGTTCTTTAGTAGTCGCAATTTCTTCTAACTGAGCACGAGTCAACTTACCAACTTTAGTTTTGTTAGGTACAGCTGAACCCTTCTGGATACCAGCAGCTTTCTTAAGAAGAATCGCAGCAGGTGGAGTTTTCATGATGAAAGTGAACGACTTGTCGTTGTACACAGTGATCACGACTGGGATTGGCAGACCAGCTTCAAGCTTTTGAGTAGCAGCGTTGAATTCTTTACAGAATGCCATGATGTTAACACCACGTTGACCCAGTGCAGGACCAATCGGTGGAGATGGATTCGCTTTACCAGCTGGAACTTGCAGCTTGATATAGCCGTCAATCTTCTTAGCCATTTCAAATTACCTCTGGGTGCAAACGCCGCTAGGCTCCCCAATGATTCTACGTAACGATAACCGTTACAACAACAATGCCCGATCCTTTAACAAATCGGGCGTTTTCAACCAATACCGATTAGATTGTTTTTTCGACTTGGCGAAATTCCAATTCAACCTGAGTTGGTCGGTTAAATACATTGATTGTCAGCGTTAAGCGTGACTTTTCGTACTGAACCTCTTCCACCACACCTTTAAAGTCTGTGAATGGAC
Source organism: Acinetobacter sp. 22323 (assembly GCF_052044895.1). Classification (NCBI taxonomy): domain Bacteria; kingdom Pseudomonadati; phylum Pseudomonadota; class Gammaproteobacteria; order Moraxellales; family Moraxellaceae; genus Acinetobacter; species Acinetobacter sp. 22323. The sequence goes on along the minus strand of NZ_JBQEOL010000012.1, from coordinate 2,224 downwards.
CGTCAATCACGAGTAATTCTTCGCCTGGTTCAAACATCGTCTTAGGACGAGGTGCTTCACCAGTATTGCGTACACGCGCAAGAATCGCATCAGCTTCTTTTTGCGTAATTGGTGCCGGCTTTTCTGCCGTACCACCAATGAAACCTAATACTTTTGGACATTCTTTAACAATGTGCCAGGTTTCATCGTTCATTTCCATTTCGACTAATACATAGCCTGGGAAGAACTTACGCTCTGATTTACGTTTCTTGCCATCCTTCATTTCCACTACTTCTTCAGTAGGGACCAGGACTTCACCAAAGCTATCGGCAACAGCGCTACGCTGGATTCGATCATTAAGCGAACGCATCACTTGTTTTTCATAACCAGAATAGGCATGAATAATGTACCAACGTTTCATAGCTCTCTTACCCGATAATAAACTTCATTAACCAGCCTAATACGTAGTCAAAACACCATAAAACAACGGCTGCAATGACAACAACAACAAGAACATGCCATGAGGTGGTCACTGTCTCTTGTTTGGTAGGCCAGGTCACTCGACGGAGCTCAATTCGTGCGTCTTTCAGCAGTCGAACAAAGCCTTTGCCTTGATGGGTGGCGTATAATAAACCTAAAGCGCCCACGATACAAGCCAAAATCACCCCAACACGAACCCAAATATCATTCGCTGGTGCCCAGTACGCTGGTAAATATTCATTTACCATCATTGCACCCACCAATAAAATCAAGGCGATAACCCATAGAACAATGTCCAATGGAGAACCAGTTTTTACATCTACAGCAGGATTATTTCTTTGGGGAATTGCCGCGCCGCTCATTGCGTCACGTGATTTATCATTCGACATTTTTGTACTCGTCGTAGGTTTCGCGACTTATTATATGACCAGATTTGCCGACATCAAGCGTCTTTTAAGAAAAAATGATGGCAGGTCAGGAGGGACTCGAACCCCCAACATTCGGTTTTGGAGACCGACGCTCTACCAATTGAACTACTGACCTTCAAAAAGACAGACTGGAGCCGGGGCTCCAGTCAATATCTTATACTACATTATGCAGTAACGCGAGATACTACACCAGCACCCACTGTACGACCACCTTCACGGATCGCGAAGCGAAGGCCTGCGTCCATTGCGATTGGGTGGATCAGCTCTACTGACATCTCAACGTTGTCACCAGGCATAACCATCTCAACGCCTTCTTTAAGCGCGATCGCACCAGTTACGTCAGTTGTACGGAAGTAGAACTGTGGACGGTAACCGTTAAGGAATGGAGTATGACGACCACCTTCTTCTTTAGAAAGTACGTATACTTCTGCGTCGAATTTAGTGTGCGGCTTGATTGTACCTGGTTTAGCAAGTACTTGACCACGTTGTACGTCTTCACGCTTAGTACCACGAAGAAGAACACCACAGTTCTCGCCCGCACGACCTTCGTCAAGAAGTTTACGGAACATTTCAACGCCAGTTACAGTTGTTGTTTGTGTATCACGGATACCAACGATTTCAACTGACTCACCAACTTTAACAATACCAGTCTCAACACGGCCAGTTACTACTGTACCACGACCTGAGATTGAGAATACGTCTTCGATTGGCATCAAGAATGCCTGGTCGATTGCACGTTCTGGTTCTGGGATGTAAGAGTCAAGCGCTTCAACAAGAGCTTCAACTGCAGCTTCACCATATTGACCAGCGTCGCCGTTAAGCGCAAGAAGAGCTGAACCACGGATAACTGGAGTGTCATCACCTGGGAAGTCGTAAGTAGAAAGAAGTTCACGAACTTCCATTTCAACTAGCTCAAGAAGCTCTTCGTCGTCTACAAGGTCGCATTTGTTCAAGAATACAACGATGTAAGGTACACCTACCTGACGAGAAAGAAGGATGTGTTCACGAGTTTGTGGCATTGGACCATCAGTCGCAGCACATACAAGGATCGCGCCGTCCATCTGAGCAGCACCAGTAATCATGTTTTTAACATAATCGGCGTGGCCCGGGCAGTCTACGTGAGCGTAGTGACGAGTTGGAGAATCGTATTCTACGTGAGAAGTGTTAATGGTAATACCACGTGCTTTTTCTTCTGGTGCAGAGTCAATTGCAGCGTAGTCTTTCGCTTCACCACCGAATTTCTTCGCACATACAGTTGCAATCGCAGCTGTTAAAGTTGTTTTACCATGGTCAACGTGACCAATTGTGCCCACGTTAACGTGTGGCTTATTACGTTC
>NZ_JBQEOL010000011.1:0-122470 GCF_052044895.1 Acinetobacter sp. 22323 | reverse complement strand
TAAGTTGACAAAAATAACTAATCATGCGAAAAAGTTTTTTTAGTTAACAGATGTTCACACATGCCTCGAATTGTTTCTGTACCACTTAGTTTAGAACAGCGAGAACGACTCATTTTTCTGGCCAAGCATGCAAAACATTGGCGTGAAAGACAACGTGCCCAAACTATTCTCTGGCTTTCTGAAGGTAAAAGTGTTGCGGAAGTTGCCACTCTACAAGAACGTATCCCAGAAACCATAAGGCTACAACGCCGACGTTGGGAATTGTATGAGTTTGAATCGATTAAAGAAGGTCATCGCTCAGGTCGGCCCAATACATTGATCTCAGACTATCAGGCGAAAATCCTAGATTGGGTCAATACAAGTCCACTCAATGCAGAACAAATCCGAGTCAAACTACATGAAGAATACGAAGTGTCCGTGTCTGTTGAAACCATTCGTAAGTTTTTACGTGATTCAGGTATGGTCTTCAAGCGTACCCGTCATAGCTTGAAAAAAAAGAGATCCGATTGCATTTGAACAAGCAACACAGCAGATTGAAAAATTACGAGAGCAAGCGGCACGTGGTGAAATTATATTAGGTTATGTTGATGAAACAGGGTTTTCATCTACACCTGATAACCGCTATGCGTGGACAAAGATAGGTGATGTTCATGCGGTTGATGCAATAAGATTAAAACGAGTTAATGTCATGGGGTGTTTGCTTTCAACGGGGAAACTGGTGACAAGTTGTTTACAAGAGTCTGTTACAAGCACTTGGTTTTATGCCTATTTAACTGGAATAGCTCAACAAGTAAAACAGACTTATAACCTTCCATTGGTTCTTATTGTTGATAATGCCTCGATTCATAGAAGTAAAAAGATGGCTGATTACAGAGAGCTACTTAAAAGTAACTTTTCGACGAATTTGTATTTTATTCCAGCTTATAGCCCTGAGTTAAATCGAATCGAGATGGTATGGAAGCAGATGAAATATTATTGGCGAGATTTTCAAGTCATGACAGCTGATAAAATAGAGCAATGGGTGGAGAGAGTATCAAACCAATTCGGAAAAGAATACATGTTTACTTTTTAATGACAGCTTACCTCCGAACTGAAAACAGCATTTCGTAACAGATCCCTGGGCTATATGCTGCGTACCGTGGGGGTGCTGGAAGAAGATCCAGAAGCGATTGTAAATGGGTATATCAAGCAGTGTTCAATCAAGGTGACGGTCAAAGACCTGGCGATGATCGCCGGGGTACTCGCCAACGGCGGAATTCAGCCACAAACCGGTAAAAAATTGCTGGACCGTTCTGTAGTGCGGCAAGTCCTGAGTGTGATGCTCACTTGCGGCATGTATGATGCTGCCGGGGACTGGCTGACCACCGTGGGTATTCCGGCCAAAAGTGGGGTTGCAGGCGGTATTATCGGAGTGTTACCTGGGCAGGTGGGTATCGCCGTGTTTTCTCCGCGAATTGATGAGCATGGACATAGTGTACGTGGCGTCGATATTTTTGAGCGTATGTCCCGGGAAATGGGGCTGCATTTAATGGAAGGGACGCCATCGGCACAAACCATTTTGCAAAGTCGTTATCTCACCGGTAAACGTGATCATGTGGTGGTGTACGAACTGCGTGGCGTATTGCAGTTTACTGAATCGGAAATGCTACTGCGTATTTTGCAAGATGAACCGGAAGGCAAAAAACGAATTGTGTTGGATCTGACCAATTTGACCTTAATTCATAATGTCGGTGCTCGAATGTTATTTGAAGGTGTGGCCCGTTTGAAGAAGGATGGTCATCCAGTCGTGGTGGTTGACTCGGAAGGAATTTTAAGTGAAGCCCAGATGAAGGGAAATAAAAGGGTCGTGGTCAAAGAAAAACTGACCAAGTATCTGGAAAAATTTCAATAGACGTTTTTCTGTCAGCTTGCTTCAGAATAGGATATCTGTCAGTAAATAAAAAAGCCCCGATAATGCGAGGCTTTTTTTCAAATCTTGAAATTCTTATTTAATATGTTCAGCAATATCCGTAAAGATTACGCCTAACCCATGTGCACCTGCATCAGGATAGCCCAAGCTACGGTCACCGACCGTACCGGCACGGCCCATACGCGCCACGATGTCTTTGGTGGATTCTGCACCTTTTACTGCCGCCGCTGCACCCAACACAAAGTTTTCTTTAAAAGTCTTATCGGTATTGGCTGACCATGAATCGGCACAAGGAACCAAAGCATCAATCAGGGTCTTGTCACCAACAACTGCTCCACGGCCAAATGAACGTTCGCCGGTAACTTGAATGCCTTTCACTGCTGCTTGCAGCATCTCGGCAAAATCTGACACAGTTAATGTGGATTTGCCTTGAATGGCTTTACTCGCTGCACGAAACGCTGAACCCCAGATCGGGCCTGATGCACCACCACAGTGTTCCATAATAATCATTGAACTATTTAGCAAGAATTCATCCATGTGCTGGGCTTGAATCAGGCTTTGCCATTCGCGTTTCAGCTGTTTAAAACCTTTAGCTACACTCATCCCAAAGTCACCATCACCTGCATGGGCATCCAGCTCGCAGAATGGCACTTCGTTTTTGATAATACAGGCAGCCATCACATCGACCACATAACGCATATTTTCAATTGTGAACTGTTCATTTTGAATTTCAGCATGTTCGGGCTGAGTTTCGACTTCTGTATTTATTACATCTTCTGCTGCGGCATTTTTTGTTGAGAAGATTAAAGGCTGTGCTGCTGAACCATCCATTTTAAGAGCGGGCGTATTGGCCTCTGCATCTAAATAACCTTTTAGTTCATCATCCACAGCTAGCAATGACACCGAAGCACCGTTCATGTCGATACTGGTCATGTAGTTGCCGACAAAAGTACGGTAAATCTTGATGCCTTTGCGCGCCAAATGTTCGCACACATCATTATTAAAGACATACAGCTCTTGCATTGGTGTTGAACCAAAGCCATTCACTAGAACAGCAACTTCTTGCATGTCAGGACGATTGAGGAACAGGTCATCGATAATACGTTGTGCCAGTTCTTGGGATGGCAGAATTTTTTCACGACGAATGCCCGGCTCACCATGGATGCCGACGCCGTATTCCATTTCATCATCTGCCAACGTAAAGGTGGGCGTGCCTTTGGCAGGAACGGTACAAGAGGTATAGGCGAAACCAAGGCTAATCACATTGTCAGCCGCTTTTTGTGCCAGTTCTTTCACGCGTGCCAGTTCATAGCCTTTAGAGGCAGCAGCACCGGCAATTTTATGCACGAAGATCGTACCGGCTACACCACGACGACCAACGGTATATAAGCTGTCTTTTACCGCGATGTCATCAGCCACTTTGACATAGTCAACTTTAATGCCATCTTCCTGAGCAAGTGCAGCGCCATTCTGGAAATTCATCATATCGCCAGAATAGTTTTTGATAATCATCAGGACACCTTTGTCCGTCGCGACTTGCTGCAAGGCTTTATAGACCTGAATTTGTGAAGGTGAGGCAAATACGTCACCACATACAGCAGCATCTAGCATACCTTGGCCAACAAAGCCGGCATGAGCAGGTTCGTGACCGCTACCACCACCACTGATCAGGGCGACATTTTGGTGTTTTTCTTTTCGGGAAATGATTTTATAAGATTCATTAAATGCCAGTTCTGGATGTGCCAGGACAAAGCCTTTGCACATTTCGACAACGATGTTTTCAGCACCGTTCATGAGTTTCTTCATTGGAACACCAACAGTCATTGATTTGGGAGATAAATTTATTGGTCTATTATTCATGAAAGTGATGAATTTTGCAGACTTAAAAGTGTAAAAACGAAGAGTTTGGGATTGATGGGTTAGAAAAGGGGCGTTTTTTTATCTTTCCCTAGCCCTCACTTGCGTTTCATTTTAAAGCAGTGCTTTAAAACTTGCTCAGGAGAGGGAACCATCATTATTAAATTTAAACAGTTATTTAATTCATATTAATTTCTCCCTCTCCCATTGGGAGAGGGTTGGGGTGAGGGTATATTGTAAATGATAGGTTTTTGGATTAATTTATCCATAAAAATTATGTGGATAATGGCATATGATCCAACCAAATTGGGAAGTGTTTTCGGCAAAATTTTCAAATAATCAGCAAGTGACATTCGAATGGTTTGCTTATCTATTATTTTGTCGAGAATTTGATTTACCAAAAGGATGGTTTGGGTTTAAAAATCAGTCAGGCATTGAAAAAAATCCAATTGAAAAAGAGGGTGAAGTCATAGGCTTTCAAGCCAAGTTTTACTCTACAAGTCTTTCTAGCCATAAAGATGACTTTTTAGAAATGCTAGAGAAAGCTAGAAGAGATCATCCCACACTAACCAAAATATTGGTATATACAAATCAGTTTTGGGGAGAAGCATACAATAAAGCTGAAAAAAAGATGATGTCCCCTCAGGCTTTAATAGATATAAATGCTAAAGCTAAAGAATTAATGATTGAGCTTGAATGGAGAGAAGCTTCATTTTTTGAATCTGAATTTGTGTGCTTAGAGCATGATGATTTAGCTAAATACTTTTTTACAGAGCAAAAGCTAGAAGGTTGGCAACGCTACGATGATTGGTCAAATACAAAGGATAAAGTTGAAGCAGAATATTTAGTTGATGAAGATATTAAAGTTATTGTACCTAAAGATTTTAACAAAAATGAAATTAGTGTGACTGATGGTATCAATACAATTCGAGAAAAACTATCAGTAGGCGGATCTTCTATAAGATTGGTTGGTCTCTCAGGTGTAGGTAAAACACGCTTTGCTCAAGCTCTTTTCGATGAGCGCATTGGAAGCAATAGCCTAGATATTAAAAATGTTTGGTATTGTGATTTTGGTGATTCACCTAACCCACAACCTCAGCATTTTGTTGAAGAGCTGATTCAAAAAAAGCAACCCTATATTTTAATTGTCGATAATTGTGGCCAAGATACACATGGCAATTTAACGAAAAAAATTCAAGATACTCAAATTTCGTTATTAACTATTGAATATGATGTTCAGGACGATTTACCAGAGAGTACAGAAGTTTATAAATTAAAGCCAAATAGCCCCGAAATTATTAAAAAAGTTATAGAACGACATTACCCACATATTAATGATTTAAACGCAAGAAAAATTGCTGAGTTCTCAGGTGGTAACTATCGATTAGCTTTGGCAGTAGCTTCAAATATTGAACGTAGTGATAACTTAGCATTGCTTACAAGTTCTGAGTTGTTTGAACGACTCTTTTGGCAGAGAGGACAGCGAGATGATGAGTTATATAAAGTTGCTCAAAATTTTGCTTTAGTTTATTCCTTTAATCTAGAAGATGAAGGCGAAGAAAATTCTGAAGTGGATTATCTATCGAGATTTGCAAGAGTTGATAGTTATGATGCTATTGAAAAAATCGAAGAGCTGAAAAGTAAAGACATTGTTCAACAGCGTGGGAAATGGCGTGCAATTTTACCACATGTACTAGCAAATCATTTAGCTAAAGAATGTATCTCAAAGAAGTTAGTTAGACATCTAGATGAGTTTATTCAAAATATGCCTGCACGTTTGCAGATGTCCTGTATTAAACGTTTAAGTTACTTACATGATGTTCCAAAAGTACAAGAGTTAGTGACATCATGGTTTTCTTCTAGTGGATGGTTGGGAGAGAAACTTTTAAATGATGGATATGATTCACAGGATTTAGTTAAATTTAGATTACTTGCTCATATTGCTGAAGATCAAGTTTTAGAATTACTCGAGCAAAAGCATAATACTGATCCTAGTTTTCTAACTAGGGAAAATACTCATTTTGTTGAAATTTCTAGATTAGTTCGATCTTTATCTTATCAATCACATAACTTTAAAAAAGCTTTTGATTTACTCATTTATTTTGCTAAAGATGAAAAAGAAGGTGAAAGAAACAACTCTATTCGAGATTTAGTAACTTCATTATTTAGGCTCTATACATCAGAAACAATGGCTGATTTAGAGCAAAAAAAAGAGGTGCTGAAGGAACTGCAATCTAAGCCTGAATGTAGATCTATCCTTTTAGATTGTTTATCTAAAGCACTGAATTTTCATGATTATGGATTTTCTGTACGAGATTTAGCTGAAAATTCTCAAATAAATGAATATGGTTATCAACCTCAAACCTATGGTGAAATTTGGAATTGGGTTGAGTTTCTACTTAATTTATTGGATGAATTAGATAGTCAAAATGTTAGCAAAGCACGAGAGGTTTTTTCAAATAATCTTGAAGCTATAATTTGGAAATGCAGGAAAGTTGAGTTTGTTAGAAAATTTGTACTTAAATTTAATGAACGTAAATATTTTCCAGAAGCGCATAGAAAACTTCTAAGTATTATTAATTTTAATAAAGATGAATTAGAAATCAATGCACCTAAATTATTACAAGAATTAGAAAATTTAGAACAAGAGCTAAGACCTAATAAAGATAGTGTTCGAGAGCTATTACAGACTTATATTTTAGCTCCAGATCATGATATCTATAGAATGAGTAAAAGTGAAAATGATGAACATGCAATTAAAATCCCTGAATTTAATTCCTATGAGGAGTTAATCCAATATTTAAGTAAATACTTAAAAGATATTGGAAATTTAAAAGAAAATTTAGATTTATTGATCAAAGCAAGTAGTGGATGGTTAGCACATCAATATTTGATTCAGTTAGGTGAAAGTACAGTTCATGTATTTGAAAATGTTGATAATTGCATTGATACAATTCAACATACACATATAGAAATAGATATAAAAGGTTCTGAGTTTTTATTAGGATTATTAAAAGGTTTTAAAAAAAAATCACAGAAAGATTATGAAAAATTTATAGAATTTTTGTTAGGGCACACTATTTTGAGGAATATAGCCCCTCATATGATTTTTAACAGTTGTCAAAATAATGAAGATTTTCAGTATTTTTACCAACTTTTCATGCTAGATAAAGTCAATATCAATCAATTGCCAAGATTGGCAGGTTGCAAATATCATAATAGAATAAATAATGAAATATTTGAGCTGTTTCTAGATAGACTAATTGATTTAGAGCAATGGGATAGAGTTCATTATGAATTAATTGAGGAGTGCTTTTTTCAAAAAAAATTATCAGAGAAATATCAATCTATTTTATTAGGCAATGTTCCTGAATTTATTAGTAGTGAGAGTAACTTCAATCACTATGAGGATGGTTTAAAAGTATTATTAGGTTGTAGAGAGGATTTTGAAAATAAAATATTTAATGATGTTAAAGATTATTTTAATGGTGAGCGATACATTTCTCTTTATAGGGAGGATAAAAAATTTAAGATATTAAAATTATTAATAAAGACAAATACAATAAAATTTATAAAAGAATTTTTAGAGGATGATGCTTTTTTATCAAAATTTTGGAAAGATGATTTAAATAAAGTTTTATTTTTTGCTGATTCAAATAATTTACTGAAGTGGATAGATGGCGATCAAGACAAAATCAAATTTTGGATAGAAAATGCTAGATTATTTTGTGTTAAAAATTATCAAGAGGAAACTACAGGTGAAACAAAAAGTAAGATTGTATGGCTAGATTTATTAGTGGAGTTATTAAAATTGTCAGAAGAAAGGGGAAGCCTGCTAGAACACTTGTTTAATGAATCAATATTTAAGGTTACACAAGCAAGTGGTAGTTGGTCACAAGAAATGTCTAGAAGATTACCATCTATACAAAGTTTGAAAGAAAAAATAGTACCAATATTTCCAGAATTAGAGTCGCTGATCATTGCTAAAGAAAAAGAGTGGATAATTGCTATTGATAGACAAGCTCAAAGAGATGAAGAAAATGAAAAACAACGAAATGAGCGATTTGAATGGTGATTAAAAAATCCCCTCATAAGAGGGGATTTTTCATATTCGATACGAATGGATTCTTCCCCTTTATCAAAGGTGAGAAGCATCGCTTCGCAAGGAGGAGGATTACACCACAGAATCATCCAAATTTGGCGCTAACCAACGTTTCGCTTCATCCAGTGTCCAGCCTTTACGCTTCGCATAATCTTCTAGCTGATCGCCAGAGATTTTGCCTACGTTAAAGTATTCAGTTTCAGGGTTTGCATAATAGAAACCGCTCACTGATGAAGGTGGCCACATCGCAAAACTTGTCGTTAAGTAAGTACCAATCTTGTCAGTTGTACCTAACCAGTTAAACAGTGGCGCTTTTTCAGAATGCTCAGGACAAGCAGGGTAGCCCGGTGCAGGACGGATGCCGACATACTTCTCTTTGATCAATTCATCATTGTCCAGAGTTTCGTCTGCCTGATAGCCCCAGAACTCTTTACGGATCCGCTGGTGCAGATGCTCTGCAAAGGCTTCGGCAAAACGGTCACCCAAGGCTTGAACCATAATCGCGTTATAGTCATCGCCTTTGGCTTTGTATTCTTGAGAAAGTTCTTCCGCACCAAAGATCGACACGGTAAAGCCACCCAAGTAATCCTGCGCCACATCTTTTGGCGCAATAAAGTCAGCCAGAGAGTAGTTTGCTTTACCGGTGACTTTGTCAGACTGCTGACGAAGGTGCTCGAAGCTGTGTGTTACATTGCCATTTTCATCAGTCACCGCAACGGTATCTGCTGCTACACGGTTCGCAGGGTAAATGCTAAAAGTTGCACGCGCATCAAAACGTTTATTTTCAATAATGTCTTTCAACATGGTTTGCGCTTGTTCATACAAGTCACGTGCTGCTTCACCGACCACTTCATCTTCAAGAATTTTCGGGAATTTGCCCGCCAGGCTCCAAGAAATAAAGAACGGTGTCCAGTCAAAGTATTCCACCAAGGTTTCTAAAGGATAGTTGGTGAATGTTTCAGAACCAATGAAGTTTGGTTTTACTGGTGCATTCTTGTCGAAGTCGATTTTGAAACCATTTTCAACTGATTCAACATAAGACAGTTTTGCTGCTTTTGGCTGCTTGTTGGCAAGACGGGTACGGATTTTTTCATAATCCGCTGCATAGTCCGCCATTAATTGTGGTTTCATTTCAGCAGAAAGTAATTGTGTGGTCACACCTACAGCACGAGATGCATCGGCAGTATAGAACACACCATCATTTTGATATTGCGGAGCAATCTTCACCGCTGTATGCGCTTTCGATGTGGTCGCACCACCAATCATCAGTGGAATGTTAAAGCCTTTACGTTGCATTTCTTTGGCAACAAAAACCATTTCATCTAAGCTAGGTGTGATCAAACCAGATAGACCAATGATGTCAACTTTCTCATCAATTGCCGTTTGTAGAATCTTCTCACATGGCACCATCACGCCAAGGTCCACGATGTCATAACCGTTACAGCCAAGTACCACACCTACTATATTTTTACCGATGTCGTGTACGTCGCCTTTTACTGTAGCCAGCAGGATTTTACCTTTGGCTTCGCCTTGGGTTTTTTCTGCTTCAATAAACGGGTTGAGCCAAGCCACAGCTTGCTTCATCACACGTGCAGATTTTACCACTTGTGGCAGGAACATTTTACCGGCACCAAACAGGTCACCAACCACGTTCATACCTGCCATTAAAGGCCCTTCAATGACATCTAAAGGACGTGCAGATTTTAAACGGGCTTCTTCCGTATCCTGATCGATGTAAGTGGTGATGCCTTTTACCAGTGCATACTCAAGACGTTTTTCAACACTTTCATTACGCCATTCAAGGTTTTCTTCGGCTTTTTGTGCGCCTGCTTGACCACGGTATTTTTCAGCAATAGTCAGTAATTTTTCAGTCGCTTCCTGACCGCTTTCACCTTGATTACGGTTCAAGACCACATCTTCAACAGCTTCTTTCAGTTCTGCATCGATATCATCGTAAATCGCAAGCTGACCTGCGTTGACGATCCCCATGGTCAAGCCTTTCTGGATCGCGTGATACAGGAACACTGCATGGATCGCTTCACGAACAGGTTCGTTACCCCGGAATGAGAACGACACGTTGGAGATCCCGCCTGATACCATTGCATTTGGCAGGTTTTGTTTAATCCAGCCTGTTGCTTCAATGAAGTCTACGCCATAGTTATTGTGTTCTTCGATACCGGTTGCCACCGCGAACACGTTCGGGTCAAAGATGATGTCTTCGGATGGGAAGCCGACTTCATTCACCAGCACATCGTAAGAACGCTTACATATTTCTTTTTTGCGTTCAGCAGTATCCGCCTGACCATTTTCATCAAAGGCCATCACGATCACCGCAGCACCATACTGACGGCAGAGGCGGGCACGTTCTACAAACTCGTCATAACCTTCTTTTAAGGAAATCGAGTTAACAACCGCTTTACCTTGCACGCATTTCAAACCTGCTTCAATGATCTCCCATTTTGAAGAATCAAGCATGATTGGCACACGTGAAATATCTGGCTCAGACGCAATCAGATTCAGGAAGTGCACCATTGCACCCTGTGAATCGAGCATGCCTTCATCCATATTGATGTCGATGATCTGCGCACCAGCTTCAACTTGTTGACGGGCAACGTCTAAAGCTTCTGTGAAGTTTTCTTCTTTAATTAAACGAAGGAACTTTTTAGAACCAGTCACGTTGGTACGTTCACCGACGTTCACGAACAACGAATCTTTGGTGATGTTAAATGGCTCTAAACCACTTAAACGGCACGTAGGTTCAATTTCAGGAATCTGACGTGGCGCAATACCTTCAACTGCTTGTGCAATCGCGCGGATATGATCCGGCGTAGTACCACAGCAACCACCGGTGATATTGATCAAGCCACTTTCTGCAAATTCTTTAATGAATGCAGCCGTTTCTTCAGGGGTTTCATCATAACCACCGAAAGCATTTGGCAAGCCTGCGTTTGGATGTGCAGAAACGAAAGTATCAGCAACGTCAGATATGGTTTTTACGTGTGGACGCATCGCATCTGCACCCAGCGCACAGTTAAAGCCGATTGAAATCGGTTCTGCATGACGCATTGAATTCCAGAACGCTTCAGCGGTTTGACCGGTCAATGTACGGCCTGATGCATCGGTAATCGTACCTGAAATCATGATTGGCAATTCATAACCAATTTCTTTAAACACTTCTTTTACCGCAAAAATGGCAGCTTTGGCATTCAAGGTATCAAATACTGTTTCGATCAGGATGATGTCCGCACCACCTTCAATCAGTGCTTTGGTCGATTCGATATAGTCGACTTTTAATGCATCAAAAGTAATGTTACGGAATGCAGGATCATTTACGTTTGGTGAAATAGAGGTGGTACGTGAAGTCGGACCAATTACACCTGCCACAAAACGTGGTTTTTCAGGGGTTGAATATTTCGCGCAGGCCTCTTTGGCAAGACGTGCTGCCTCACGGTTAATTTCTGGAACCAGATCTTCCATGTGGTAATCCGACATTGAAACACGGGTACCGTTAAAGGTATTGGTTTCAATAATGTCAGCGCCCGCTTCAAGATAGGCTTCGTGAATGCCTTGAATAATCTGTGGCTGAGTCAGCACAAGTAAGTCGTTATTGCCTTTAAGGTCGTATGCCCAATCAGCAAAACGCTCACCACGATAATCGACTTCTTCCAATTTATGGCGTTGGATCATGGTACCCATCGCACCATCGATAATTAAAATTCTCTTGGCAAGAAGTTCTTTTAGGGTGGCAAGTGTGGACATTCAGACTTTCTCAGTAAGCATCAAAAACGGCAATAATCTTAACAGATTAGTGCGCAGTTTTCTGTAGCCATTATTCAGAATGCTGGATATGGCTGATATGAAAATCTGATAAGCAAACTGAACTGTACATAGAAAGCTGAAAACAGATAGAAAACAGAAAGCCCTAAGTCAGTTATGGAGGAATTGAACCGAAAATAAAATATAAATGAGTTTCATGAAAGTGTCATATGGCTGGGGCAATATAGAGTCAACTGTGACCGGCTCAGGAAAATGACAGTCCTGAGAAAATGATCAATTTTATTGCAAAACATGAATGAAGTTGAGTGGATAAACGGTTTTTATTTAAATAAATTATTGATTTTTATTTTTTAGTTTTAACATTGATAGTATGTAGCTTTAGGATGAACGGCAGCAAGAAAGTCTAAAAAATTGGTCTATATGACGGCGCTTTGTCATATAATTGTCACAATTAAACTGAACAATATGGGGATTCTTGAATCCTCTATTCCTGCTTGCATGAATTCTAATCAAACTCCCTCAGGTTCAGCCCATCAGTCGCCTTCACATAAGTCGACTAATGTTCATGTGCCAACACCGAAATTTTTTATGCCGGTGTTTCTGACTGTAATTATTTCTACGCTGATTTATATCGGCTTTCAGTTGACTTCAGATCTGGCGCATGTTCCAGCAATCGGTCTGTATTCGATGATTCTTTTAGCCACAGCGCTATTTATTGCGCTGGGCTTTGAATTCGTCAATGGTTTTCACGATACAGCCAACGCGGTTGCCACCGTAATCTATACCAACGCATTGTCTGCACCGGTTGCAGTCATGTGGGCAGGTTTCTGTAATTTCCTTGGGGTAATGGTGGCCAGTGGTGCCGTTGCTTACGGGATCATTGCATTACTTCCTGTTGAACTGATTATGAACGTGGGTACAGGGGCCGGTTTTGCCATGGTCTTTGCCATGCTGATCGCCGCGATTCTCTGGAATCTGGGCACCTGGTTCCTGGGTATTCCTGCTTCTAGTTCACATACCCTGATTGGTTCGATTCTGGGTGTGGGTATCATGAACTATCTGCTCAATGCAGGTGGCGGTGCTTCCGGTGTGGACATGGAACAGGTGATGAAAGTCGGTAAGGCGCTGTTATTTTCGCCTTTGATCGGTTTTGCTTTTGCTGCAATCCTGTTCTTGCTGGTGAAAAAAATCTTCAGAAAGCAGCTAGAACTGTTTAAGCCACCTGAAGGTAACAAGCCACCACCACCACTGATTCGTGCCATTCTGATTTTTACCTGTACTGGTGTAAGCTTTGCCCACGGTTCAAATGATGGTCAAAAAGGTATGGGCCTGATCATGCTGATCTTGATCGGTTGTGTACCTTTGGCATACTCGTTAAACAAGAATCTTGATGCACAGCATATCCAGTCTTTCGGTCAGTTATCTGCTCAAACTGCTGATGTGATCTATCCACAGCATGATGATATTCCGGATGAGCAGGCACGTGCCGTAATTACCAAATATATTCAGACTAAAGAGTTAAATGCTGAAGTTGTGCCAGCATTGGCAAGCTTAACGGATCATTTGGGTGAAAAAGTCGGTTCATACACGAATATTAAAGATGTGCCTGAGGCGCAAGTTTCAGAATTCCGTAATGACATGTACTTGAGCACCACAGCATTTAAACGCTTGGATAAAGCAGAAGCTTTACCTGCGATGACTGCTGCACAGGAAAAAACAGTTGACGACTATCGTGATAACCTGGATTCATTCCTGCAATACATCCCGACTTGGGTAAAAGTGGCGGTTGCTTTGGCACTTGGTCTAGGTACCATGGTGGGCTGGAAACGTATTGTAGTGACTGTAGGTGAGCGTATTGGTAAACAACATATGACTTATGGTCAGGGGATGTCTGCGGAGCTGGTAGCCATGACTACAATTGCTGCTGCAGACGGTTTCGGTATGCCGGTATCAACGACTCATGTCCTGAACTCTGCGGTTGCAGGTACGATGGTAGCGAACAAGTCTGGCCTGAACTTCCAGATGGTGAAAACGATTCTCTCTGCCTGGGTGTTCACACTGCCAGCGACGATCTGTCTGTCAGGTGGTTTATACTGGGTACTGTTAAAAGTTTTCTAAGAAAATTTGATTTAAAAAACGCTGCTGAGGCAGCGTTTTTTATGACGTTTTGAAAAGTTTAAAAATCGAAAGGTTTTAAATTATGATAAAGGCGACAGGGATGTCGCGGTTAGGCTGTCTTGCGTAATTTTTTAAAGCAATACTTAAAAAATTACTCAGGATATATCATCAGCCTAACAAAAGATTTTTGTTACCTTGCGAAGACATGCTTCTCATATTTCAAAAGTAAAGAAAAAAAGAATGTATAGAATGGATCAACTTCAATCTGCTTAAAGTCCATTCATAAAAATTTGAAAGATTCAAAGCCTATATTGACCTCTTCCTTGCGCAGCAGTGCTGCTCATCTCCTAGGAGGAAAAAGAACTTTCAATTTACTTCTTCAACTTACCTAACAATCCTTTCGGCAACTTATCCGTCGCAAAACCATACAGCGCAGCAAATGGCAGTGCAGTACGTGCCAGATAAGCCACTCTCCATAAACCACCATGATTTGCACCGGACATCATCAGCTCAAGTGGATGATTCAGTTTTACATCTGGATTAGCAACAGACTCCGGATTACGCAGATCATGAATCCATAAGGCTGCCATAATCGCATTGGTAGTTTCTGGTGCAAAAGCTTCGACATCAAACAGGCTGGCACCATTAAACGCAGCTTTAAGCAGCGGATTCTTGGTTACAGAATAAGTGGTTGTAGAAGGTGCGATATTAATACTGACACGTTGGCCATTGGCACGTGCCAGTGTCGCACGCCACTGCTGGATACGTTTTGCCAGCGCATAGTTCGGGCCTTGTTCAACCACCAAGCAGTCACATATGCCATAGGATTGATCAGCAACTTTGAATAAATTTTGTGCATTTTTCTTAAAGAAATGTTTGCGTGAGATTAGCGAAATACCTTTGGTCAAAGTGCTTTCCAATTTAGACAGTTGCTGGTATTTGCTTTGTGATGCTTGAACCACTTCTTCTGGCACAGCATAGACGTCAGTTGGCGTGCACATATACATCAAACTGGTATTGGCTTTCTGCTCGCTAACGTGTTTCATGATTGCATCCATTGCCATGGAAACACGCACATGTTTTTCACCATCTAGATAGGCGATTGCTGCCAGATCCAGGTTTTGCTTGAACTGAATCAGCCATTGGGCAATTTCTGGAATTTGCATCAGCAGGTTGGCACCGAGCTTTTCTTTTAGAACTTCAATTGAAGTATCCGCTGGCAGAGTTTCAGCTGAAGGCGCATATAAAGTAGCATTACCTTCACTTACCGTATCCAGAATCTTGCTCCAGACACGGGTATTTGGCAGGTCAATTGCCACGATATTGGCTTTCCATTTAGATAACCAGGTCAGTGGACCCGCTTCAGAAGCAGCACCGAACAGCACCGTGGTACGATCTGACAGGTCAAACCATTCCGGATGGGCAATACATTCACGCAGGGCATGAGCATGACTTGGCTCGACGATACCACGTTCTTCCCATAGTTGGATCTGGTTCAGTAGGGCTTGTCCCTGCAATTTTTTACCATGATAAGGCACATACCATTCAGGAGCTTTTTCAGACTGACCTTTCAGCTGAAAGGTACTCAGGTTTTGCGCAGGTAAAGACATTACATCTTTGAGTAGATGCTTCTGGCCATCACGGTAATATTCAAAACTGGCATGCGCTGTTTCCAGACCTTGTTGGGCAATATTCAGTGCTGCACCTGGAGAGCGCAGGCCGTCTTCAACCAGATGTTTAAAGTGAACCGGATATTGCTTACGCCAGTTTTTTTCCTGTTGAGCTGCGCTGGCATGTACAGGATTAACAGCGTTTAAGGCTTCAGAAATGATAGTGCGGCCAATTTTTGAAGTGCTAGGTTTTTGTTGTGAAGCAGAAATAGGGAATTGAAGACCGTCTGGGGAATTGGACATGCAAAATATCTCGCGATTTACAGCAATTAATATACAGATGTATACATTATCACTGCAAAATCCACTCCAAGGTTGGCAATATATGACATCCTGACTTTTAAAATTATTACGAGATGTTTCGAAATAAAAGGAAGCATATGGCTTCCTTATCATCACTCGTTTAAAAAACTAATTCTCAGTACCCTTGATGAATGAAAGAATCTAGAAGGGGAGTTGAGCCAGTTTATTCAGGAAGTGTGGAATAAGGCGAGGTTCCAGGATAATGGTCATAATCACACCATAAGCCGCCCCCCAAAGGTGGGCGCTGTGATTGATATTGCTGTTCCCGCGTTTGCCAGACCAGACACTATAAGCGACATAAAGTACTGCAAAAATAATGGCCGGCACAGGAATAAAAAACACGAAAATTAGTTTCCATGGCTCAAACAGAATATAGGCAAATAATACTGCTGATACTGCACCCGAGGCACCCAGACTTGCCCAGCGTGGATTATTTTTATTTTGCAGATAACTCGGAATAATGGCTGCAATCAGACCACCCAGATAGAACAGGACAAAGCCCAGATCATAAAGATACTGGCGATAAAAGCTCTCGATAATACTACCAAAGAAGAACAGCGTAATCATATTGAACAGTAGATGTGTGCCATCTGCATGAATAAAGCCATGCGAAATAAAACGGTCATATTGACCACGTTGAATTGCTGGTGGCCAGAAAATCAGACGGTTCATGACCTGCTCTTTGGAAAAGGCAATAAAAGAGATGATGCAGGTAATCAGAATAAGGGTAACGGTATGATTAAAGGGTAAATGCAGCATAGACGGCAGTTCTAATTCTGAAGTAGTGATCCCTAATCTTGCCATTATTCTGACATTTAGGTAGTACTTTTATAATAAATCCGACAATTTTAGTTGAAATTTTAAATTTACCCCGCATCTTCAGTTAAAATGGCAGCTTCAGCTTGAGGAAATTATTGTTATGTCGACTGAGAACAGCAGCACTGCAGTTACAGAAGAAATTCCAAATCTATTGATTACACCGACTGCACAAGAGTATTTAAAGGATCTACTGGAAAAGCAAAATACACCAGGTATTGGTGTACGCGTTTTCGTGGAAAATCCGGGTACACCGCGCGCTGAATGTTGCATGGCTTATAGTGCACCAGATGAAGTTGTACCGACAGATTACAAACAGGATTATCCAGAATTTCCTGCGTACATCGATACTCCATCTATTCCTTATTTGCTTGATGCAGTAATTGATTACAACAAAGACCGTTTTGGTGGTCAGCTGACTTTCCGCGCACCAAACTCTAAAGTGCCACGTGTAGGTCCTGATGCCTCTGTAGAAGAACGTATCACTTACGTGCTTCAGTCAGAAATTAATCCAGGTCTGGCAGGTCATGGTGGTAACTGTGCACTGGTTGAAGTGGTTGAAGATCCTGAACACGGTTTGACTGCTGTACTTAAATTTGGCGGCGGCTGTCAGGGCTGTTCAGCAATTGACGTGACTTTGAAACAAGGCGTTGAAACGACTTTGAAACAGCACGTTCCAGAACTTGCACGTGTGGTTGACCAGACTGACCATAGTCAGGCTGAAGGTGCATACTTCAAGTAAGTAGCGAATAAAATTTAGCTTATAAAAAAGGCCTCAAATATTGAGGTCTTTTTTTTATTTGTATTTAATAATGATAATAATTATCAATAGTAATTGTATTTAGAGTAACATTTGATACAATGCGTCACAATTCCATCAATATTTCTTCATAAATCTACTTTTGGGGCGTAAATAGAGTATGAACACACCGTTTTTGAAATCGACGTTAGCTTTTGCAATCGGCTCGGCAATGGCGGGCAATACATTTGCAGTAGAAGTTGGTGCTCCACAAGTTGAAGCTGCGAAACTGCAAACGATTGTGGTAACTGCAACAGGTTATGAACAAGACCTGGCTAAAGCACCTGCATCCATTACGGTCATTGATCGTGAAGAATTAGAAAAGCGTGAATATAACGACATTACCGATGTATTGCGTAATACGCCAGGGGTCGTAGTTTCAGGTGCAGGTTCTGCACAGACCATCAGTATTCGTGGCATGAGCTCAAATTACACCTTGTTTCTAGTAGATGGTAAGCGTCAATATGGTAAAGATGTGAACCCAAATGGTGATGACGGTGGTTTTGAAAAAAATATCCTGCCACCAATTGCCGCAATTGAACGTATTGAAATTATCCGTGGTCCAGCATCAACTCTTTATGGCACAGACGCCATGGGCGGGGTAGTCAATATCATTACCAAAAAAGTGTCTGATGAATGGTCTGGCAATATTGAGTTAGGGACCATCATTCAGGATAGTAACCGCTCAGGTGATATCAAAAATGGTTCTGTATATCTTGCCGGTCCTTTAATTGCAGATAAGCTTGGCTTGCAACTGACAGTCAATAAGCAGGAACGTAATGAAGATCGTTATATTGGCGGCTTCCGTGGCACCGAGCGTGAAAGCTTAAACTCGCGTTTGACCTATGCGATTAATGATGATCATGATGTACAAGTTGAAGCCAATTTTGTGCAACAGGAATCTACGACTTCAGTCGGTAAAACGGTAGCACCCGCTCAAGGTGCTGCAGATTCGTTCTCGCGCAATTATCGTAATGTTTATTCAGTAACTCATAATGGCCGTTATAACGATAACTTGGACAGTTCATCATATATTCAATATGAAAATTCAAAAAATCCGGATCGAGGCAATACGGAACTGGGTACCAAAGGAATTACCTTAGATACCTGGACTGCTAACAGTCAATGGAATTTGTTGTTGGGTGACCATACTTTATCATTTGGTGGATATTTTAAAGATGAAAAGCTCGAAGATAAAGCCACTAACCGTAATCCGAATTCACCTGAGTTTAGTGAATTGACGCGCTGGTCTGCTGCAGCGTTCTTGGAAGATACCTGGAGCATGACAGATCGTTTCGATTTAACAGCCGGCTTACGTTATGACCATGATGAAAACTATAGTGGTCATTTATCACCACGTCTGTATGGGGTGTACGCTATAAATGATAATTTTGTTGTAAAAGGCGGTGTAGCTACAGGTTATAAACAACCTGATATTCGTGCAGCCACTGAAGGTTTCTATAGTGTTACCGGTGGTAGCGGTTCACCATTACCAACAGGGCGTGGCATCATTCGTGCGAATCCGGATTTAGAACCTGAATCGAGTCTATCTACTGAACTGGGCTTCAACTGGAAAAATGATTATATCAGTACTTCTATTACCGGCTTTATCACTAAATATGAAGACCGTATTACCGAAGTGCGTGCCTGTGAAACCGATACCGGTGGTACAACGACAAACCGAAATAACTGGCAAAACTGGACATGTTTCGAAGGAGACACGCCGTTTTACTTCATCAGTGAGCGTATTAACGTGGATGAAGCAGAAATTCGTGGTGTGGAAGCTACTTTAGAAGCTACTTTAAATGACTATACGACATTAACTGCAAATTATACTTATACAGATTCCGAGTTTAAGTCGGGTGATTTTAAAGGTCAGCCACTGAACCAGATGCCAGAACATATGTTCAATATCGGGGTAGATTATGAATTAAGCGATGCATTAAATGTATGGAGCCGCTTGCACCATCGTTCTGAAACATCTGCTTACCTGAGTCGTACCTCTATAGCCCAGCCGAATCCAGGCTATCAATTTATAGACCTTGGTTTTAACTACAAATTTAGCCCGAGCCTGACAGGTAAATTTGGGGTCTATAATCTGCTGGATGAAAAAGCAGAAGATATTGATGGTGACCAATTATTAGATGGTCGTCGTTACGGTATCAGCTTAAATGCAAAATTCTAAATCTGTGAGTATAAAAAAAGCCGCGTGAAGCGGCTTTTTTTATACTTCAATCTTTAAGATATTCAGTGTACTTTTGGAATAATAAAACTGTTCCAGATATTGGCGTGCACGTTCACGTAAATAGCCTTGTGAAATCATCTGCTGAATAATCGGTGTCAGCAAGGCATTCAGTTCATGCTGAATCAGCGACTCATCGATATTCAGATCACGAAGTAGCAGATCAAAAGTGTGCTCCTGATTACGGACATACCAGGCATGTACGCCATCCTGTATCTGCTGTTGCAGATAATCGGTCTGGCGCATGTGATCCCAGATTTCATGGCCCAAATTCACAGTCTGGGTCAGATCTTGTACTTCAATATAATTCTTTAATACGGACAGAGGCATGTCTTTGATTTTATGCCAGAGATTCGCTTGAAAATGATAGAGTTTTTCATCATCAAAATGCTGGTTCAGGATATTTTCACTCAACTGGCCAAGCTTGAGAATATTCTTTTGCAAGTATTTGGCAATGGTATTGTCCAGACTGGTATCAGTGACATTTTCCAGTACAGACTTGCCCATTTTCATAAAGCGGGAAACGCCGGGTACGCTTTTGGCAATCACCGAATTATCCAGATAATCCTGAATTGAATGCTGGATCAATTGGCTGATCATGGCAGAGAAGGCCGGATTACTCACTACTTTCTTGATCAGGCGCTGACGATGACCACTTTTACTTGCGACATACTGAGCAATCTTATCAATGGTCAGTACAGGAATCACATCGGCAATCTTGGTATTGTCATTTGCAGGGTGGACCAGAGCAAAACGGATATGTTCTGCAATCTGTTCAATCAGAAAAGAGCTGGCTGCTGTGCCTAATATTTGTTTTTGCAATAGCAGGTTAATTTGCATCGGACTCCACAGATCTTTCAGGGTCTGTTTGCGGAACCAGAGATAAAAAGTCTGAAACTCATTTTGAATCGTTTCAGATTGAACAAATGACTGATCTAGAAAGTCAAGCTGAGCTTCGATCAATTGCTCAATCATCGGGTGTTTCTGCATATTGATTCTAAAAGTTAATTTAAAGGGATGAGTTTATCAGCAAGTGGATTTTTTAGTGTCTGTGTCTTTGCAAGAAAAGGTAAATAATACTGTGCAACCTGTCTTTCTGCTTCAAGAATCGGTATATGACCAACATTGTTCAGAATAACTGGTGTTTCGGCACGTTTAAATAAGGAGTGCAGCTCTTTAGCCACCTCAACATTAATAATACGATCCTGCTTACCCCATAAAATCAGCGTTGGTGCTTCTACAGTACGGGTCAAACGAGCAAATGTTTCCGGGGTATAGATCCGGCTCAGCATGACAATTTGATCAATGGCTTTGCTGGTCTGCTCGGAACGGGAAATCAGCAGTTTTTCCTGGGCGTGTTTTAACTGATCTGAGAGAGCGGGCGGATGCTGCATCAGTTTATGACTGACATCTTCCAGATCTCCCGGTTTGCTTACAATCAGGTTCTTTAAAGCATATGGATCACGGGTATAGCGCGTATTGGCGTTTTTATAGATTCCGGCACTATTCAGTAAGAACAGGCTTTGCGTATCGAAAGGATATTGAGAAGCATAAACTGTGGCAATCGACCCCCCTAGAGAATGTCCAGCAACATGCAGATTCTCATCGACATCCAAAGCTTCCAGAAAGATACGCAGTTGAGAGGTTACATTCGGTACTGAGAAATCAAAATCTGCGGGTGTACGGGTGTCACCATTATTGGGTAAATCTGGAACGATCACATGATAATAAGGGGTAAGAAACCGTGCGACACGATTCCAGTCGTCTTTGGTGCCCGCCAGACCATGAATCAGTAAAATAGAGGGTTTATTGACATTCCCGCCCTCGTTATAGCTCCAGGAAATATGACCGACTTTCAGCGTTTTGCTTTTCAGACCCGCCTGTAGCCGTTCCTGAACCAGATACTGGCTAAGAATATTATTGCCTGGCTGAGCACGCGTAGGAAAACTGACTTGGGCCTGACTTAGTGTGCTGAAGCTTGGGGCTAATATTAGGGTCATGGCGCAGAGTAATTTTGAGCGCTTTATTAATTTTCTTATCATGGCGTCACATTCCTTGTCTTGCATCCAGTGTACTGTTCAAAACAGTTTTATCCTGAAGCAAATCCACCTTGTTCGGATAAAATCATAGAGTTATTTCTATTGTAAATAATTGTGAAGTAATGTCACCAATAAGTTATCCACATAAGTGAAAAAAATTCAGTTTTCATGTGAACTCTGATTAAAATTGAAATATTAGTGTGATACAGGTCTACTGATAGAAATTTAGACAAGCTGATTTTTTGCAAGTGACATTCATAAATCAGAGGATTAAAATATTGCAACTTAAAACAACGGTGGTAAACACGAATGCTCACAGCTCAGGAAGCTATAGAACGTCTTAAAAAGGGTAACCAACGCTTTGTCAACGGTGAAACGCAGCATTTAAAATTATTATCGCATCAGCAACGTGCTGAAATGGCAGAAAGTCAGGAACCATTTGCTATTGTTTTAGGATGTTCAGATTCACGTGTGCCAGCAGAAATGGTATTTGACCAAGGTTTGGGTGATCTGTTTGTCATTCGCGTAGCAGGGAATATTGTCGCGCCGTCTCAGGTTGGTAGTGTTGAGTTTGCTGCAGAAAGCTTTGGTTGTCCTGTAGTCATTGTTTTGGGTCATACACATTGTGGCGCAATTCATTCTACGATTGAAGCACTGACCAATCCGGCAACTCCGCCATCTGCAAATCTGATGTCAATTGTTAACCGTGTACGTCCATCAGTTGAAATTCTAATGCAGACTGAACTGAAGGATGACCTGAACAAACTGTCTAAGCATGCAGTACGTTCGAATGTATTTGCTTCTGTGAACCAGTTACGTCATGGTTCAGCAGTACTGGAAAATCTCATTGCACAAGGCAAATTACTGGTGGTGGGTGCTGAATACTCACTGGAAACTGGTGAAGTCACCTTTTTTGATTTCTAATTTGAATCTTAAGAATGAATGATATTAAAGGCGCTTTAGAGGGCGCCTTTAATATATGGATAAGCATTGTTTAACAGGGTACTTTGTGCCTTGGCATTTGGATGTACCAGATCCTGTTGCATCAAGTTTTTATTTCCTGCCACCCCATTCAAAAAGAATGGTAACAATTTCACTTTATATTGCTGGCTCACCACCTTGTAATTATTTTCAAAAGCTTTTGTATAACTTTGACCATAATTTGGCGGCATTTTCATGCCAAAAAGAATGACTTTTGCTTTGGCTTTCTGACTTTGCTGAACCAGATTTGCCAGATTTTTCTGAATCATCTGTGGCGGCTGACCACGTAGGCCATCATTACCACCCAGTTCAATCACGACAATATGTGGCTTGTGGGTCTGGAGGAGTTTAGGCAGACGTGCCAGTGCACCGCTGGTGGTTTCACCGCTCACACTTGCATTGACCACTTTATGCTGTTTCGGATACTGTTGGTTTAAACGTTTTTGCAACAGATTGACCCAACCCTGTTCAGGTTGAATACCATAACCCGCACTTAAGCTGTCACCCAGAATCATAATGGTCTTTGCTGAAACCAGCACCGGCATCAGGCACAGGCCAAACAGTGCTAAGCTGCGGAATAGATAAGACTTTAGAATTTGAATATTCAGATGCATAGGAAAAGTATGATTCAAGATCGCCAGAAAGCTACCATCATGCCACAGCCAATAATTTCTGCTCAACAATTGACACAAAAGATACAACTATCACAAAAACAGTTGACGATTTTTGAGGACCTCAATCTGGAGATTCTGGCTGGAGAACAGGTAGCGATTACCGGACGATCCGGCTCTGGGAAATCCACCTTACTGGGCATACTGGCAACCTTGGATCAGGCCAGTTCAGGTCAGTTAAAGGTCTGTGGCGAATCCATTACTGAAATGAATGAAGAACAGCGAGCCAAGGTCAGACTGGAAAATATCGGTTTTGTGTTTCAGTCTTTTCAGCTGTTGCCACACCTGACTGCATTAGAAAATGTGATGTTGCCCTTACGTTTACAGCCAAATTTCAATTATGCCGCAGCTGAACAAAAGGCATTGAATCTGTTGCAAAGAGTAGGGCTGGACCGTCAGGCCCAGCAAACCCCTAAAGTGCTTTCTGGCGGGGAACAGCAACGTGTTGCGATTGCCCGTGCTCTGGTCAGTGAGCCAAAAATCATTTTTGCTGATGAACCGACTGGTAATCTGGATGGGGAGACCGCCAAGGAAATTGAACAGCTGTTATTTCAGTTAAACCATGAATTGGGTACCACTTTAATTCTCGTGACCCATGACCAGAAACTGGCGCAACTGTGCCAGCGTCATTTTGAGTTAAGCAATGGTCAGTTAACTGAACATGTGAATGGAGGATGATATGAACCTCTTCCGTCCTTTACTGACTCAAAGTTTTAAGACTACGGGCATTTATCTGCTGATTATTGCATTGACCCTGGCAATTAGCGCGACCACAGCGCTTAAGTTCAGTAATGAGCAGATTCAGAATGCCGTGGCATTGCAAGCTGCGGAAATGCTGGCTGGAGATCTGCTACTCAGTAATAACGAGCCAATCGAAGATGCTTGGCGAGAAAAGGCTGATCAGCTGGGTTTGCAGCAATCGGAGGTTACTGTATTTGGCAGTATGGCACATATCAATGACGAATTTGTCATGGTCAATGTCAAAGCGATTGATACTGCTTTTCCTTTACGCGGTGAGCTAAGAGTCAAACCTGAAGCTAAACAATTAAAACCGGGTGAAATCTGGCTCAGTCA
The DNA here is from genome assembly GCF_052044895.1 of Acinetobacter sp. 22323. Classification (NCBI taxonomy): domain Bacteria; kingdom Pseudomonadati; phylum Pseudomonadota; class Gammaproteobacteria; order Moraxellales; family Moraxellaceae; genus Acinetobacter; species Acinetobacter sp. 22323. Next base: position 98,112 of record NZ_JBQEOL010000011.1, on the reverse strand, counting down.
GCGTGCCATGGATCTGCTCAAAGTTAAAGTGGGGGATCAGGTCAATATTGCCGATGCCTCATTCAAGATTACTGCCGTGATTGACTATGACTCTAATCAGGAATTAGGCTTCTCAGGTTTCTCACCGACCGTAATTATCTCTCAGGCAGATGTGGCACGAACCAATGCGATTCAGGTTGGTAGCCGGATTGATTATCGCCTGCTCATGGCAGGTGATCCGGACAGCGTTCAAACCTATCAAAAAGACTTTAAGGAGATTGTTAAACCGGGTGTGAATACAGAAGCTGAGGAACAACAGTTTGAGGAGCAGAATAGTCGGCGTCTAAGAAATGCCAGTGAAAGCAATACCCGTTTGATGAAGCCGATTGCTAATCTGGATACCTTTTTGCAGTTGGCAAATATTTTGACCATCTTGCTTTGTGGTATCGCGATTGCCTTAACCGCACAGCGCTATGTACAGCAGAATCAGGATCATATTGCGTTAATGCGTTGTATCGGCGCGACGAAACAGCAAATTCTGGCGGCTTATCTGGCATTACTTGGACTGGTACTGGCAATCGCAATGCTCATAGGCACCATTGTTGGCATCAGTTTAGGTTATGCTTTGCTGCAACTCATGTTACAGCTGATTCCACATCTGCAGCTGCAATTCTCGGCAATGGCGATGCTATCAGGTCCATTACCGATTGCGATGCTGACCAGTGCTGTGGTGTTGCTTGGTTTTGTGCTGCCAAGTTTGTGGCAACTACTCAATACTGCACCGATCCGGGTTATCCGTCAGGAAGAAAAATCCGTACATTCCATGTTGTGGATGCTGGTGAGTGGGACACTGAGCCTGATTATTTTCAGTGTGGTGCTCACCGAGAATATTGTATTAACGGCTTGGGTAATTGGTGCCATTATTCTGCTTTGCGCTGTGCTGTATCTCACCGTATGGGGCTTGCTGAAAGTCCTGCGTAATACAAAATCCCGGATTTCTGCTTATGTACGGACACCGTATCAGACTGCATTACAGATCACCGCTTTGGCACTGGGCCTGAGTCTGATTACTGTATTAGCCGTATTGCGTACCGATCTACTGGAACGCTGGCAACAGCAGTTACCAGAAGGTACACCGAACCAGTTTGTCTATGGCTTGCCGCCTTTTGAGATGCCACAGTTGAGGGCCGAGTTAGAGCAAAATGGCTGGAACAGTACGCCGCTATATCCGAATATTCGTGGCCGTCTGATTGCCAAAAATGATCAGCCATTTGCTGCAGACTTAGTCAAAAAGAGTAATACACTACGCCGTGAACTGAACCTGACCCAGACCGATCAGTATCCACAAGACAATGTGATTTTAAGTGGCGAAGCGCAATTGAAACAGCCGGGAGAAGTTTCAGTTGAAGCCACGACTGCGGAAGAACTGGGAATCAAGATTGGAGATAAGCTGACGTTTAGCTTACCTGAGGGACCACTGGAAGCCAAAGTGGTGAATCTGCGTAGTGTGGAGTGGGAAAGCTTTAGTCCGAATTTTTTCTTTATCTTTACTCCGAATACCATGGATGCCAATGCCGGTAGTTATCTGGGCAGTTTCTATGTGCCGGAACAGGAACGACCAAAACTGGTTCAGCTGATCCAGCAGTTTTCTAATACGGTCTTTATCGATGTCAGCCTGATTCTGAACGAGATCAAGCGTATTGTGAATGTATTGGTGCAGATCGTGACTATCCTGGCCTTACTGGTGAGTGTGGCCGGAATACTGGTTCTGATTGCCTGTCTGAATCTGCTCATGGATGAACGTAAGCGAGAGGTGGCTTTACTTCGCTCATTCGGAAGTTCCAAACAGAAACTGAAAACCATGCTTAGTCTGGAAATTGGTTTTATTGGTCTATGTGCCGGAATTGTATCTTGCCTGTTTGCCGAAGTGATTAGCGCCGTCGCCAGTTACCGCATGGAATTACCGATTCAGCCACACTGGGAAATCTGGCTGATTCTTCCGATCTTTATGACTTTACTCTGTGCACTGATTGGTCGTTATCGACTGAGTTATCTGAGTGATATTCCACCGCTGCAAAGTCTGCGCGAACTGAATCAATAAAAATTGAAAATGCGTCAGTTACAGTTTTAACTGCTGACGCATCATCTCCAGAATTTCCTGCCAGAGCGGCTTAATAGGATCAATCTGGATCAAGTTATATTGATAAAGCCCATAGCAGGCTGCTAAAGCAGCTATGAGTGCGATGAATTGAATAAAACCTGCGCGTTGTAGCTTTTGCCCGGCATACCAGAGTACAGCCAGCACAGCGCCCATAATCATGCCACCAATATGTGCAGCATTGTTAATGCCAGCAATCATAAACCCCATAAACAGGTTAATCCCCATCACCATCAGCAGGGTTTTTTTATCTAAAATAAAGCGCTGACGTGGAAGAACTGGCAGAATCGACAAGATTGTCAGTGCACCGCCCAGGCCCATGACAGCACCCGATGCACCAGCACTTACGCTTGGTAAAAGTCCTGGATTGGCGACCCCACCTTCAATTAAGGCATAACTATCCTGAATATTCATATAACCGCTGAACAGACTGCCCATCAGCCCAGCACAAAGATAGAGGCCAACAAAATACCAGCGCCCAAATAGCTGTTCTGCCACGCTGCCAAAAATATAAAGCGCCCACATGTTTAACATTAAGTGAATCAGGCCAAAATGAAAAAACATGCTGCTGAATACGCGAATGGGTTCCGCCAGATAAGTAAAAGGTGCATAATCAGCACCCCAGCGGATGGCATCTTGCGTACTTGGATGGCTGGCATCTGTGCCAGTAAAAATCTGCCAGGCAAACAATCCGACATTCACTGCAATCAATACCGCAGTAAACCACCAGGTGTGGACGTCCAGTTTACGGTGAATGGAAGGAGGTGCGTATTCAGACATGCTATTCTTGCGCTGTATGAGATATTTCAAATAAGCTTAACACGAAAAAATAACATCTTCAGGAGTAACCCACTGACATGAAAGCTTTTCTAATCCGAATATTCTTGCTGCTGTTCAGTGTGGTTTTATGTATTCAACTCTGGATCTTTGCCAGCCTGGCCTGGTGGCGTTTTAATCCGGTCAATACCACGATGATGATGCGGATCGATTATTGGACTGAACCCTCCAAGCCCATTCAACACCAATGGCGTCCTTATGATGAGATCAGTACCAATCTGAAAAAAGCAGTGGTGACTGCGGAAGATGGAAAATTTGTGCATCATCATGGTTTTGACTGGGATGGGATTCAAACAGCTTTAAGCCGTAATAAAGAGCAGGGTAAAGTTGTTGCGGGGGGATCTACCATTTCCCAGCAGCTGGCAAAAAATCTGTTCCTGTTCAACAAACGTTCTTTCCTGCGTAAAGGTCAGGAAGCGGTTGCCACCTGGATGATGGAACGCATGTGGTCGAAAGAGCGTATTCTTGAAGTGTATTTAAACTCGATTGAGTTTGGTCATCATATTTACGGGGTGGAAGCGGCCGCCAAACATTATTTTGGTAAAACTTCAGAAAGTCTGACCAGAGAAGAGGCAATTTTCTTGGCGGCAATTTTGACCAATCCAAAATATTTTGAAGAAAATCGCAATGCTTCTGCTTTAAAAGCACGTAAACGCATGATTCAACGTTATATACGCTATGCAGAATTACCCTGACAGTAAAAAATCGTTATAAAAAAAATTGCCATAAAGCCCGAGAATTCGGGCTTTTTTTATGAAATTGTCATAAATTTGAAGCATACTGATACTATTGACTCAGGCTTTAAAACGATTAAAGGTTCAATATGAATACGGCAGCCAACAGCCCTTCGGTACAAACTGAATATACCTATAATGACCGGTACATTAACCGGGAATTGTCTATTCTGGATTTCCATTTGCGTGTCTTGGAACAGGCTGTCGATCCTTTACATCCACTGCTTGAACGCATGAACTTTCTGCTGATTTTCTCGCGTAATCTGGATGAGTTCTTTGAAATTCGTGTAGCTGGGGTGATGGAACAGCTGGATCTGGGCAATGAAAGTCGTAGTCCGGATGGGCTAATGCCTAAGCAGGTGCTGGATCAAATTTCCAAAACTGCGCATGCTGCCATTGAACGCCAGTACCGCATTCTGAATGAAGAAATTCTGCCTAAACTGCGTGAAGAAGATATCTGTTTCCTGCGCCGCGGTGAACTGACACCAGCACAGTCACAATGGATAAAAAAATATTTTCAGGAACAGGTGGCACCCGTCTTAACCCCGATCAGCCTGGATCCAGCCCATCCATTCCCGCGTTTGGTGAATAAGTCGCTGAACTTTATTGTGACGCTGGAAGGGAAGGATGCTTTTGGCCGTCAGATCGATCTGGCTGTTGTTCCTGCACCACGTTCACTACCACGTGTGGTGCGTTTACCGGATGAATTAACAGGCGGCAAGGAACATCATGTGATGCTTTCCGCAATTATACATGAACATGTTTCTGACCTGTTCCCGGGTATGACTGCAACAGGTTGCTATCAGTTCCGTGTAACCCGTAATGCTGATCTGGCTTTAAACGAAGATGTCGAAGATCTGGCGATTGCCTTAAAAGGCGAATTGAACTCGCGTCGTTTTGGACGTGCAGTACGTCTGGAAGTTACAGAAAACTGTCCAAAACATATTTATGAATACCTGCTGGATGAATTTGATTTAGAAGAAGAGCATCTGTACAAGGTTGCCGGACCGGTGAATCTGGCACGTCTGTTATCGAATTTTAAACGTCCACATTTGCGTTATGATTCACATACGCCAATCGTACCGAAAGTACTAAAGAAATCAGAAAATATCTTTAGCGCGATGCAAAAACAGGACATCTTGCTACATCATCCCTTTGAATCATTCTCGCCCGTAATTTCATTACTGCGTGAGGCTGCGCGTGATCCACAAGTACTGGCGATCAAGCAGACTTTATACCGTAGTGGAGCGGACTCGGAAATTGTTCAGGTACTGGCTGAAGCAGCACGGAATGGCAAGGAAGTGACTGCGGTCATCGAATTGCGTGCGCGTTTTGATGAAGAGTCTAATATCGCTGTAGCCAATGTCCTGCAAGAAGCGGGGGCCGTAGTTGTCTATGGCATTGTTGGCTATAAGACTCATGCCAAGATGATTCTGGTGGTACGCCGTGAAAATAACAAGCTGGTGCGCTATGTACACTTGGGTACCGGGAACTATCACGCGGGTAATGCACGTATCTATACCGATTATGGACTGTTAACTACAGACAAAGAACTATGTGAAGATGTACACCGTATCTTCCAGGAACTTACCGGTATGGGAAAAATGGCCAAGCTGAAAAAGCTGTTACATGCACCATTTACATTGCATACCCAGCTGGTGAATTACATTGACAATGAAATTGCCAATGCCAAAGAAGGCAAAAAGGCTCAGATCATTGTCAAAGTGAATGCGCTGACAGAACTACAGCTCATTAATAAATTGTATGAAGCATCGCAAGCAGGCGTGCAGATTGACCTGATTATCCGTTCGATCTGCTGTTTACGTCCTGGTTTGCCGGGCTTGTCGGAAAATATCCGCGTTCGTTCCATCGTCGGACGTTTCCTGGAACATACTCGCGTGTATTACTTTAGCAATAATGGCAATTCCCGCATTTATTGCTCAAGCGCAGACTGGATGGACCGTAACCTGTTTAATCGTGTTGAAGCCTGTTTCCCGATTGAAGATGAAACATTGAAGAAACGCATCTATCAGCAAGGCTTATTAAACTATCTCAAAGATAACCAGCAATCCTGGTTGCTGCAAAGTGATGGTACCTGGATCCGTGCACAACCTGCGCAAGGTGAACAGCCGCATAATGCACAGCGCGTGTTACTGGAAACCTTTAAATAAGACATAATCTTTTAGAAAGAGACTGAATTTTCAGTCTCTTTTTATATAAATATGCTGTCTCTAAAAACAAAAAAGGAGCCAGTGTGAGCTCCTTTTTTACGCTATAGCAGTATCATTATTGCTGCGCGATCTTTTGCAGGATAGGTAGCAGTACATCGAATTCACTTTGTAGCGGTGTACTCTTGCGTGTCACCAATGCCAAGGTACGGCTTGGTGCAGCAGCAATCTTTTTCACCTGAAGCTCAGGATTGGCTTTAATCATGTTGGTATGAAGTGCAATTTCAGGCAACAGGGTAAAACCAAGATCGGAAGATACCATCTCGATCAGCGTTGGCAATGAGCTTGCTTTCAGGCGATGATCATTCTTACGCTCACCAATTGGACAAGCACTTAAAGCATGATCACGTAGACAGTGGCCTTCTTCAAGTAACATCAAACGAGAAAGATCCAGATCTTCTAAGGAAGTGGCCTGAGCTGCATTCTGATCTGACTTGTGGTGAACCACATACAGATCTTCTTTCACAATTTCAGCAACTTTTAGACTACGTGTATCAAAAGGCAGGGCCAGTACAACCATATCCAGGTTGCCATGTTCCAGTTTTTCAACAATTTTTTCACTTTGTGCTTCGTGCAGATGCAGCTGAATTTTCGGCAACTGTTTATGCACTTCATCAAGAAGTTGCGACAGAATGAACGGCGCAATGGTCGGAATCACACCTAAATGCAGATCACCTGTTAAAGGTTCACTCATCTCACGACTTAAACGCATCAAGTCCTGAGCATCAGCCAGTAGAACACGAGCGCGTGCAACCACTTGCTCTCCGAGTGGAGTCAAGCGTACATTCTGGCGATCACGTTCAACAAGAACGCCCCCGAGTAAACGCTCCAACTCCATGATCCCGCCCGATAGGGTGGACTGGGTCACAAATGAACGGCGAGCAGCTTCTGTAAAATGCAGCGTCTCAGACAGTGTTACGAGATATGACAGCTGTCTTAGGGATGGTAATGCAGCCATAGTGTCCTAATTTTATGATTTAAAATGATCAGCAAATAATTCGCTAAGATATGGAATAAAATGCGGTGGGATATCATGCCCCATTCCATCAATTAATTCAAATTTAGCACCTGATATTGCTTTCGCAACAGCCTTACCATGGCTAGGTGGTAGCAAGCGATCTTGAGAACCATGAACTACAAGTGTCTCTTGTCGGATTTGCTTATCCAGTTGCAGCAACGAGCCCGTACATAATATTGCTAAAAACTGTTGAAGTACACCCGCTGGGTAATAACTTCGATTATATAATTTACGGGCGGTCTGCATTGCCTCAAGCTGATTAATATAACCAGGCGAGCCAATAATGTTAAACAGTTTCAAGCTATGGTCAATTATACCATTTTCATCCTGCGAAGCGGGTTTGCCAATCAGACTAAAGAGCTGTTTTGGAAATGGTGGAGGTAATAGACGCTGATTGTTACTGGTAAATAACAGAGCCAGCTTTTTAACCTTTTCAGGATAACGTGCTGCCAGAATCTGGGCAATCATACCACCCATCGAAGCACCGAGCACATACACCTCATCCAATTCCATTTTATCAATCAACAGACTGACGTCATCTGCCATGTCATACAGGGTATAAGGTGCTCCCTGGTTACCCAGGCCTAGCATGAAGCGACTCATCAGTTTAATGGTATTTAATCGTGGACCTTTATGATGGACTTTAGAGGATAGGCCAATATCGCGGTTATCAAAACGGATGACCCGGAAACCTTGGTCGATAAAAGATTTACAGAAAAAGTCCGGCCAATACAGCATCTGTGCACCCAGGCCCATAATCAGCAATAAGGTCGGGTGATTCTCCTGACCACCTACCTCTACATGCAATTCAATACCATTGCCAAGGTCAACCTTGGTTTCATGCATGAAAGCAGTATATGGTGATGGTAATAGACTCGATTGCACATGACTATTCATGTTAAGTTCCCTATAAAAGGACATTCTGTACAAAGAATGTCCTTTGTATTTAAACCTTAAACTGATACAGGAATCAAGTCAGGAACCTGCTTAGTCAATGTAAGACGCTGTTTCGCTGCGGTAGCGCCTAATAGTACAAAGCCGCGCAGGGTTCCTTCAGTATCTGTGGCTTTGGCAATCATGCCATCCTCAAACTCTTCAGTGTCCCAGGTCACATCAACATTGGCGGGTGCAGGCAGTACAGTCAGGGGGGCAGCAGGTGTTTTTACCGCAACAGGCATTGCTGGATAATGCACTGCTGTCGTTTCACCATTCAAGGTTTTAGCCAGCGCACGCGCCTGCTGCATGATTGGCATCACATAAGGCAATAAAGTACCATTCACTTCAGCACAGTCACCGACAGCGAAAATATCAGCTAAATTCGTTTCGAGCTGGCTATTGGTCAAGATACCGCGACCGATTTGTACACCAGACTCTTTGGCTACCGAGGCATTTGGTTGCAAGCCCACCGCAGACAGAACCACATCTGCAACGACTGACTGACCATTGGCTAATGTCACCAGGTAGTCACCATTTTCGACTTTAGAGACTTTCTCTACAGTCGTGCCTAATACAAAGTTAATACCAGTTTCTTCCAGGTTTTGCTGGAAAACATCTGCAACATGTGAAGGCAATAAACGGGCTAGAGGCTGAGGTGCCAAGTCAATTACAGTCACTTGATGGTCCGTGTGCTGAAGGTCATTGGCAAATTCACAGCCAATCAAACCGGCACCCAAAATCACTACGCGCTTATCTTCACGCTTTTCCAGGCTGGCACGGAAAGCTTTATAATCATTCAGGTTGTTGACCACATGAATGTCATCACTGCCATCACCGGCAATTGCCAGACGAATTGGCTGTGCACCCACTGCAAGAACCAGTTTTGAATATGCCTGTTTTTGCTCAGACTGATCTTTTACAACAGTCAGTTCATGTGCAGTAGCATCTATGGCTTTAACCCAAGTATGCGTTTCAATACGCATATTTAACTGAGCTGCCATTTTGGTAGCATCGCCCAAGGCAATATTTTCGGGTGCTTTTTTGCCCACTAAAGCATTGGAAAGTGTCGGTTTGGCGTAGTTGGTTGCATCATCGGCACAAATCATGACGAGTTCATGGTCTGGATTCAGCTTGCGGAATTCGCGTGCGACAGCATAGCCTGCCATACCTGAACCAATGATGACGATAGGATGCATATTTAACTCCATGCTTTTTTATAGATAGTAGAAAGGCATAAAAAAAGACCACTCAATATGGCCTTTGTTTGGGCGAAATCAGATTTCGATCATTTCAAAATCGACTTTAGAAACGCCACAGTCTGGGCAGGTCCAGTCATCTGGAATATCTTCCCATTTAGTACCAGGGACGATCCCGTCCTGAGGCCAACCTTCCGCTTCGTCGTAAATCCATCCACAAACGATGCATTGATATTTTTTCATGTAACTCTCCAAAACCAGCGAATATGGAAGCTGGCTCAAAAATCCTAAACAGGCAAGACTCTAATAATATGGCATTTAATAGCGGACATATTTGGCTAAATTTTTACGCAGTTCTGTTCAGAAAGTAAAGTAGATAACAGTTTAAACAGCAAAATTAAAAGCAGAATAGTGATCCGGTTCAGTAAAAGTCCTTTACTCAAGCTTTTTATTCTCTTAGAAATGCCGGAATATAATTTTATTTATGCAAATAAATAAAAGCTTATTGTTTCTCACACTGAGAGAAATAAAACAATATTTTACCGTCGGGTAATGATTCATGGATTTAAAACAATCATTAAAGTTTTTATGAAAAAAGTGCTCTTATAAATTAATGAAATATAAGTAAATAATTGCATGTCAATAGGGGTGTTGCTGCAATAATACTCGGTTTTCCCTATCCTTTAGTCGTAATTCAGTTTAAAATTTGCCGGTTCCTTTTTCTTATCTAACGATCTCCCATGAGCAATATGTCTACTTCATTGTGGTCTCACATTCGTACTGTCCAGGATTTTCCAAAGCCGGGTATTAGTTTCTTTGACTTAACACCGCTTTTCATGAATAACATCGGTTCATTAACTGATGCTTTGATTGCAAGCATTCCTGCTGAAAAACTGGCAGAAGTAGATAGCTTTATTGCTGTTGAAGCACGTGGCTTTGTATTGGCAAGCTTGTTGGCACAACGTACCGGCAAGGGCCTGTTGTTGGTTCGCAAGGCAGGTAAATTACCACCTCCAGTGGTTGGTGTGGGTTATAGCCTGGAATACGGTCTGGACCGTCTGGAAATGTCTGCTGAGGTTCAATCACAAAAAGTGATTATTGTAGATGACGTATTGGCTACTGGCGGTACATTGAAAGCTGTCAATGAACTGGCTGAAAAATGTAATCATAAAGTACTCGGCGCGAGCATTTTTCTTGATCTACCTGATTTACATAGTGATCTTGGGCTGAATATCTGGTCTGTATTGGATGACAAATCTAAGCCTGAAGCTAATGCCGCTTAAGGGCAAAAGATGAATAAAAAGCCCTGCAATATGCAGGGCTTTTTTTATGGCTTCTTTAAATGTAATACTTAACTTTTTTGCAGATTCTGTTGGATTTGCAGGATCAGGGGATTGATCCGTTCCGGTGTTTCAAGGCGATGATGTCCACCGGGAACCGCTTCTACCTGCATATAATCTTCTAGTTGGGACTGTACTGCATGCATATCCAGTATTTCATCGCCTAACTCAATATAGGCAAGCTGAGGAATGTCATGTTGTAGGTCATTATCACAAATTGCAGGATAATCATCGCGGAAATAGGGGGCTAGGCTTGGATTGGCAATTACACAAGGAATCTGGTGTTGCTGTGACATTTTCAATGCCCAGTAACCCCCCAGACTGTGCCCAACCAGAATATCTGGATGAATTTTTTCAATCATCTCGTTATAAAACTCTGCCACAGTCGCATAATTGAGGTTGCGGTAATCCACATCAATGCAATATTTATGATCGGCATCGATGGCATGGAATTTCGTAGATTCTCGTGAAGAATCAAGTCCATGAAAAAACAGGATTTTAGAGGTGCATTGGCTCATTATGGTGGTTCGTATCAATTCGTTTTATAGTTCGGCAATGATTTGCGTCAGGGAGCATTGTAGAACTTCTATACAGGGAATGAAGTTAGCATTTGGTCTAAAGACTTTAGTCCAAGCCGACCTTAGTCAAAAAGACTGAAAGGTTCTGTAAAGAATTTGATATTAAAACGTTATTTTTTGATTAATTGGTCAATTAAAACTGTATATTCCTCGGCTTGGTTAGGGTGAAAGGCCCTGCCCAAAAGAGGAATTTGAGTCTTCCCGAGATATTAGAAAAGAAAAGCCAATTGAGATGCTGCTGGACGCTACGATTTAACTGCAAAATCTGCTATTGTATGCACCTTCTATTTTTTAACTAATCTTATTCGAGGCAGAGATGACGCAAACTAACGCTCAATCGACTTCTGAACAAATCATTTCCGAAAACGATTTAATTGCACAGCGTCATGCCAAGTTAAAGCAAATCGAAGATCAAGCCAAGGAAACCGGCAAGAGCCCATGGCCAAATACTTTCAAGCGTGAGCACTATGCGCAAGATCTTCAAGACCAGTTCGCTGACCAATCAAAAGAAGAAATTGAAGCAGGCGAAAAGGTGTATGTAAAAGTTGCGGGTCGTGTGATGTTGAACCGTGGTTCATTCATTGTGATTCAGGACATGACTGGCCGTATTCAGCTTTATGTTCCTCGTAAAGAATTAGATGCTGAAGTACTTGCTACAATTAAAGGTCTAGACCTTGGTGATATCATTGCCGTTGAAGGTTATATCGGTCGTTCGGGTAAAGGCGATCTGTATGTACATATCGAACAATTCGAATTACTAACAAAATCACTTCGTCCACTTCCAGACAAATTCCACGGCTTAACAGATACAGAAGTGAAGTATCGTAAGCGTTATCTGGATCTGATCGTGAATGAAGAAACACGTAAGACTTTTGAAATCCGCGCTAAAGTGGTCGCTGGTATCCGCAACTTCCTGACTGAAAAACGTTATATGGAAGTGGAAACACCAATGATGCACGTGATTCCAGGTGGTGCTTCTGCGCGTCCATTTGAAACACATCACAATGCGTTGGACATGCCATTGTTCTTGCGTATTGCGCCTGAGCTTTATTTGAAACGTCTGGTTGTCGGTGGTTTTGAGCGAGTGTTCGAAATTAACCGTAACTTCCGAAATGAAGGTGTTTCAACTCGTCATAACCCGGAATTCACCATGATCGAGTTCTACCAGGCTTATGCAGACTATAAAGACCTGATGGAACTGACTGAGCAAATGCTGGAAAAACTGGCATTGGATATTTTGGGTACAACTGATGTGCCTTATGGCGAAGAAGTATTTAGCTTCAAAGGTCCATTCAAGAAAATCTCAATGTTTGATGCGATTCTTGAGCACAACCCACAGTTCACGCCTGAAAATGTAGGCGACCGTGACTTTCTGGCAAAATACGTTCAGGAAGAGCTGAAAGAACAGGTGAAACCAGGTTTTGGTTTGGGTAAACTGCAAACTATCGTGTTTGAGGAAACAGTAGAAACTAAACTGCGTCAGCCAACATTCATTACTGAATATCCAGCAGAAACTTCTCCACTGGCTCGTCGTAATGATGACAATCCACATATCACTGACCGTTTCGAATTCTTTATTGGTGGTCGTGAGCTGGCAAATGGTTTCTCAGAATTGAATGATCCGATCGACCAGGCTGAGCGCTTCCAGGCACAGGTTGCCGAGAAAGACGCAGGCGATGATGAAGCAATGCACTTCGATGCAGACTTTATTGAAGCATTAGAATATGGCTTACCTCCAACAGCGGGTGAAGGTATCGGTATTGACCGTCTGGTGATGATTTTTGCCAATGCGCCAAGTATCCGTGACGTGATCCTGTTCCCGCACATGCGTCATAAACACGCTTAAGTAAAAAAACTAATAAAAAACCCGCACATGTTGCGGGTTTTTTTATTAGTTTTTTCGCTACATAAGCTAGACATTGTAAAAGAGCAGCGTAAGCTAAAATAGTTTTTATAAAAGTTTCAGACAAAAAAAACGCAATGATTGGGGTTGTCATTGCGTAGAAAAAGGAAAAACTTGTTGCAAATGAAACTGTGGAGAATGTTTCTTGCTATTTCCTGAATATGTTTTCATATTAAAACTGGCTTGTTATTTTTACATTGGTAAACGTGTAAAGAGCTGTTAACTAAAGTAAGTTTTTCTACCTTTGTGTGACAGGAAAAAGAAAATATGAATCAAATGTGTAGGAATTCAATAAAAAAGCCCTTCATGTGAAGGGCTTTTCAAAATTTATCCAAGCATTAGAAGTGGAACACGCCAAGGGCAGTTTTAACTTCATCCAAAGTCGCTTGAGTAATATCACGGCATTTGTCTGTACCAGTCTTGAGTACATCCATAATGTAGTCAGGATCTTTAGAAAGTTCCATACGACGTTCACGAATTGGTCCAATTAATTCTTTTAGAATACCTTCAAGACGTTTTTTCACTGTACCATCACCCAAACCACCACGGCGGTAATGGGCTTTTAGTTCTTCCAGCTCTTCTTTGTTGGTATCGAACGCATCCAGGTAAGTAAATACCACGTTGCCTTCAACCTGACCTGGATCTTCAATACGCAGGTGGTTCGGATCCGTATACATTGCGTTAACGGCTTTCTTGATATCTTTGTCTGATGCATCTAGCACAATGGTATTGCCTAAAGATTTAGACATTTTCGCCTTACCATCAAAGCCTGGTAAACGGCCAACGTTAGATAGCAGGGCTTTACATTCTGGAAGTAGCTCACGACCTACCTGACGGTTCAGACGACGCACGATTTCGTTAGTCTGTTCAATCATTGGGATCTGGTCTTCACCCACTGGAACCACAGTCGCTTTGAATGCAGTAATGTCCGCGGCCTGCGCCACTGGATAGCACAAGAAGCCCGCCGGAATATCACGCTCAAAACCACGCATCTGAATTTCAGACTTAATCGTTGGGTTACGCTCAAGACGTGAAACAGTCACGAAGTTGAGGTAAAGCATAGTCAATTCATTGAGGGCAGGAAGGCAAGACTGAACGCAGATTGTGGTTTTGGTCGGATCAATGCCTACCGCAAGATAATCTGTTGCAACTTCAATGATGTTACGACGTACTTTTTCGAAGTTATCTGCATTGTCTGTCAAGGCCTGTGCATCTGCCAGCAGAAGATGCTGATGGTGAGAATCCTGTAAACCCACGCGAGAGCGTAATGAACCAACAAAGTGACCGAGGTGAAGTTGTCCGGTAGGACGGTCGCCAGTCAAGATCACTGGACGATTATCTTGATTACTCATTATTTATTCCAAACCAGTAGTCGTACTACATTCAAATTTTTAGGATCGCAACATTGTACGGCATTCTGTTTTTGAATGTCAGTCACAATGAATCACAGTAATAAAAAATCTCTGAAATTAAAGAAGTAAATACAATCTTTCTGCTGCTTTTTGATTAGAATATTTTTACATTTATAAGGAATAACAAGAATGGCGAGTAGCTTATTAATATTATTGGATGATATAGCCACAGTTCTAGATGATGTTGCAGTCATGAGTAAAGTGGCAGCAAAAAAAACGGCCGGGGTCTTGGGAGATGATCTGGCGCTCAATGCTCAACAGGTAAGCGGTGTACGTGCCGAACGTGAACTTCCGGTGGTATGGAGCGTCGCCAAAGGTTCTTTTGTCAATAAACTTATTCTTGTTCCTTTGGCCTTGCTGATCAGTGTGGTTGCACCATGGTTAATTAATCCTTTATTGATGATTGGCGGCTTGTTCCTGTGTTATGAAGGCGTAGAAAAAGTACTGCATAGTCTCAAGCATAGAAAGGTCAAAACTGAAGAAGCTGCGCAAGCAGAATTAAACGCAATCGAAACGGATCTGGTTAAATTTGAAAAAGATAAAATTAAAGGTGCGATTCGTACTGACTTTATTTTGTCAGCTGAAATTGTTGTGATTTCCTTGGGTACTGTTGCAGCGGCTGCTTTTTCCACCAAGGTGATGGTACTTTCGACGATTGCTGTGGCCATGACCATCGGAGTGTATGGCTTTGTGGCCATGATTGTGAAAATTGATGATGTAGGTTTGCACTTGAGCAAGCAGGCATCGAGTTTCAAGCAAAGTGTAGGACGAGGCTTGTTAGCTTTTGCACCCAAACTGATGAAAACTTTAACTATTGTGGGAACAATTGCCATGTTCCTGGTTGGTGGCGGGATTATTGCTCACGCCATTCCATGGTTTCATCATTTCACTGAAGATTCAGTCGAGTATGTAGAGCACATTCCTACAATGGGCAGTATTATAGGTGCCGTTACGCCAACACTCATTAATTTAGTCATTGGTTTTATCGCAGGATTATTGGTATTCATTGTGATTGGCTTTATTCAAAAGATCAGAGCAAAATCAAAGCAGGCATAATTTTGGTTGGCTAGAAGTAAGTCAAAAATAAACTATAAGGAATCTTACTATGCGCTGGAAAGGTCGTCGAGTTAGTAGCAATGTTGAAGACCGCCGCGGTGGGGGTGCCAAAGCGGGTGGTATCAGTATTCTAGGGCTGATTGTAGCCTTTGTTGCCTGGAAATTTTTTGGTGTGGATCCACAACAAGCTTATCAAGCCACCAAGCAGGTGACACAAGGTGTTTCCAGTGCTGAAACGCGTGGTCTGGAAAATCCAACGCCAGAGCAGCAAGAAGCAATTGACTTTGTCGGAACTGTTCTGGCCGATACAGAAGATACCTGGTCACAGGTGTTCCAGCAGCAGCTGAATCAGCAGTACACTCCTCCTAAACTGGTACTCTTCAGCGGTGTGGTGAACTCAGGTTGTGGTGCGGCGCAATCCGCCATGGGGCCGTTTTATTGTCCGGCAGATCAGAAAGTGTATATCGACACGACCTTCTTTAGGGATATGCGTAGCCAGATGGGTATTAGTGGTGAGCAGAATTCAACTGAGCTATCGCGTAATGATCAGGCTGGTGACTTTGCTCAAGCATATGTCGTGGCACATGAGGTTGGACATCACATTCAGACCATCTTGGGTATTTCTTCTCAGGTACAGCAGGCACGCCAGCAAGCCACAAAGGTGCAAGCGAATCAGCTGTCAGTCTATCAGGAGCTGCAAGCCGACTGTCTGGCGGGGGTATGGGCTTATCATAATCATGAGCGTACTCAATTCCTGGAACAGGGTGATGTACAGGAAGCCATGGATGCAGCGCATAAGATTGGTGATGACTATTTACAGAAAAAAGCCCAAGGACATGTGGTGCCAGATAGCTTTACTCATGGGACCAGTGCGCAGCGCGTGCAATGGTTTAATACCGGCCTGAAATCTGGTCAAATGGCAGATTGTGATACTTTTAATAAAGGCATTTAATATCCTAAAGGTATTTAGATCTATTTAAAGTGCCAGATGAAATCAAAAAGGAGCAGTTGCTCCTTTTTCTTGAGCATAGAAAAACTTATTTATTCAGAAATCGCTGAAAATTCCTGATCAGCTTGAAGCTGACAAATAAAGCAGCTAAAGCAAATAAGCTAATACCAAAGACTACATATTTCAGCCCAGCAATGTCTTGCTGATAAAATTGCTGGATCTCATTAGCAGAATAGGAAAATTCTGAAACCTGACCAGTGCGGCTATCTTTATATTTAACCTGTTGAATATAAGAAAACTGACCTGCCTTAAACAGTTTTACCTGATCAATCTGACGGTTATGAGACTGATTAAAGTCATCGCTACACAACGCCGTATAATGGGTACAACTACTTTTGGAAATATAACCATTCCCTGCAATCAGAACAAAAATGGCATGATCTGGTTTCTGGTTATTGGACAGCAAAACATACTGCTGATCTGGTGAGCTGGTTAAGTTAAGTGACTTGCCTTGTTGATAATACTGCTCGGCCTGCATGATCTCCTGAATTTTGGCAAAACAGGTAAAACACAATGCAAGCGTGACCAAAAAAATCACAGTAGCAAGAAAAAGACGGAAAACAAGTTTAACGGTTTGATGCATGGAAAAAGGATTCAGAAGAACTAGTAAAAGAATACAGCAAAGTACTAAGATAGAATTGTATGATAAACCACCATTTGGAACTATTGAAAAGAAACTTAACTAAATAGCAAAATAAACAGGATTAAAATTATTTCATCTGGAAATGCTTTTTCATTTGATATTTTATTTTTAAATAAGCCAAATCACTCATTTTCAGGAATGAGGCGCGCTTTAAGGGAACCCATGGGCAATTTCTTTTTCTTACAACTTTTGACCGTTGTTTTTGCATTATCTATTGCCACGACATTATTTAATAAAAGAGTGCTGGGTTTTCCTCAAGCGATTGGTGTTCCGATTGTTTCTGCAATTTTTGTATTTATCCTGCAATGGGGCGCGAGCCTGCTGCAGGGCAATCCTTTTTTCAGTATCAATATTGCCAATATTGAAAATGCAGTCCGGCATATCGATTTTTATGATTTTCTGATTAACGGTGTCATCTGTTTTATTTTGACCTCATCTGCGCTGAAATTTAAGGTTTCCGATTTGCGCAATCATTGGCGTCCGATCGGAATTCTAGCCAGTCTGGCACTGGTGATCTGTGCAGTCTTGTTTGGTTTAGTCCTTTATGGTTACCAGTTCCTGATCGGTAAGCATGTTGATCTGTTGGTATTGCTATTACTGGGTGCAGCATTAGGTGCAACGGACCCGATCGGAATTAAAGGGGTGCTCAGTTCAGTTCGTGCACCGCATCACTTAATGGTAAAACTGGAAGGTGAGTCATTGTTTAACGATGCGATGTGTATTGCCTTGTTTATGACGCTTTTGAATGTATTACAGGGTGAGAACTTTACTTTATTGGGCGTACTGCAAACACTGCTCTACGAAATTGTGGTGGCTGTATTCATTGGCGTAGTATTCGGTTGGGCAATCCTACGCATTCTTCGCGGCAAACATGAAATGGAATCCCTGATTCTAACCACTGCATTACTGGCTTGTGGTTCCTATCTGGTGGCCTTGCTAGCGCATGCTTCTGCACCAATTGCCTGTGTGATTGGAGGCCTGATCGTTGGTAATAAATGGAAGGAAATTCTGGCAGATGCCGATATTGGTGATGTGAACCATTTCTGGCATACGGTTGAAGGAATTATTAACTCTTTCCTGTTTACCCTGATTGGTCTTGAACTGTTTATTCTGGATTTAAGCACTAGCCTGATTCTGGGTGGAATCGTGGCTTTTATTATTCTGCATGTAGTGCGTTTCGCAGCAAACTTCCTGTCTTTTTCCATGTTTCCACATCTGCGTAAAAAACGTTATAACGGCAGTCTTGCAATTCTCTCTTGGGGTGGTGTCCGTGGTGGAATTTCTTTAGCTTTGATTCTGGCTGTTGCCAATGTTCCGCAACTAAAAGAGTACAGCAGTATTCTGGTCGGTTATACCTTTATTGTGGTGCTGTTATCCGGTGTGGTTTGTGGTCTGGGTTTACCAGCTGTAATGAATGCCTTTTATTATAATCCGAATGAAGAAAAAGAAGGCTGGAAAGGCTGGTATCAGCGGATGTGCCATAAAATGAACCGTAAAGGTTTCCAATACATTATCGGTGAAGATGCAAATGGCAATGAAATTATTACAGTGTACAAGCCTGAAAGCCTGATTGATGAAAAAGATGAAGATGGCGTAGCAGCAGTGCATAATCCTGAAAAAGTGCATGAAGTGAAACGTCTGGAAAGTCCGGATAACTTCTAAAATAATTTTGATTTAAAAAAAGAGAATTTTTGGATTCTCTTTTTTTATTTCCTAGATATTAACTTGGTGAGTTTGAATCCAAATATTATGATCAAAGCAGCTTAAATGGATATATTGAAAATGCCAGCCAAACCCAGTGATGAACTTGCCCGAATGATTCTTGGTGTGATTGCATTAATCCCTCAAGGAAAAGTTGCTAGCTATGGTCAGCTGGCCCAGCTTGCAGGATTGCCACGCCATGCACGTCTGGTTGGACGAGTACTGAGAGAGATGGATGAAGCATCTGATCTGCCTTGGCATCGCGTCGTTAGTTCGCAAGGCAAAATCAGTGTGCAAAAACTGGATGAACAGGGAATGAACATTCAGGCAGGTAAATTACTGGAAGAAGGCGTTGCAGTTATTAAGGGTAAAATTAATCTGAAACTCTACCAATGGGATGGCAGCATCCAATAAAAATACCCCATGTGTACATGAGGTATTTTGAAGAGGATAAAATAATAATTTATGCTTGACCACGAACCACAAGCACTGGAACATCGGACTGTCCTAGAATGCTTTGAGCTACACTTCCGAGGAAGAATTTCTTGAACCCGGTACGGCCATGTGAGCCAATCACAATCAGGTCTGCACCTAAAGTTTTTGCTGCTTTGGCAATCTCGGTATTTACCACCTGACCTTCAAGCAACTGGGTATCGACCTGTACACCAGCTGTTTCAAAACGTTTTTTCGCTTCATCCAGGTTTTGCTGGATTGCAGTACGTGCACGTTCAATTAAATCATTGGTTTGTGCTGCGGTAATGTATTCAGCCGCAATATAAGGGTCTAAGGTCATCACCTGAACTACAGTGATTTTACCGTTAAAAGTTTTCGCCAGTTGTACTGCCTGATCTACTGCAGCATAAGCCGTTTCTGAACCATCAATTGGAACTAAAATATGTTGAAAAGCCATGGTCATTCTCCACATGTATTTATGGGTATTATAAAAATTTTAAACAATGCCTATGATCCGTCGGGCATGGTATTTTTTAAATAATAACGCTAATCAGGTTAAAATAAAACCAAGTAAATCCATATGGTTAAATAATGTTTTAGTAAAAATATTTTTTATAAATTATTGTTTTATATTAAAAATAATAAAATATAGATTCATTTGTATTTTAAATGCTTCAAGCTGTCAGACTAAGGTCGCACCTAATAGATCATCTGCATTATTCACATTGAATTTGTGTCGTGTCTATTTTAAGTTTTGGTGCGAGCCGTTGATACTGTTGTTGAATAGAGACATTGGCTGATCCATAAATTTGTTGTTGGAGTTGGGAGATTTTGGATTCTGTAATGTGTATGCGTGCACAATGCAGGGCGATTTGGTTTTCTTGGGTAACTTTCATTTGTTCAGTTGCATCATATTCAGCAAAATGCTTCAGTTTTTGCTGTGCTTTACTCAGTTGAACCAAACTTCGTTTTTGTTGCATACTCATAAGTTGATGATTATTAATCCAATGTGCGACATCACGGCGTACACCGTTATAATCTACCATCAGTGGTGAAATCAATTGGCAGGCACTCAGGCTGAGTGCTGTAGAAATGGTCAAGAAAATTTTAGTTTTAATCATATCTGAGTAACTTAAAACGGTTTTAAAATTCATATTAATACGTGAAATACATAATAAAAACTGATTTTGGTTAAAGTTTGATGCAAATACACGCATTTGCCTAAAGACTGAACATTTGTGAGTTAAAATGCTTGACGAGGAATGCGGAAGTTACGATAATGCGCACACAGTTTACGGCTATGTAGCTCAGTTGGTTAGAGCACCGCACTCATAATGCGGGGGTCACAAGTTCAAGTCTCGTCATAGCCACCATTTTTATAGACCAAGCTCTCAGCTTGGTCTCTTTTTTTGTGTCAAATAAATATATTTAAGCCTATAAAATTGTTGCACTATTCTTGTTAATTTAAATTTTCCAGCGCCAACTTATTAATATATTTGAGTTATACATTTATCTTAAATCACTACCAATAAAAAAACGCCTAAGCGGACTTGGGCGTTTTTCTGAATAAACAGGGTTAAATCAGATACCCGCTTTCCATCCATTTACGATTGGGTAGCGACGTTCGCGGCTGAAAGCACGTGAGCTGATACGAGGACCTATCGCACCTTGACGACGTTTATATTCATTCACGTCAACTAGACGAATCACACGTTTTACCACTTCTTCCTCAAAGCCTTTCTCAATGATGTCATCCTGACTCATGTCTTCTTCGATATAAGAGTAAAGGATTGCATCCAATACTTCATATGGAGGTAATGAATCCTGATCGACCTGATCTGGGCGTAATTCTGCCGAAGGTGGACGGGTAATCACACGCTCAGGAATCACTGGTTTGTCTGCAATACTGTTACGGTATTTCGCCAGTTCAAACACAATAGTCTTATACACATCTTTCAGTACTGAGAAGCCACCAACCATGTCACCGTACAGAGTGCAATAACCCACGGCTACTTCTGATTTATTGCCCGTCGACAGTACCAGGTTGCCAAATTTATTCGACAAAGCCATCAATAGTGTGCCACGTGAACGAGCCTGCAGATTTTCTTCAGTTGCATCCACTGGAGCATCACCGAAGAACGGATACAGGGTTTGCATGAAGCCATTTACGATCGGGTTGATCTCGGCAATACCAAAAGTCACGCCCAGTGTTTTCGCCTGTTCAGCTGCATCTTCCACACTGATCTGAGCCGTATAGGTGTAAGGCATCATTACCGCTTGTACTTTATCTGCACCGATGGCATCTACAGCAATCGCAAGTGTCAAGGCAGAATCAATGCCACCAGACAGACCCAGAATTACACCCGGGAAACCAGAACGTTGTACATAATCGCGTGTTGCCATGACCAGGCTTTGATAGATCTCTGCCATGGTGTCAAGAGTAGGGGTAATGCTGGTTTTGCTAAACGCAAGGTTAGTTGCATCATATTCAGCAATAGATAGATTTTCCTGGAAACTTGCTGCTTGCAGCGCAACTTCACCAGATTTATTCAGTACGAAACTCGTACCGTCAAAAACAAGATCATCATGACCGCCGACCTGGTTGCAATATACCAGGTTGATATTGAGCTGTTTAACCAAAGCTGCCATGGTTTCAATACGGTGTTGTGGCTTACCGACTTCATATGGAGAAGAGTTCAGTACCACCACAGTATCAACATTCAGCTGAGCCAGCTGTTGAACAACATTCAGAGACCATACATCTTCGCAGATCAGTACTCCAAATTTATGACCGAGGTATTCAAATACCAGGTGTTGATGACCTTCATTAAAATAACGCTTCTCATCAAATACAGCATAGTTTGGTAAAGTCTGCTTGTTATAAATTCCCAATACCTGACCGTCTTTCATCACTGCAGCAGAGTTAAAACGCTGACCATCTTCAGTCTGGTTGACAAAGCCAAAGACCATTACGATATCTTTGACTTGTGCCAGTTGATCAAATGCCTGTTGGGTGCGTTTAGTCAAGCTTGGACGCAGAATCAAGTCATCTGCAGGGTAGCCCAGAGTCGAAAGTTCTGGAAAGATAATCAGGTCAGCATTGTCTTTTTTAGCCAGATTGGCCTGTTCGATCATTTTTTGCGTATTTGCATCGATATTGCCAACATGTGGAGAGAATTGAGCAAGGGCAATTTTAAAACTTTTCATTCCAACTAAATCCTAATCCTGATAGATTTTTTGCACTAATCGGCTATTGTTTAAAATTATAGTTATTTAGCCGAATGCAATCTGGTACTTACATAATGCCAAATGGCAGGAAACATAAACACAATAATAAAAGCTTGATACCTAATCTCATTTTTGGAAATAAAATATCATACAAGAGTTATTCTATCGAAATTTGAAGCAGATGCTAGCGTTGTTTGCATAGATTTATTGTTGAAATGCAACTGGATGATTAAAAATAAAGGGATCACATATTGTTTTGTATCGAATCTGCCTGGCCAGGGCGAAAAGATTTATATATAAAAATTTTAATATATT
Organism: Acinetobacter sp. 22323; assembly: GCF_052044895.1. NCBI lineage: Bacteria > Pseudomonadati > Pseudomonadota > Gammaproteobacteria > Moraxellales > Moraxellaceae > Acinetobacter > Acinetobacter sp. 22323. Next base: position 75,388 of record NZ_JBQEOL010000011.1, on the reverse strand, counting down.
ACTCTCTAATCCGTTTCCTGAATGATATTTGGCAGCTTTTGAAGATAAATATCACGTGCAATATCACCTTGCTGCTCAATATTGTAGGTCCAGAAAGACTTGCCGGGAATATAGGAGTATTGATAAGGATTATAGCGGCCAAAACTCAAAAAATAAGCCGTCTGTAATATCGCGCCACGCAATACCACATTAATGCCATGCTGATGCTGGAAAATATGCGTCATCTCATGAATAAATACTGCACGATAACTTGCAGTCTCTTTGGAATAATCATCTTTAAAAAGTGCATTGCGTACATGAATATAGCCATTAGGTGCCATCAGAATATGCTTGGGTTGCCACGGCAGGAAAGGATGGTTCATAACATGCACCTTGCCGTAATCAATCCGGTCTCCAAACACTGAACGGCACATCTGGATTTCGCCTGCAGTCAGCTGACGGCATTTAAATTGTGGAAATCGGATCAGTCTTAACAGCAGGAATAAAAAACGGTAGGGCATAGTATTTATGAATAGTCAGGATGACCTGATTATAACGGGATTATAGGCTTGGATTTGTAAGCATCTTTATCATTCTATTTAAGACGATAATCTCAACTTTTTATTTGCTGCTGTGCTTAATATTTTCATTGCCCATAAAAAACCGCCCGAAAGGGCGGTTTTTTGGGTCTTTCGACGCGATTCGAATTAACGAGCGATATCGCGTTGAGTTTCGCCAGTATAAAGCTGACGAGGACGACCGATCTTGTAAGGACCGCTGTGCATTTCTAACCAGTGGCTGATCCAACCAACTGTACGTGCAAGCGCAAAGATCACAGTAAACATTTCTGTTGGGATACCAATCGCTTTAAGGATGATACCTGAGTAGAAGTCTACGTTAGGGTAAAGGTTACGTTTGATGAAGTATTCGTCAGAAAGTGCGATACGTTCAAGTTCCATAGCAAGAGCAAGCTGTGGATCGTTGATGCCAAGAGCACCAAGAACTTCGTCACAAGTTTCTTTCATTACTTTCGCACGTGGATCGAAGTTTTTGTACACACGGTGACCGAAGCCCATGAGTTTAACTTCTTTAGTTTTCACTTTTTCCATGAAGCCAGCAACGTTTTCTACAGTGCCGATTTCATCCAGCATCTTAAGAACAGCTTCGTTCGCACCACCGTGAGCAGGACCCCAAAGTGCAGAGATACCAGCAGCGATACATGCATATGGGTTAGCGCCAGTAGAACCAGCTAAACGTACTGTAGAAGTAGAAGCATTTTGTTCGTGGTCAGCGTGAAGTGTGAAGATACGGTCCATTGCTTTCGCAAGGATTGGATCTACTTTGTAGTCACGGTCTGCTGGAGTAGCAAACATCATGTACAGGAAGTTTTCAGCGTAAGTCAAATCGTTACGTGGGTAAACGAATGGTTGACCAACAGTATATTTGTAGCTCCAAGCTGCCAAAGTAGGAATCTTAGCGATTAAACGAATCGCAGTGATTTCACGATGGTTAACATCTTCGATGTCCAGATTATTGTGATAGAACGCAGACAACGCACCAACAACACCAACCATGATTGCCATAGGGTGAGCATCACGACGGAAACCGTTATAGAAGCGGCTTACTTGATCGTGAACCATAGTGTGGTTACGAACTTTAGCGTCGAATTCTTCTTTTTGCTCAGCTGTTGGAAGCTCGCCATTAAGAAGTAAGTAGCAAGTTTCTAGGTAATCAGCTTTAGTTGCTAACTGGTCAATTGGGTAGCCACGGTGTAAAAGAACACCTTTATTACCATCGATGAAAGTGATTTTAGACTCGCATGCAGCTGTTGCCATAAAACCAGGATCAAAAGTAAAGTGACCTGCAGCCAACACATCTTTAACGTCGATTACATCTGGGCCCAATGTGCCGCTGTAAATTGGTAATTCAATTTCTTTGCCATCAAGCTGTAAAACGGCTTTCTTGCCAGTTGCTTCAGACATTCAATAGATCTCCTGTCCTGGTGAATGTTTATCCGAGTTGTCTATCAATCTTTTAATGTACAAAACGGACGGATCAAAAATTTGCTATAAGATTAGTGAGTACTGAAATTTTGTCAATTATACTTATGGATAAAAAATGACGTTACACAGCGGCTTAGTCACATAATCTCTGTATAAAAAGCTTTATTAAAATCACAGCATCAACGCGCTATAATAAGATAAAACATGCAGGAGGTGCAGAAAAAAATGCATTGTTTGCAGCGATAATCATCATCTTTTAATCGTAAAAAAATGTTTAAAATGATTAGGTTTATAATGATAAAGTGGCTAAAACTATATAAATTTCACTACTTACAGCTTTTTCAAGGGTTGGTAGTTTTTGTCAGGTCTTATAAATAAAAGCACTTAATAGAATATTTGAAAATGTCTGTTTGATTAAAAAATGACTTATTTTTGCTCGATTAAATCATGCTAATTTGATTTATTTGGAGACCTGTTTCACATTTTTAAGTTGAATAGTATAGATCGGTACTGAAATGCGTTTTATCTGCCTAAGTGACGTATTCATTCAACTATTATAAAGATAGTTTTGTATTCACTATTTGGCTTATCATAAATCTTTAAAAAATAGAGGGTTCTGTATAGTTTGAGTGATATTTTCAATCGAGCGCTAAGTGCTTGAATCTTCACCTTTAGTCTAAAGAACAGATGTTTCTATTATATCTCCATATCGGACTAAATTAATCGGCTTTATTATTTAAAAACATATATATAAGTATTGATTAGAAGGCAATTATAAAATTATTGCAGATTAATCTTATTGTTAATGATTCTTATTTAAAGGATTTTTAGCCAAAAAGCTTATGAGAGTTGTTTGTATTTTGATAGTGAGCGTTTTATAATTCAGTGTCGTTTTACGTTTAGGCATGTATTTGCCTAATCAATGCCAGCTTTCCTTCGAATTAATTCCAACAAACTCCGGATGGAGTTTTTAACTACAGGATGCCCGCTGTGAAAAGCAACAGACCTGTCAATTTGTCCATGGGTCAAGTTTTAGAAGTAAACTTAAAATCACCTGTGGCTATTGCATCAATTCTACACCGTCTTTCTGGTGTGATCGTATTCTTACTCGTACCGGTCCTTTTATGGATTTTAGACAAGTCATTGTCTTCGCCTGAAGGTTTTGCTCAAGTGCAAGAAATCTTTAACGGTTTCATCGTGCGTTTTGTTGTATGGGTATTTGTAGCCGGCTTAATCTATCATACGTTTACTGGTATTAAGCACTTACTTGCAGATGTTGGCGTTGCAGAAGAACTGCAAAGCGGCCGTACTGCAGCTACTATTTCATTAATCTTGTCTGCGATCGGTATTGTTGCAGCATTTGTATGGATCGTACTCTAATGAAAAGTGCTACTGGTTTAACGGGTTCAGGTTCTCGCGATTGGTTTCTTCAACGTGTGAGTGCAGTGGTTCTAGCTGTGTATACTGTTATCGTTTTGGGTTGGATTCTACTGAATGGTGGCTTCAACTTTGAACAGTGGTACGGCTTTATGATGACTACACCAATGAAGATTTTGTCTTTATTGGCAGTATTCTCTCTTGTTGCACACGCATGGATTGGCATGTGGCAGGTTTTCACTGACTATGTGACTACTCGTCAAATGGGTCCATCAGCATCAGGTTTACGCATTGTATTGACTTCAGCAGTGATTATCGCTGTATTAGCATACGCAATCTGGGCAATCCAGATTTTCTGGGCTTGATAGGAAGAGATCATGGGCGCAATTAACCCTAAAGAAGATTACACAAATATTCCACATGAAACTTTCGATGCTGTCATCGTGGGTGGCGGTGGTTCAGGTATGCGTGCATCTTACCAACTTGCTCAAGCTGGTTTAAAAGTTGCTGTACTGACTAAAGTATTCCCGACACGTTCACACACTGTTGCGGCACAGGGTGGTATTGGTGCATCTCTTGGTAATATGCAAGAAGATAACTGGCACTACCACTTCTATGACACAGTTAAAGGTTCTGACTGGTTAGGTGACCAGGACGCGATCGAGTTTATGACGCGTGAAGCACCTCAAGTGGTATATGAATTAGAACATTTAGGTATGCCATTTGACCGTAACGCAGACGGTACGATTTACCAACGTCCATTCGGTGGTCACTCTGCAAACTACGGTGAAAAAGCGGTTCCTCGTGCATGTGCTGCAGCTGACCGTACAGGTCACGCACTTCTTCATACGCTTTATCAAAGCAACGTGAAAATGGGTACACAATTCTTCGTAGAATGGATCGCACTTGATTTGATCCGTAACGAAGCTGGCGATGTACTTGGTGTAACTGCTATCGATCAGGAAACTGGTAAAATTGCAGTATTCCAGGCGAAAGCTACTCTATTTGCTACTGGTGGTGCGGGTCGTGTTTACCGTGCATCTACTAACGCGTATATCAATACTGGTGACGGTCTTGGTATGGCAGCTCGTGCAGGTATTCCATTACAAGATATGGAATTCTGGCAGTTCCACCCTACAGGTGTTGCGGGCGCAGGCGTATTGCTAACTGAAGGTTGTCGTGGTGAAGGTGCAATCCTTCGTAACAAAGATGGCGAACCGTTCATGGAACGTTATGCTCCAACTTTGAAAGACTTGGCACCACGTGACTTCGTATCACGTTCTATGGACCAAGAGATCAAAGAAGGTCGTGGCTGTGGTCCTAAAGGTGATTATATCCTTCTTGATATGACGCACCTGGGTGCGGATACGATCATGAAACGTCTTCCATCTGTATTTGAGATTGGTAAGAAATTCGCGAACGTTGATATCACCAAAGAGCCAATTCCGGTAGTGCCAACAATCCATTATCAAATGGGTGGTATTCCTACGAATATTCATGGTCAGGTTGTTGTTCCAGAGTCTCCGGAAACTGAAGCACTGGTTACTCACTACGACAAGAACACTGATACATACTCTACTAACCAAGAAGGCCGTAACTTCACTAAACCAGTGAAAGGTTTCTATGCGATTGGTGAATGTTCTTGTGTATCTGTACATGGTGCAAACCGTCTAGGTACAAACTCACTGCTTGACTTGGTTGTATTTGGTAAGGCTGCTGGTCAGCATATCATCGATTATGTGACTAAACATCACGGTGATGAATATGAACCGCTTCCTACAACTGTACTTGAGCAAACTGTTGCACGTATTCGTAAACTTGACGAATCCACTACGGGTGAAAATGCTCAGGAAGTTGCTGATGCGATTCGTGATATCGTTCAAGACCACGCTGGTGTATTCCGTACATCTGCACTTCTTGAAGAAGGTGTGAAACAGATTCTTGCAATTGAACCGCGCGTGCGCAACATTCACTTGAAAGACAAATCTAAAGTATTCAATACAGCACGTATTGAAGCACTTGAAGTTGAAAACTTGTATGAAGTTGCTAAGGCAACGCTAATTTCGGCTGCAGCGCGTAAAGAATGCCGTGGTGCGCATACGGTGGTAGACTTTGAAGAGTCTCCTGACCATCCTGCATACCCATACGGTCGTCGTGATGATGAGTGGATGAAGCACACATTATGGTTCTCTGCGGACAACCGTCTTGAGTATAAGCCAGTACGTTACCGTCCATTGTCGGTTGATGCAATTCCACCTAAACCACGTACATTCTAATTCGGAGAAGTAAGATGAGTAGAGGTACTCGTACATTTAATATCTACCGCTACGATCCTGATAAGGATGCAGCACCATACATGCAAACTTTTAAACTAGAATTGACTGACAAGCACCGTATGTTGCTTGACGCACTTCTGGCATTAAAAGTACAAGACGAATCTTTAACGTTCCGTCGCTCATGTCGTGAAGGTATTTGTGGTTCTGATGGTGTAAACATTAATGGTAAAAACGGTCTTGCATGTCTGTGGAACCTGAATGATTTACCAGAAACAATCACAATCCGTCCACTGCCAGGTCTTCCAGTAGTTAAAGACCTTGTTGTAGACATGAATCAATTCTACGATCAGTACAACAAAATTCATCCGTTCTTGATCAACAATCAGCCTGCACCGCCTAAAGAGCGTCTGCAGTCTCCTGAAGAACGTGAACATCTTGATGGTCTGTATGAATGTATTCTTTGTGCATGCTGTTCAACTTCATGTCCGTCATTCTGGTGGAACCCTGACAAGTTCCTGGGTCCTTCAGCATTGTTGAATGCTTACCGCTTCATCATTGACTCACGTGATACAGCAACTCAAGAGCGTTTGGCTCGTCTTGACGACCCATTCTCGCTGTTCCGTTGTAAAGGCATCATGAACTGTGTATCTGTATGTCCTAAAGGCTTGAACCCTACCAAAGCAATCGGTCACATCCGTAACATGCTTCTAGATATGGCTGGCTAATTCAGACTGCGAATAACAGTTTGTCAAAAAGCACACCACTTGGTGTGCTTTTTGCTTTATAGGGGCGCTGAAAAGGGGAAGACTAGTTGAAAAGCAAGTGTTATCAGCAGGAGCTCTGGTGCAGTCATAAAAGGTGATGAATCATTTCAGAGCATTTTGCTCAGGTTTGTGCACTAATATAATGTAGTTCGATTTATTTATGATTTTTAGATGTAAAACTGACCTGAAAAAGATTCCCGATAATGTTATTATATAACGCAAGATTGCAAAGGGAGTGGATTGGAAGATTTACTCTCTTTTTGTTTATCAGTGGTATAGTGGATGGATGTAGGACTTTAGTCTACGGAGATTGTGTTTTTCATTTAAAGCTCCCTATGTTAGAGTAATTTCTGGTTGATGTATTTGACTAAAAAACACACATTTCTCGTCAAAAAAATCAATTGATTAGTCGAGATCGTGATAGCATTTAGCATAAGACTATATCCAAAAAATGTAAGGATTAATGTACACTTTTTAAACACGGAAAAACCTACGACTGGTATATAAAGGTAAGTCAGAGTCGCTTTAGAAAAAATACAGCTTAAGCCTTTGTTTTTTCTAAGTCGATTTGCAAAAAAATTGCTCGGTTTTTATCGGGTATTCGATGAGTGATGATGCCGCTGAGGGGCGTTATTGTTCATTAAACATATCAAGAGTTGCTCTTGGTGTGGTGATAGCGCCTCATGGCTTATGCCTTATGGGGGACTAATGTCATCTTACCAATTTGACATTACTAATCCTGGGTTTTGCTTAAAAAGCATCCTGAAAATGTTTTTGCAATAGGAAATGGGTCCACAAATGCAAGAAGTTGCTGACGCTCTGCGTCTTGACACTGAACTTAGCGCTGATAGTGCAGCGTATATTGAAGAACTTTATGAGCAGTATCTGACCGCTCCAGACTCAGTGGGTGCTGACTGGCAGGAATACTTCGGTAAGTTCCCTAAAGGTGACCAACCACACAGCAATGTACGTGAGCAATTCCTACTGTTAGGTCGTAATTCAAGCCGTGTTCAGCCTGTCATTCAAGCGACAGTAAGTTCTGATCACGAGCGTCGTCAAATTGGCGTATTACAACTCATTGCGGCTTATCGTAACCGTGGTCACCAGAAAGCCAAATTAGATCCATTAGGTCTTGCAAAACGCGAACAAGCATTTGACTTAGAACTGGATGCGCATGGGTTAACCAAGTCTGATTTAGACACAGTATTCAATACTGGTAATCTTGCAATCGGTAAAGAAGAAGCAACACTTGCTGAAATTCTTGCTGCATTAGAGTCTACATACTGTGGTACTGTAGGTTCAGAATACATGCACATCGTTGACACCAAGGAAAAACGTTGGATTCAACAACGTCTTGAAGGTGCACGTGGCCAGTTTGGTTTCAACACACAACAGAAAAAACATGTACTTGAACGTTTGACTGCAGCTGAAGGCTTAGAAAAATACTTAGGTAATAAATTCGTTGGTGCAAAACGTTTCGGTGTTGAAGGCGGTGAGTCTTTCATTCCGATGGTTGATGCAGTGATTCAACGTGCAGGTTCTGTTGGCTGTAAAGAAGTTGTAATCGGTATGCCACACCGTGGCCGTCTGAACCTTCTGGTTAACATCATGGGTAAAAACCCGGCTGACCTGTTTGGCGAATTCGAAGGTAAGTCTCTTCATAAGAAAGGTTCTGGTGACGTTAAGTATCACCAAGGTTTCTCGTCTAACGTAATGACTCCAGGTGGCGAAGTACACTTGGCATTGGCGTTTAACCCATCACACCTTGAAATCGTTGGACCGGTAGTTGAAGGTTCGGTACGTGCTCGTCAGGTACGTCGTAAAGACATCGGTGGTGATGACGTATTACCAATCATCGTTCACGGTGATGCAGCATTTGCAGGTCAAGGTGTCAATCAGGAAACCTTCCAGATGTCACAAACGCGTGGCTACACCGTTGGTGGTACAGTGCACATTGTTGTGAACAACCAAGTTGGTTTCACCACTTCTGATCCACGTGATGCACGTTCTACAGAATACTGTACTGACATCGCGAAAATGATTCAGGCACCGATCTTCCATGTCAATGGTGATGATCCGGAAGCTGTATTGTTTGTTGCTCAGCTTGCACATGATTTCCGTCATACTTTCCGTAAAGATGTTGTTATCGACATGTTCTGTTATCGTCGTCGTGGTCACAACGAAGCGGATGAACCAGCTGCAACTCAGCCAATGATGTACCAAGTCATCAACAAGAAAGCGACGACTCGTACTTTGTATGCTGACAAACTTGTTCAAGAAGGCATCCTTGACCGCGCAACTGCAGATCAAATGGTTGAAAACTATCGTTCAGACCTTGAAGCAGGTAAACACGTTGCCAATGCCTTGGTATTAGAGCCGAACAAGAAAATGTTCGTAGACTGGTCTCCGTACTTAGGTCACGACTACACAGACGAGTGGGATACAACTTGTGATCTAGAACGTCTTAAAGAACTTGGTCGTAAAATGCGTGAGCTTCCAGAAGGCTTCGTGATGCAGCGTCAGGTTTCTAAAGTGATTGATGACCGTCTGAAAATGCAGACTGGTGAAATGCCATTGAACTGGGGTGCTGCTGAAACTCTAGCCTATGCATCGCTTCTAGATGATGGTTACCTGGTTCGCTTAACTGGCGAAGACGTGGGTCGTGGTACATTCTCACACCGTCATGCAAAACTGCATAACCAGGTAGATGGCTCAACTTACATTCCACTTTGCCATATCAAAGTAAACCAGCCACGCGTTGCGATCTATGACTCTTTATTGTCTGAAATGGCAGTATTGGCATTTGAATACGGCTATGCGACGACTCTTCCTAAGAGCTTGATCATCTGGGAAGCTCAGTTTGGTGACTTCGCGAACTGTGCACAGGTTGTGATCGACCAGTTCATCTCATCTGGTGAAACCAAGTGGGAACGTGTATGTGGTCTGACTATGCTTCTACCACACGGCTTCGAAGGTCAAGGTCCAGAGCATTCATCTGCACGTCTTGAGCGCTTCCTGCAGTTATGTGCAGAAGACAACATGCAAGTGATGACTCCAACTACACCTGCACAGATCTTCCATGCATTACGTCGTCAGGCAATTCGCCCAATCCGTAAGCCAATGATCATCATGTCGCCAAAATCATTACTGCGTCACAAGTTAGCTGTGTCTAACCTTGATGAACTTGCAAGCGGCACATTCCAGACTGTGATCGATGAAGTAGATAACATCAACAAATCAGACGTAACTCGTCTGGTGCTGTGTGGTGGTAAGGTTTACTACGACCTAGTTGAAAAACGTCGTGAAAAAGAATTGAACAATACAGCGATCGTTCGTATTGAACAATTGTATCCGTACCCAGAAGCACGTCTTGCTGAAGTTCTTGCTCAGTATCCAAACCTGAAAGAGCTGGTTTGGGCTCAAGAGGAACCGAAGAACCAAGGTGCTTGGCTGTTCATCGCGCCACGTCTGTATGACGACGTGATGAAGTCTGGTAAACAGGTTCGTATTAGCTACGCTGGCCGTGAAGCTTCTGCTGCACCGGCGTGTGGTTCACCATATTTGCATGCAAAACAACAAGCTCAGCTCGTTAACGACGCTCTAGCGATCGATGCTGAATAATCCAGGAGATTCTAAGTAATGGCAACCGAAATTAAAGCACCGGTATTTCCAGAGTCAGTTGCGGACGGTACGATCGCAACTTGGCACAAACAACCAGGTGAAGCAGTATCACGTGATGAAGTGATCTGTGATATTGAGACTGATAAAGTTGTTTTAGAAGTTGTTGCTCCTGCTGACGGTACAATTGCATCAATCATCAAAAATGAAGGCGACACAGTGCTTTCTGCTGAAGTGATTGCTCAATTTGAAGAAGGTGCTGTTTCTGGCGCTACACAAACTCAAGCAGTTCAATCTGAAGAGAAAGTTGAGCAAGCTGCTGCACAAACTGAAGCGGGTAATTCGCCGATCGTTGAGCGTACTCAAGTTGCTGACCAGGCACCTGCAGTACGTAAAGCTTTAACTGAATCTGGTATTGCTGCATCTGACGTATCTGGTACAGGTCGTGGCGGTCGCATCACCAAAGAAGATGTTGCGAACCATCAAGCGAAACCAGCAGCACCTGCTGCTGCACCATTAAGTGTTGCAGTTGGTGAGCGTATTGAAAAACGTGTACCTATGACTCGTCTGCGTAAACGTGTTGCTGAACGTCTGCTTGCTGCAACTCAAGAAACAGCAATGCTGACGACGTTCAACGAAGTCAACATGAAACCAATCATGGAAATGCGTAACCAGTACAAAGATGCGTTTGAAAAACGTCATGGTGCGCGTCTAGGCTTCATGTCATTCTTCGTTAAAGCGGCAACTGAAGCGCTTAAACGCTACCCAGCGGTGAATGCGTCTATCGATGGCGACGACATCGTTTATCACGGTTACTATGACATCGGTGTAGCGGTTTCTTCTGATCGTGGTCTGGTGGTTCCTGTACTTCGTGATACAGACCGCATGAACTATGCTGAAGTTGAAAATGGTATTCGTGCATACGCTGGTAAGGCGCGTGAAGGTAAACTTGCAATTGAAGACATGACTGGTGGTACTTTCACAATTACCAACGGTGGTACTTTCGGTTCATTGCTTTCAACTCCAATCTTGAACACGCCTCAAACTGCGATTCTGGGTATGCATAAAATCCAGGAACGTCCTATGGCAGTGAATGGTCAAGTTGAAATCTTGCCAATGATGTACCTAGCGCTTTCTTATGACCACCGTCTAATCGATGGTAAAGAAGCTGTAGGTTTCCTTGTAACAATCAAAGAATTGTTAGAAGAGCCAGCACGTCTTATCCTTGATCTATAATTTTAGTTTTTAAGAATAATCAGAGCGAGTTCGAAGCGATCCTTTGAACTCGTTTTTGGAGATACAAATGTCTCAGTTTGATTTAGTTGTAATCGGTGGTGGTCCAGGCGGCTATGAAGCTGCTATTCGTGCAGCTCAACTTGGTTTTAAAGTTGCGTGTATCGAAAAACGTATTCACAAAGGTAAACCTTCTCTAGGCGGTACTTGCTTAAACGTAGGTTGTATCCCTTCTAAGGCACTTTTGGATTCTTCTCATCGTTATGAAGATACTGTTCATCATCTAGATGATCACGGTATTACGACTGGTGAAGTCGCATTTGATTTGTCTAAAATGCTTGCGCGTAAAGATAAAATCGTAAACCAATTGACCATGGGTATCGACGGTCTGCTTAAAGGCAATGGCGTTGAATGGTTAAAAGGTACTGGTAAATTACTTGCTGGTAAAAAAGTTGAGTTTGTTTCACATGAAGGCGAAACTCAAGTTTTAGAACCTAAATACGTGATTCTTGCAACTGGTTCTGTGCCGGTAAATATTCCTGTTGCTCCTGTAGATCAAGACATTATTGTTGACTCTACTGGCGCGCTTGAATTCCAGGAAGTGCCTAAGCGTTTAGGTGTAATTGGTGCAGGTGTAATCGGTCTTGAACTTGGTTCGGTATGGCGTCGTCTGGGTGCTGAAGTTGTTGTATTTGAAGCAATGGATGCATTCTTACCAATAGCTGATAAAGCATTGGCAAAAGATTACCAAAAAGTATTGACGAAGCAAGGTCTGGATATCCGTGTTGGTGCGAAAGTATCTGGTACTGAAGTTAACGGCCGTGAAGTTACTGTTCAGTACACTCAAGGTGGCGAAGACAAAACTCAAACTTTCGACAAGTTGATCGTTTGTGTAGGTCGTCGTGCTTATGCTGAAGGTCTATTGGCTGAAGATTCAGGCATTAAATTGACTGAACGTGGTTTAGTTGAAGTAAACGATTGGTGTGCAACTTCTGTTGAAGGCGTATATGCGATTGGTGACTTGGTACGTGGTCCAATGCTTGCACATAAAGCAATGGAAGAAGGCGTAATGGCAGTTGAACGTATTCACGGTCACGCTGCACAAGTCAACTACGACACGATCATTTCTGTAATTTACACACACCCAGAAGCGGCGTGGGTAGGTTTAACAGAAGAGCAAGCGAAAGAAAAAGGTATTGAGGTAAAAACTGGTCAATTCGGTTTCGCTGCGAACGGCCGTGCAATGGCTGCTGGCGAAAATGCTGGTTTCGTGAAGTTTGTTGCTGATGCGAAAACAGACCGTCTACTTGGTATGCACGTGATCGGACCTGCTGCGTCTGACATCGTTCACCAAGGTATGATCGCACTTGAATTTGTATCTTCAGTAGAAGACCTACAGTTGATGACTTTCGGTCACCCAACTTTCTCTGAAGTCGTACATGAAGCTGCTTTGGCAGTGGATGGTCGTGCAATTCACGCGATCCAGCGTAAGCGTAAATAATCTAAAAAAGAGCGGCTCCGGCCGCTCTTTTACATTTGGTGGTTGTTTTTGTATGAATAATCATCTAAAAATAAAGATAAGAATCAAAACATCGTTTTAATAAATTCCAATATCGATGTTGCAGCGCCACAGGATATTGGACGCAGTAATAACAAAGTGAAAAAGTAGTAAAAGGTCAATCAATGAATTTACATGAGTATCAAGCAAAAGCGTTATTAAAAAAATATGGCATGCCAGTTCAGGAAGGTATTCTTGCGACAAATGCTGAAGAAACCGTACAGGCTTTTCAACAGCTGGGCGGAAAGTTTGCCGTATTAAAAGCACAGGTGCATGCCGGGGGGCGTGGTAAGGCGGGTGGGGTAAAGGTAGTTAAATCTGCTGACGAAGCCGCTGAATATGCCAATCAAATTATTGGCTCACGTTTAGTGACTTATCAAACCGATGCCAATGGTCAACCAGTCAACAGCATTCTGGTCTCAGAAGATGTTTATCCAGTAGAGCGTGAACTTTATCTAGGTGCTGTGGTAGACCGTTCAACTCGCCGTATTACCTTTATGGCATCGACTGAAGGCGGTGTTGAAATTGAAAAAGTGGCAGAAGAAACGCCTGAAAAAATTATTAAAGTTGAAGTTGATCCACTCGTTGGTTTATTGCCGTTCCAGGCACGTGAAGTTGCATTTGCTTTAAACCTTAAAGATGGACAAATCAACCAATTTGTTAAAGTCATGACCGCGGCTTATCAAGCCTTTGTGGAAAATGATTTTGCTCTGTTTGAAATCAATCCGTTATCAGTCCGTGAAAATGGTGACATTCTTTGTGTCGATGCCAAAGTAGGGATCGATTCGAACGCGTTGTATCGTTTGCCTGAAGTGGCGGCACTACGCGATAAATCACAAGAGAATGAGCGTGAGCTAAAAGCCTCTGAATTTGATCTGAACTATGTTGCCCTGGAAGGTAATATTGGTTGTATGGTCAATGGTGCTGGTCTTGCGATGGCTACCATGGATATTATCAAGCTTTATGGTGGTCAGCCCGCTAACTTCCTCGATGTCGGTGGTGGTGCAACCAAAGAGCGTGTGATTGAGGCGTTCAAAATTATTTTGGCAGATACTTCTGTGCAAGGTGTGTTGATTAATATTTTTGGTGGAATTGTACGTTGCGACATGATCGCTGAAGCAATTATTGCAGCAGTTCAAGAAGTAAATGTCACTGTGCCGGTTGTGGTTCGCCTTGAAGGGAACAATGCTGAGCTTGGTGCCAAATTACTGGATGAATCTGGTTTGAAATTAATTTCTGCAAATGGCCTGGCCGATGCTGCAGAAAAAATTGTTGCTGCAGTAAAAGCTTAAGGAGTATCACAATGAGCGTATTAATTAATAAAGACACCAAAGTTTTAGTTCAGGGCTTTACTGGTAAAAACGGAACTTTTCATTCTGAGCAGGCAATTGCTTACGGTACTAAAGTGGTCGGTGGGGTAACACCGGGTAAAGGTGGTCAATCACATCTGGATCTGCCAGTATTTAATACCATGCGTGAAGCGGTAAAAGAAACTCAGGCCGATGCTTCTGTAATTTATGTACCTGCACCATTTGTATTAGACTCTATTGTGGAAGCGGTTGACTCAGGTATTGAGCTGATTGTAGTGATTACTGAAGGTGTACCAACACTGGACATGCTAAAAGCCAAGCGCTATCTGGAAACCAATGGTAATGGCACGCGTCTGATTGGCCCAAACTGTCCAGGTATTATTACGCCTGAAGAATGCAAGATCGGAATTATGCCAGGCCATATCCATAAGAAAGGCAAGATCGGGATTATCTCTCGTTCAGGTACTCTGACTTATGAGGCTGTATCGCAAACGACTAAACTGGGTCTAGGTCAATCGACGTGTATTGGTATTGGTGGTGATCCAATTCCAGGTATGAACCAGATTGACTGCTTGAAACTGTTTGAAGAAGACCCTGAAACAGAAGCTATTATCATGATTGGTGAGATTGGTGGTACAGCTGAAGAAGAAGCTGCTGAATATATCCAGTCTAATGTAACTAAGCCTGTGGTGGGTTATATTGCGGGTGTGACAGCACCGAAAGGAAAACGTATGGGACATGCCGGTGCGATTATTTCAGGTGGCAAAGGCACCGCGGAAGAAAAATTTGCAGCCTTTGAACGTGCTGGCATGGCTTATACCCGTAGTCCTGCTGAGCTTGGTTCGACCATGTATCAGTTGCTGAAGGATAAAGGCTTAATCTAAACAATAAAAGTCCAACATAAAGCCCTCTTATTGAGGGCTTTTTTTAGAAGAAATACATAATAGTTTGGTCTGACAGGATGAAATTGTGAGCTAAATCGCACTTTGTTATAATGTTTGTATAAATAAAATACATAACAAGACAAATGCCAATGCTAAACAACAATAATTATTACTCAATCGCCTATGTGTTGCTTGCTACAGGAATCAGCTTGAATCCTTTATATGCAGCTATTACAGACACGCAAAGGCATCAGGTGGTCAAGCAAATTAAGTCTGGGGATACCCAAAAAGGTTTTAAAATACTCGCAGAAATGGTACGCAGAGATCCTGCGAACATGAACCTGCTGGCTGACTTTATTTTGTTAAGCCGACAATATAATTCCAACCTAATTCAGCAAGATTACAATCTGAATCACTTAAAAATTTCAATATATCCAGTCTATGGGCAACTGCCTCTAGTGATGTTATTGCGTGATCAGGGTAAATTTTTGCTGGCTGAACAATATGCAGCAAAATTTCAGAAAAACAGCACAAGTGATATTCCATGGGATTTATATCGTGGCATGTTGCTTGCGGAAAGTGGTCAGTTGGAGCAGGCAGAGCAACAAATCAGGAAAGTTGACCAGAAACAGCTGAATGCTGATCAGCTGGTACAATTAGCTTATACCTATCGCTTATTAAGACAACCTATACAGGCACTGAATACCGCAACTCGCGCTTTATCGATGAGTCGTTCGGAAAGTGTGCAGGAACAGTATGTGCTGGCTTTGGCAGCCAGTGCTGATTATGACAGTGCAAACCGTTATTTACAGCAGCAGGGTAAAGGGCAAAGTCGTCTCAAACATGAAGTACAGCTGATCAAGTTTAGTCAACATATTCGTAATGCCATTGATTTCTATAAAGTACAAAGTGAAAAGGATCAGGGCAAAATTGCCTATACAGAGCTGGATCAGGTGATTTCGGAAATGCAGGCTTATGAAAATGAGCTAGCCCAATATCCCGAGTTACGTCAAAGATTTTATTATGAATATATTTTTGCCTTAAGTGCACGGCAACGTTCTGCTGAAGCTTTGGCCCAACTGGCTAAAATCAATCAGCCGGTAGAACAGATGCCTGCCTATACCAGACATGCACTAGCTGATAGCTATTTGCGCAACCATAAACCAAAGCAGGCGGAAATATTGTACCGCAGTCTGTTTAAAGAAAAGAACTATGTGGACTATGACGTCTATGCAGGTCTGTACTATAGCTTGATTGAACAAGAAAAATTTAAAGCCGCTGATGAAGTAATTAAGGAAATGGATCAGCGCTTACCAATCTTCTTCTATAGTCAGGCTAAAGGTGTAGACCGTACGATTCATATGGACCGGGATGAGTATATGATCTTAAGAGGTCTTCATTATAGTTATAAAAACCAGCTGGATAAGGCAGAACTGTATTTTCAGGACCTGGTAAATAAATCTCCAGGAAATCGTAATTACATCAATTATCTTGCGACTATACAGCGTTGGCGTGAAAAACCTTTGCAAGCACAGGCAACGGTTTCCTTACTCAATGGTACAGAGCCATCAACACAAGCCACCCGAATTAATAGCATGCAAAATGCACAAGCTGTCTTTGATGTGCAGACATGGCGTAGTAGCAATACTGATCTTTTAGAGCGGGCAGGAACTGATACCGGGGTAGTACGTAGTCATAAGGAGCTCAAAGATCGTGAGCGGTTTACCATTTCACATAATAGTCTTTATGCGAAAAGTGAAACGGATGATCAAGATCTGGTCAATAATCTGAATGGTTCTCGTGAGAAACAAAGCTGGACGCGACTCAATACCCCATGGTTTTCGGATTATTACCGGGCCTTTGTGGAGCATCAGTACCGTAGTGGAGAGTATGAAGAAGGTAAGCGAGATGATCAACGGATCGGTGTAGGACTGGAATGGGTCGATAACCGTAAGTATGCCACTATAGCACTTTCACAAGCGACCGAGGGTGATCGCTTTGGTGTGAATATAACCTGGAATCACTGGTTAAGTGATCACTGGAATTATGGTCTGGCTTATAACAGCCAGGCAGAGATTCCATTGCAGATACAGGATGAACATGAAGGGCAGTCTTATCGTTTCGACTTAAACTGGCAACAGCATGAATCTACAAAGGCTGGATTGAGCTATCAGTTTACTGATATTGATGACGGAAATGAGCGTCAGGAACTAGGTACCTATTTCAAGCAACGTATTTTCCAGGCTCCACATCATTTAACCCATTTGAACTTATATGGATTTTGGGCCTCGAATAAAGATGATGTAGAAACTTCCTATTTCAATCCATCTTCAAGTTGGAGTGCAGAAGCAGGTCTGGAACATGATTGGGTAACCTGGCGTAGTTATGATCAGTCGTTGACTCAACGTTTTTCATTAAATCTTGGTGTATTTGACCAAGAAGATTATGACTCAGGCCTGATTTATTTGGCGAAATATCAACACCTCTGGCAAATCACCAGAACTTGGTCCCTGAATTATGGGGTGTCCTATGGGCAACACCCTTATGACGGTGAAGATGAAAATAGACTCGAAGCAAGTTTTGGATTTGAAGGGAGATTCTAATGAAAACAATAAAAAATAAACTCGCTCTATTAGGATGCTTAAGTCTTTTTATGGCATATACTCATGCTGAAAATAAAGCGATGGATCTGCCTGAAAACCAGTTCGTAACACTCACTTTTCATGATGTCAGGAATGATGTAGTACGTCAGGGTGATCGTGATCAATATGCAATTAGTACTGAATATTTGGCGCAATACTTTGCTTGGTTAAAACGTGAAGGCTGGAAAACTATTTCTTTGGAAGATATCCGCCGTGCCCGTGAGAAAAAAATTCCATTACCAGAAAAATCGGTACTTTTGACCTTCGATGATGGGGCGCTAAGCGGATATACCCAAGTATTTCCTTTATTAAAGCAATATAAATTACATGCCGTTTTTGCTATTCCAACCAGCTGGATTGGTACTAAGCATAAAGATGCCATAGAGTCCTATGGGGCAAATAATCTGATGAATTGGGACCAGATGCGGGAAATGCAAAATAGTGGCTTGGTCGAGTTTGTATCGCATTCACATAATCTGCATCGTGGAGTTATTTCGAATCCACAAAGAAATATGCAGCCTGCTGCAACTGCACGTATATATGATCTGACAAAGGCACGTTATGAATCTGACCTCGCTTATAGGCAGCGTGTGCTGGAAGACTTAAAGCGTTCTAAAGCCATTCTGGAACAGGAATTGTCAGTACCGACTTATGCTATTTTCTGGCCCTATGGTGCTGTAACAGCAGAAACAGAAGATATTGCTAAGCAGGCAGGACTAAGCATGTCTTTTAGCCTCGGGACTATGGCGCCATTGGCTGATTCAGTAAAAACTTATCAGCGTGCCTTGATTATGAATAACCCGAACCTGGCAGAAATTAAAGAGGCAATGTCTGAGTTTTTGTATCACACCAAGCAACCCTATCTGGAGCAGAAGAGCTTTATTCAGTTTAATTTGAAAGATCTTGCGCAGCCCAGTATAAAACAGGCTGATGAAAAACTCGGTCAGTTCCTCAACCAGTTAGATGCACTGAAAACCAATCAGTTGATCTTGAAACCTGTTGCCGATCTCGATGGTAATGGCACGGTTGATGTAGCTTACTTTCCAAACAGCCAGTTAAAAATGCAACAGGATTTACTGAACCGTACTTTATGGCAAGCACGTACCCGTACGTATCAGCGTGTTTATGCAGAGTTACCGCTCAGTATGATGAATCAGGGCTATAATATGGTCCAGCTGGTTGAAGATATATTCAAATATAACAGCAATCTGGAAGGCTTAGTGATAGACGCTGGCCAAGAGTTAAATTGTGCTGTAGAGAGTACACAGTGGTCGGCTGAATGTAAGAAACAGATTGAGCGAGTCATTAACTTAAAACAAAATACGAGTCGACGTGCCAAATACTATGCCAATATCAGTAATGTCTATTTGGCAGTACTGAAAATAAATACCCATAAAACTATGGGGCTGAAGGCCTTATTTGAAACCTTGGCAGATGATTCAGACTATATCTATCTGGTTTTGGATCAAAAAACCAGCAAAGCTGAGCATAACCAGTTGCTCAAAAATATTCAGCAGTTGACCTCCGTACAAAAACAACGTTTGATGATCGGTTTTGATTTGGCAGGTCAATCAGAACAAGATCAATGGATTACTAATAGTATTGCGAATTTACGTAGACAGGGTATCCAGAAGATTTCGCTTGAAAATTATAATTTTAAAAATGCCGGGCAGGTTCAACAAAGACTTTATGCATCGATTAGCTTAAACAGTAATCCTTTCGTTTATCGTGATCCCTTTCAGGCTCAGCAGGGAGAACGTAAATGATTAATAGTATCAGTTTACATGATGTCATCTTTGGCTTTGCTTTTTTCTATCCATTGTTTATGGCCTGGATGTGGATTGCTGGCGGAATCTGGTTTTTTATAAAACGCGAACTGAATCAGAAAGCATTACCTGAACCCAAAGAAGCAGGTTGTAGCATTTTAATTCCCTGTTTTAATGAGGCTGAACAGGTCAAGCAGACCATTCGCTATGCCATGCAAAGTCAGTATCCAAAATTTGAAGTGATTGCGATTAATGATGGCAGTTCGGATCAGACAGGAGAGATTCTGGATGAACTGGCAGAAAAATATCCAAAATTACGTGTAGTACATTTGGCCGAGAACCAGGGTAAAGCGTATGCACTACGTGCAGGCGCAATGGTAAGTGGTTATGAGTACCTGATCTGTATTGATGGCGATGCGTTAATGCATCCACATTGTGTACTCTGGATGATGCATCATTTAACCATGTTCCCGCGTGTCGGAGCGGTAACGGGTAACCCGCGGATTATCAATCGCTCCAGCATACTAGGCAAAGTTCAGGTTGGAGAATTTTCTTCTATTATCGGATTGATTAAGCGGGCACAACGTACTTATGGTCGCATTTTCACTGTCTCTGGTGTCTGTGCCGGATTTAGAAAAACTGCTCTGGATCGTATTGGTTACTGGCGTGATGACATGATTACTGAGGATATTGATGTGTCATGGCGTTTGCAGTTTGATCATTGGGATGTGCAGTATGTCCCTCAAGCACTCACCTATATTTATATGCCCGAAACTTTTAAAGGGTTGTGGCAGCAGCGATTACGCTGGGCACAAGGTGGTATTGAAGTACTCTTTGCCTATATTCCTAAAATATTTAAATGGCGTTTGCGCCGCATGTGGCCGATTGCACTGGAATCTGTAATTAGCGTGTTATGGTCATATACCATGTTTGGTGTATTCGTCTTGTTCTTTTATGGTTTGTTCTTTCCTGTGGCCCCAGAGTGGTATATCAATTCTCTGTTGCCGCAGTGGTATGGTGTGATTCTCGGCGCAAGCTGTTTGATTCAGTTCATGGTCAGTCTATGGATTGACCGCAGATATGATAAAGGTCGAATGTTCAGAAGTTATTTCTGGGTAATCTGGTACCCACTATTTTTCTGGATTTTAACTATGTTAACGACCGTTGTATCGTTGCCGAAAACCATTTTTAAAACCCAAACCCGTGCACGGTGGATCAGTCCAGACCGAGGCTTCCGTGGTGAAACAGAGGTAAAATAAGGTGAAAAACAATAAAAATATTCCTGCCAAGCCGCAGGTTAAAATTGCCGAGTATATGGAGCTCCCAACAACTGTTGAACTTTCTGAACTCAGTGTCGCAGCAACTGTTAAAGAATCTAAACTCGATATTCCGGAGTATATCGATGTTCCAGAATATGTAAGTGGTCGAACGAGTGGTTATAGTCTGATGGCATTAGGCTGGATGGCGTGGATATGGCTATTTATGCCATTGGCCTCCCTGGGTTTATGGTGGTTTGAATCGAGTCTGATTGTTGATCATGTCTTAATAGACCATAAACCTTATCAGGGAATGACGCTACTTGAGCTGGCCCTACTGATTATTATTGCTTTTTCAAGCTTGCTGTTATGGGCGTGTTATAACTGGATTCGATTCAATCGAGTAGATCGACGTTCGGCACCTAGACCGGTTGAACTCCAGGAGATTGCTTATAGCTTTGATGTTGAAAAGCATGCTCTACTGGAAATGGTACAGGCCAAACAATTGACTCTGTACTATAATCAGGAGGGGAGATTAGAGCAGTACGACATACAAGGTAGGCCTATGAAAATTTCTTTGGCTTAAAAATCGTTGCATGTGGGTGTGGCATAAAAGGATCTTCTGGATAATAGCCAATATGCTGCACTCCTTGTTCTTTTAATAGATGTACCGTTTCTAATAACTCCTCATTTGAAAGTTTATGCTGTGTATTCCAGTCTATGGTTTGGATTTCAAAAATGGTCCGAGATAGAGTTGGGTCATACTGTCGTGCTTTTTCTACCAAATTAAGATAGAACTTGGAATGGTCCGGAGCTTTTTCCATATAGGGCATAGCCATAACAGCATTATAATCATAATGTTGTAGGGTACTTGAGGTTGATTGTGCAAACCATTTCTCGCTTTCAGGATTTAACATCACAGGCGCATAAGAGTTTCGGGCGAATTTGAGGGAGGGATGGGTGATTTTAAGCTTATTACTCAATTTTAAAGCAAGGTTATCTAAATAGGCGGTTTTAGCTTTAGCAAACTTCATTTGTTCTGGATGTTGAGGATGACGTAATATTTTTTCAGCATCTTTAAATCCCCAATATTTATATACTTGCATGGCAGAGGGGGAACTATCCTCATAGTCATTCAAGGTAATATCATCATGATACAAAATACCGTCCACAGTTATTTTATCTGTTAATGCCTTATAGATATCATAGACATAATCAAAGTTTTTTGGATCAAATGGCGACAGGCGAATATAACCTTTTATGTTCTGGTTTGTAGTTTCTACATAATTTGCCCGGTAGTGCTTTGGCAGTTCCCAAGCCCACATGGGTAACCAGGCATAGATTTTTTTAACAGTGGTGCGATTTCGAATCTGTTCAGTGACTTTTTTAAATAAATCTTCCCTGACAGGCATATGTGGGTTAGGGAAATACACTTCATTTGCTGAACCATTAGCATCCTCATCAGCATAAGCCTGTAAAAAAATAGTATTAGGCTGGACAGTCTCTATACGCTTGATTAACTGGTTAATATTACGTGTCATCTGACGTGGATCAGGGTCATAAATATAGTCTAAATCAAGATGCATAATTGACATCTCTAATTGTTGGTTTTTCTGGTACCTTTCAATTAATGATGAAAAAGATAAAGGTTTGGTCAGGGCATTTGACGAGCTAGAAAAGGTGCTAAGTAAACTTAAAGAGGTAATTAAACCTAAGCTTAAAGTTATATTGAGTGCAGATTTTCTGGAAGGAGTTGTATTTTTCATTATGCTATCCAGTAATTATCGTTGTTATAAATTTTCTTATCTTAATAATCCATCATGAGAATGATGCTTATTCGCTTTCTTTACTGATAGCATGTTTATTTGGAAATATATGTGTAATTTTTGAAAAAAGCTTCCATCTTAGAAGCTTTTTTGTTTTAAAAATTTTAGCGATAAATTTTTAGGTTTTCGTTTTTAAACTTTGTGTCATCCCATTAATATCACCACCCTGAATGCCTAACTCACTCATCAGACTGTCAATGAGCGGAGCTTGACTGCGGTAGCGCAGGGCACTATTTACAACTTGGTCAGAAAGGGCAACATTACTACTTTCATGATGAGCATCTGCCTGACAAGAACCTGTATGTGCTCCGTGAAGGCCATTTACCTGAAGAATCTTTATATCATCAATGTTTTCCATTGGCTTGACACTTTCACGGATAATTTCAGGTAGGTATTTGAGCATTGCCAGACGGATCTGCATTTCTACCTGCTCTGAAGACAGTACGTTGTTAGCTTCATTCACTGCACGGGTACCTTCAGCATCGACCTGATACTGTTTCTCCATTGCCTGAGCCAGGAGAACTTTAGCATCTGCTTCACCCTTGGCTTTTAAACGAACTTTTTCAGCTTCTGCTTCAGCGGCAATACGAATCGCTTCAGCATCATCAGCCGCTGCCTGTTTACCTGCTTCAGCAGCCACGGTAATCGCAATTGCATCTTTCTCGGCCTGTTCTTTGGCAGCCACCAGTTCAACTGCTTTTTGACGTTCTGCCTGCTGAATCTGACGTACTGTTACGACTTCTTCTTCAGCTTTTACTGCTTGAGCACGGGCAAGATCTGCTTGTGCTTTGGCTTCAGATTCGGCACGAGATTTTTCAGCAATCGCAATCGCACGGTCCTGTTCAGCCAGTTCAATGGTTTTCTTTTGTTCAACCTGAGCTTTTTGAATAATCTGTGCTTTCTGGATATTTTCATTTTCGACATCACGGGCAGCCAGAATACGTTTTAATTCTACTTCGCGTTCAGCCGCAATACGTGCTTCCTCTGCTTCACGTTTTTTAGCAGCTTCTTGGGCTGCAATCTCAGCCAGCTGTTCAGCGCGACGAATCGAAATCTCACGTTCCTGTTGCAGCTTGGCGTATTCTTCTTCACGAATAATCTGTAAGCGTGCCTGTTCAGCTTCAAGATTCTTGGTTTTAATTGCCAGGTCAGTATCCTGTTCAATATGGTTGCGTTTACGGCGACGGTCTTCAATGGTTTCAGTTAGTTTGGTCAGACCTTCAGCATCGAAAGCATTTTGTGGATTGAAATATTTGAAGCCAGTCTGATCCAGACCTGTTAAAGAAACAGTTTCGAGTTCAAGACCATTTTTATGCAGATCTTCCGACACGACTTGCTGTACTTTTTGTACAAAGTCGACACGCTTCTCATGCAGCTCTTCCATCGCCATTTCAGCAGCTACGGCACGTAACGAGTCCACGAATTTGCCTTCTACCAGATTTTTCAGTTCGTTCGGTGACATGGTTTTTTGACCAAGGGTTTGTGCTGCCGTTGCAATTGAATCTGCGGTTGGTTTAACCCGGACATAGAATTCGGCCATGACATCGACACGCATACGGTCGCGGGTAATCAGTGCCTGATCATCAGCACGGCGAACTTCCAGACGCAGGGTATTCATATTTACCGGTATAATTTCATGCAATACCGGCAGAACCAACGCACCACCGCCTAGAATGACTTTCTCCCCGCCAAAACCGGTACGGACAAAAGAAATTTCCTTACTTGAACGACGGTAAAGGCGAGCGATGATCAAACCAAAGGTGATCAGACCGGCGAAAATAACCCCAGTAATGATTAAAATGTTATATAAATCAAAATTTAACATTGTTGTTTGTTCTCTGTTTTAGCGTATTTGAAAATATAATTTTGGATTAAATAATAAATATAAAGTAAGAGAGAATAAGTATTTAGACTTTCATGGCCTGGAAGCCATTACGGGTTTTATCCATTAAAATTACAGATTGGCCCTGTTTCAGGATTTCACCATTGGCAGGTTCGACCAGCACATAATGGGTATGGCCATACTGATCCTGAACTTTGGCTTGTGCTGGTGAGTTGGCACGAGCATCGCCGAGGATAATGATTGCAGTTCGGCCAATCAGTTCTTCGATATGAATCGCAGTGGTTTCATCTTTTGGCAGGATCTTTTCAGCTATTTTGGCATTAAAACGGACCAAGGGCATGCACAGGAACAGGCAGGCGGGAGAAATGATCCAGCCATTAATTAAATGGCCAGTAAAACGTTCAAATATACCTTGAATCAAAAGACCGCTTAAGCCATAGGTGGTCAGGAAAATGATCAGCCAGATAAAGAGAGGAAGTTGTCCCAGATACAGCCAGTCAAATACCTTGCTAAAGATATTAGGGTTATTGGCGGGATGAAAGTCTACATGATGCGAGTCTTCAGGTAAGAGTTGGTCAAAAACACTTTGTGAACCACCACCTAGAAACAGCAATATACATTCCAGCGCTGCAAACATCAGCATCAGACTAAGACTAATACTGAAAACAACATTCGACGGTTCGGTAAAAAGCTCCCACATTCCTTCGGGTCTCTATCTATAATTATGTTTGGCAAAATGAGTAACAATAATTCTTACTTATAAAAAGATAACATTGATTATACATTTTGCAATCTAAATACACACAAAAGTAGCGGATATGAAACTTGAAAAATTTAAATATTTGGAAATTAGATTGAATTCTTGTATGAGTTATCAAATTAATATTTTAGAAAACAATAGCTTCAAAAATATGACAATATCTTAATAAATTTATGAATAAATGGATAAAAAATTAACATGGTCACAGTTTTGTTGAAGCTGAAATTCGAATGAAACAGGCATTTAGGTCAGTGACAATGACTTTATTTGATCGAAGGATATCTTAATAAGCACTTTCTAGTATCGGATAGGAGGTATGTAGTAATGAATGCGAGAAAGCACAATATTAAACATTTTTAATATTCATCCTTCTTTTTAAAAGTATATGTCTGTCCTACTGATCTTAAAATATTTGATTTATATAAATATTTTGACATAGGGATTGCCTAAAGAAGGCTAAATTGAATCGAGTTGATCGCATGTATATCGACTCTATATTTAACTCAATTAGCCTAAGTAGAGTTACAACAATGACGTCTGAATCCGTACTTTCATATCTAAAGCTTGCTGAAGAATATACGCTTTCATCCATTGTACCTGTTCATCCATAGGGTTAGTTTTCACCGCTGTATTAAGGAACTCTAGTTTAGGTTTGCTAAATAGCTGGTCTTCAAGTGCCTGTTCAAGTGTCTGGCTATTTGCGGCTAAAGGCAGGGCAACCAGATAAAATGCTTTAGGATAGTTATAAAAGGCATATAAAAGGTTAAAAGCTTTCTGGTCGCCTTTTAGATTGCCTGCACCAATTTCATATTTCGGATTCTGGTTACTATGTGTCAGACCAATAACATATTCAGCATTATTATCTTGCAAGCGAACTCCGAACTGTAGACCGATCTGATCTGCTGTCAGTTCATGCTGTATATAAACGTTTAAGGCATTACCATCATCAGCAAAGGGTTCTTGTAATACCAGCATGTGCTGTTGATGCTGATAGATATAGCCAGCCAGGTTGGCCTGTTCAAGACGGGTTTTTAACGTTTCTAGGGTATATTGAGTAAATGGCATGTCTAAATTTAGATCCATAGGTACTAGGATTACTCTAGGTGGTTTTGCTACCGTTGGGAACAGGTACTTTAGATGATTTATCTATGAAGTTATTGCTAAAAAATAGTAGGTTTAAAAAGCTAAATAGAAGAAAATACTAAAATTCAAAGTATTAAAAATCACTAAATTGAATAAAACTAATAATAGATATCAGTGAAGTTTTATATGATGTTTTGATATATGGATAGCACAAAACAAGAAAACGTTATGAAAACTTAATCACTATAATGAATATAAATTTTATAAAGTGTAATAAGTACACGTGTAATACGCAGGTTGTCCATGTCATTAAATGAGGAAAGACTTACTCATCTTAAACAGCTTGAAGCTGAGAGTATTCACATCATTCGCGAAGTTGCTGCCGAGTTTGAAAACCCAGTCATGCTTTATTCGATTGGTAAAGATTCCGCGGTAATGCTGCATCTAGCATTAAAAGCGTTTTACCCTGCAAAACTTCCATTCCCGCTACTTCATGTAGACACGGGTTGGAAATTCAAAGACATGATTGCCTTCCGTGACAACATGGCAAAAACTCATGGTTTTGATCTGATCGTGCATCAGAACAAAGAAGGCCGTGATGCGGGTATTAATCCATTCGATCACGGTAGCTCAAAATACACCGACATCATGAAGACTCAAGGTCTGAAACAGGCACTTGATAAATATGGTTTCGATGCTGCCTTCGGTGGTGCACGCCGTGACGAAGAAAAATCTCGTGCCAAGGAGCGAGTATACTCATTCCGTGACTCGAAACACCGTTGGGATCCTAAAAACCAGCGTCCAGAACTTTGGAACCTTTACAACGGTAAAGTGAACAAAGGCGAAAGTATTCGTGTATTCCCATTATCAAACTGGACTGAGCTTGATATCTGGCAATATATCTATCTTGAAAGTATTCCATTGGTCCCACTATATCTTGCTGCTGAACGCCCAGTTGTTGAGCGCAGCGGTACACTGATTATGGTGGACGATGAGCGTATGCCTTTAAAAGAAGGTGAAGTTCCACAAATGAAATCGGTACGTTTCCGTACTTTAGGTTGTTATCCATTAACGGGTGCAGTTGAATCCACTGCCAACACCTTGCCGGAAATTATCCAGGAAATGTTGCTTGCAACCAGCTCTGAGCGTCAAGGCCGTATGATTGACCATGATGAGGCAGGTTCAATGGAGAAGAAGAAGCAGGAAGGCTACTTCTAAGCATCTTCAAATCTTCCCCTAACCCCTTCTTTGATAAAGAAGGGGAACTCC
The DNA here is from genome assembly GCF_052044895.1 of Acinetobacter sp. 22323. Taxonomy (NCBI): domain Bacteria; kingdom Pseudomonadati; phylum Pseudomonadota; class Gammaproteobacteria; order Moraxellales; family Moraxellaceae; genus Acinetobacter; species Acinetobacter sp. 22323. The sequence goes on along the minus strand of NZ_JBQEOL010000011.1, from coordinate 47,941 downwards.
CAACGGAACGGAGCCAAATCTCCCTTTATCAGAGGGAGACTTAGAGGAATTCAAGATTAAACCGATTTCTTAAGCATTTGTGGAGTTTGAGCGATGTCTCATCAATCTGAATTAATCAGCCAGGATATCCTGAGCTATTTAAAACAACATGAAAATAAAGACTTACTGCGTTTCTTGACTTGCGGTAACGTTGATGATGGTAAATCTACTTTAATCGGTCGTTTGCTTTACGATTCAAAATTGATTTATGAAGATCAGTTGCAAGCTGTAACACGTGATTCTAAAAAAGTCGGTACGACTGGCGATGCACCTGACCTGGCTTTGCTAGTAGATGGTCTGCAAGCGGAACGTGAGCAGGGGATTACTATTGATGTCGCTTACCGTTATTTCTCTACTGAAAAACGTAAGTTCATCATCGCAGATACTCCGGGACATGAGCAATATACCCGTAACATGGCGACAGGTGCATCTACTGCAGATCTTGCAATTATCCTGATTGACGCACGTTATGGCGTACAGACTCAGACTCGCCGTCATAGCTTTATTGCCAGCCTGCTGGGTATTAAGAAGATTATTGTTGCGATCAACAAAATGGACCTGGTGGAGTTCTCTGAAGCTCGTTTCAACGAGATCAAGGCAGACTATACTGACTTCGTGAACCAGTTAGGTGACCGTACGCCAGCGAATATTATCTTCACACCGATTTCTGCCCTGAATGGCGATAACGTGGTGAACAAGTCTGAAAATACGCCGTGGTATACAGGCCAGACCCTGATGGGTACTCTGGAAACTGTTGAAATTACCCACAGTGTAGATAAAGAAGAATTCCGTTTCCCGGTTCAGTATGTTAACCGTCCTAACCTCGATTTCCGTGGTTTCTGCGGTACTGTAGCGCTGGGTGAAGTAGCTGTAGGCGATGAGATTGTCGCTTTACCATCAGGCAAGAAATCTACTGTTAAGGAAATTGTAACTTTTGACGGCAATTTGCAACGTGCATTTGCAGGTCAGGCAGTGACTTTAACCTTGAACGATGAGATTGATATTTCTCGCGGCAATATGCTGGTGAAAGCGGGTGATCAGCCTTTAGCTTCACGTTCGGTTCGTGCTTCTGTGGTATGGATGAATGACCAGCCATTGGTTAAAGGTAAGTTGTATAACGTTAAGCTAGGTACGCAAACGGTTCCTGCAAAAGTTGCAGAGATCAACTACCGTGTAAACGTCAATACACTTGAGAAAACTCAGGTAGAGCAGCTGGATCTGAATGCAATTGCTGATGTTCAAATCGAGTTTGATGCGCCAGTGGTATTCGACCGTTACCGTGAAAGCCGTCATACTGGTTCGTTTATCTTCATTGACCGTTTAAGCAACGTCACTGTTGGTGCGGGCATGATTGAAGATGCAATAGAATGGACTGCACATACCAATCCTGTGACTGCTGAAGATCGTGCTGCACGTTTGGGTCAAAAACCAGCTGCGGTATCTGTATCTGCTAAAGCGCTTGAAAATGCTCAAGCACTTGAAAGCCTGTTAATTCAGCAAGGTGTGGTTGCGATTGCAAAAGTCGGTCTTTCAGCTGATCAAGTTGCGCTGGTTCGTGAAACTGGTGTGGTTGTGGTGACTGAGGCAACTGAAGGTACAGATGTGACTTTTGCTCAGGAATCTGCTGAAGAACTTGCTGAGAAAATTGTGGAATTGGTTCGTCTATAAGACAGTACTGATTTTAAAAACCCGCTGAAAAGCGGGTTTTTTATTGCATAAATTTTGTTTGCATGAAAATCGCTCAATTAGTCAAAATGTGATCTTTCAATTTATTAGTTACTAAATAAAATTCTCCCTAGATGGGGGATTTATGAAAAAATTATTATTGCTGGTTGGCTTGTGTATGACTTTTGGAGTTGAAGCCAAACAGAGTAGCCAAAGCGTTGAAGCAATCAAGCAGAAGATTATTAAAGAATCAATTGAGAGTTATCCGGGCAATTGCCCATGTCCTTATAATACAGCGAGTAATGGTAGTCGTTGTGGTAAGCGTAGTGCTTATAACCGAGCGGGTGGATATGCGCCACTTTGTTATCCGGAGGATGTAAGTGACCGGATGGTAAGGGAATATAAACGTTAAAATTCTAATGTGTGAGATTATCAATCATCCACATTTAAGCATTCATATAAGGCGGTAACAATACACATTGTGGGTTTTCCATTAATTTTTCAATATTGATCTTAACTAGGAATGAGCCTGTATATTAATGTTCTTCAAAAAACATTTTTTGTCGAATTTCTTTATCTTTAAATCTGACTTTTATCGCTTTGCTTAAGTATGATAAGATATATCTTAATTAATTTTAAGATATATCTTTGCTATGTCTAGAATTCCTAATTCTGTCCTAACAGAAGAACAAGAGAACTCTCCAAAACCTCGCAAACGCCTGTTTGAAGCAGGTGAAATGAAATTGCTGGTGCTGCATTTTATTGCTCAAGCGCCCAAATTTAGCTACGACATTATCAAAGAAGTGGCTGCTTTAGTGGGCGGAAACTACAAGCCGAGCACCGGCACAATCTGCCCAACCATTAATTATCTGGAAGAACAGCAATATACGCAAATGACTATGCGTGCTGATGGGCGCAAGCAGTATCACATTACTGAAAAAGGTCAGGCACATCTCAAAGAACGTCAGCAAACCTTACAAAAGGTACTAGACCGTTTTAATACGCGCAAACAAATTCAATCGAATGAACAATATGTCGATATTAAGCATGCGATGGAAAATTTAAAAACCTCACTGCGTTTAAAGATTCAACATAGCGAACTTAATGAAATCCAAATACGTGGAATTGCAGAACAGATTGATCAAGCAGCCATAAACATCACACGTCTGTAATCCGATTCACGATTTAAAAATCAGGTAAAATGATGAAAAAAATAGTTCCCAAATTTCATGTCAAACATTTGAATTGGCTCATGCCTTTGATCCTTTCCGGCATTATGAGTGGTGCAATTTCCTGCTTTAATATGCTACTCAATAAAGGCTGGAGTGATCAGTTTATTTCATTATGGCTGCATGCCTGGAGCATGTCATGGCTGATGGCATTTCCATTAATTTTGGTGGTGCTGCCCTTAGTACGTCGCACCCTAATGAAATTCGTGGATGTGCCTAAAGGAAATCTTTAAATGAAAACACCCAATCCGTGAATTGGGTGTTGTGCTTATAAAACTATTATTGGATAGTGACAGTTACAGGTTGTGCATACAGGGTGTATGTATAGTTTGGAGCGATTGTATAGTCATAACGCGGCATCACATAAGCTGTGCCTTTCTCTGCAAATGTTACACTCTGACCATTTTGCGTATATTTAGCCGAGCCAGGCAGAACCAGCATATTTTTAAAGATATAAGAGGATTTACCGCCAACTTGTGTCTGAATCTCACCTGGAATTTCCAGAGCTTGAGCTGCTGTAGCATTGAGCTGTTTTGGCGTATTCAGTTTTACCACAAAATGGGATGCATCATGTGCATAATCTGTGGTAAGACCATGTGTTCCTTGGACATACATGCGATTAAAATCATCCTTGTTTAAACGGAACGTCCACGGCCAGAAAGTGACTCCGCGCTGGGAGGCAGTACGCATTAAATTCGCACTCAAGCCGCTAAAAGACGGATTGAAAGTGGATGAATACTGTTGAGTTGCATCCAGAATTCGCCGTGTATTGACCAAATCGCTTTGTGCGGCTGGAGTACTGGTAAGGAAACCGGTTGATACACCTGGAAGCACATTCTTCATTTGTAAAATCTGGTCGCCACTAAAACTGATCACAATAGCTTGATCATAGGCATCATGTTTATCTAGCAGTGCTTTGATCTTTGGTACGATCTCAGGCTTGTAGCTTTTAATTTCAATGAAGTTGGTGACATGTGGATATTTTTTCACTTCAGCCAGCACTTCATCCATGGTAGGAATCTGACGGTTATAGTTCAGTGTTCTGAGCTCACGTACTTCTGCCAGTGTCATATCCTCAATGTTGCGGTTGACACCAGTCGTGCGTAGCACAGAAGTATCATGCATAAGAATGACATGATCATCTTTAGTCAGATACACGTCATATTCTACTGCATCAGCTCCTACAGTGATCGCTTTGAGAGTGCCCTCCAGTGTGTTTTCATCGTCTTGCGCCGGGATACCGCGATGTCCGGTAATCAGCGGCTTACGCAACAGGGTGTTGGGTGCCATGCGCTGCATAATTTCTTTATATAGGTCAGGATGGTTGCTATAAATTCCATTAACACCTGTAGCTAGAATTTTTGCTGCGTCCAAGACCTGTGTACTGTCACTCTTGGCCCAAGGTGTAATCAATAAACGTTGTAGATGACTAACTGCTTCACGTGTTAGTAATTGCGGTGGCAAGATGACGATTTTGGACAGCGATACATTGGTATTGTGGGCGATGGTCACGATATCTTTGCTGTTATAACCCAGCCCGGTCTGCTTGGAATAATCCAGAGCTGTTCGGAGCATCGGTAAATCAATACGGGCCTGACGCAGTAAATCTACATTATCGGAAATGAGGGTGATATCAGCCAGATCATAATCTTCTGTCAGTCCTTTCAGTGCCTGAATGGTTGCTGAATTTTGGAGAGTGAGTAAAGGTAAAGTTCGACGCTGGGTATCTTTAAGATAATCAGTCAGGTGGCTCACTTTCTGATTGTTGCTTAGTAAATTAAGATCTGCATCAAGTTGATAAGCAACATGGGTAGCCGCGGTCGAGACCGGGCCATTAAGCGGTGCAGCCTGAGCTAAAGTTGGTGCCATTGAAACCGGGAGCTGCTGGTCAATAATGTCAGTGACTTTATTGGATTCCGGCAAGGCATCGAGTTGTTCAGTGACTTTGAGGTGGCTTACTTTCATCAATAAGCCGGCACTAGATAAACCGATGCTGCCTTGAGCCAGGTTATAAGGCAAGGTGCTATCTAACACCAGTTGATCATCCAGATAATGCCGTACACGATTTCCATACACTACAACGCTGGCCTTGTGAGTTTTCTGAAGGCCAATATCTTCGCTATGAGCAGACTTCTGTAGCACATTCCAACTATTGGTTGGCATGCGTAAAGATAGTTCCAGACCACTAGCACTGGTGGTAGCAACCCGCATGGCAAACTGGTAATAGGGGGTAAAAGACGGATCAGCGAACTGATCTGCGCCTCGGTAGATGATACTGCCCCAGCGGGCTTCATTGAGTGCTTCTTCAAATGAAAATTCCATATCGATACGGTAATTGCGTAATTGCTGGAATTTCTCTGGCAGAAGCAGGGTTGTCATTTGTGTGCTATGGGCACGACCATCGATATACAAATCGCCATTTTCAAGATATACCTGGCCCGCGTTATTTTTAGGTTGTATCCAGTCGCCAGAAAGAGCCGTCCATTTATCAAAATTTTCATCCAGTAGAACCTCTGGAATGGGAACTTCTTCATCAGGAATATTGGGCTCAGGAGCCAGCTGATCTGGCTGGGTTACCGGTGGCTGTAAGGAGCCTGAATTCTTGTCGTCATCATCAGAACATGCGGTGAGGCTCAAGGACAGCAAAATAGACAGGTAGAGATGAGCAGGTTTCATGCTTTTAATATTCTCAAGTCATTTATATTTGAATTTGAGAAATTAAAAGCAGAACATGACATTTATATGGATTTGTCATAAATGAAAATAATTCTTACAGATTAAAATTTCTTTTTTTAAAGAATAAGGTGAGATCTCAATGCCATGCATTTTTCTTAATGATGGCCAGGTCTTCGACATAAGTCCGACTTGGCTTTAAAGCCGGAATTATCTATGTTCAAATAGGGTTGGGAAACAGTTAATACATGCGGAACGATCTATGTCACAAAAAACTATGCAACACGTCATCATTACAGAACCGGGTGGAGTGGATAAACTTGCTTATGAAACGGTTGTCATTCCTGAACCGAAGGCCGATGAGGTGCTGGTCAAGGTTCATGCCTTTGGAATTAACCGTCCGGATATCTTGCAGCGTCAGGGCTTGTACCCAATGCCAAAAGGGGTGACGCCTGTTCCAGGTCTGGAAGTAGCCGGTGAAGTGGTTGCAGTCGGAAGTGACGTAAATCAGTTTAAAGTCGGTGACAAGGTGTGTGGCCTGACCAATGGTGGGGGCTATGCAGAATATTGCGTCGTACCTGAAAGCCAGACTTTGAATATTCCTGAAAACGTAAGTTTTATTCAGGCCGCTGCGATTCCTGAAACCTTCTTTACGGTGTGGGCAAATGTATTCCAGATGGGTAAAGCCAAGGCGGGAGAAACGGTGCTGGTGCATGGTGGAACCAGTGGAATTGGAACCACGGCACTCATGCTATGTAAATCCTTGGGTATTAAAACCTTTGCCACAGCAGGTAGTGACGAAAAAATCCAGGCGATTTCACATCTGACCACAGGAATTAATTACAAAACTCAGGACTTTGAGCAGGTGATTAATGAAGTGACAGACAATGCTGGTGTAGATGTGATTCTGGATATGGTTGGTGCGCCCTATCTGGAGAAAAACCTGAATCTGTTACGCCGTGATGGTCGTCTGGTGTATATCGCATTCTTGGGTGGTGCCAAGGCTAAGGAAGTGAAGCTGGGTCAGATTATGATGAAGCGCCTGACAATTACTGGTTCAACCATGCGTGCGCGTAACACAGCGGAAAAAGCTGAAATTGCACAAGGTCTGAAAGTGCATGTAGCACCTTCATGGGCAAAAGGTGAATGTTTGCCAATGATTTATAAGACTTTCAAATTTAATCAGATTCAGGATGCACATGCAGCTATGGATACAGGCGAACATATCGGAAAAATTGTGGTAGAAGTGATCTAGTTCACATATTATTAAAATACTTAAAGGAGGAGGCTAATGGCTTCCCTCCCTTTTTTGTGCAAAAAATGACAAGGTATGTCAGTTTTTAGCAGTACAATAACAGCTGAAATTTATAGCATTTAAACTTGAAAGAAAACATACTTATTTATGTGAAAATTTTCTCAAAGTCTTTTTTATAAAAATATATAAATAACAAATATTTAGAGTTTTTATTTGAGAGCTGTTTTATTAATTCCGACGAACGGTAGTTATGTTTTTGAACTTTAAGTAAAAAATGGTCAGGTTTCTGCAATCCTTATAGAGACTGTTTATCCAATAGTCACCTTGTTCTCCTTTATCCAAGAGAGTAATAGCGATGATGATTGCAAAAGGACCATTTAAACGGATCCATCAAACTCGAGCACTAACACAAGTGATTCAAGCCAGATTATTTAACCGGGTTACGACACAGCAGGCTAAAATTTTCTATTTGGCATTATTAAATCTTGAAAGTTATATGACCAAATTGTCTAAGCCTAAACGCAAACGTCGTTAAGCCGATTCAAGCTATCTTAGCCTCGCAGAAGGCAAATCTATTTTATCGATTTCGGCTGTAAATGGATTTCACTAAGTTTCAGGCATAAAAAAACCAGCTTTCGCTGGGTTCTTTATTTGCACCATCTTCAGTAGTAGAAGAATGGTGCCCGAGGCCAGACTCGAACTGGCACGCTTTGTGGGCGGGGGATTTTAAATCCCCTGTGTCTACCGATTTCACCACTCGGGCTTTAACAAGATGGAGGCGGAGGTCGGAATCGAACCGGCGTCCACGGAGTTGCAGTCCGCTGCATGACCACTCTGCCACCCCGCCGCGTCTTGTTGATGCGTATATTATCAAGCTCTGAAAAAAAAACAATAGTGTATTCATTCATATGCGCATAAAAGCAGCATATGGCGGAAAATATTAAGAATTATCATGTAGAATGTGCAAAATTGATTCATATCAACACTTGGGAGAAGTGCCGTGGCATTAGTTCTAGACGGTCGTGCATTGGCGAAGCAAATTGAAGCTGACTTGTTAACTCGCGTGGAAGCGCTGAAAGCAAAATCAGGTCGTACTCCAATTCTTGCGACTATTTTGGTAGGTGACGATGGTGCATCTGCAACTTATGTTCGTATGAAAGGCAATGCTTGCCGTCGTGTCGGTATGGATTCATTGAAAGTTGAGCTTCCAAAAGAAACCACAACTGAACAACTTCTTGCAGAAATTGAAAAACTCAATGCCAATCCAGATGTTCACGGTATTTTGTTACAACACCCAGTGCCTGCGCAAATTGATGAGCGTGCTTGTTTCGACGCAATCTCTCTTGAAAAAGACGTTGATGGCGTAACTTGCCTTGGCTATGGCCGTATGGCGATGGGTGAAGCGGCATATGGTTCTGCAACACCTGCTGGCATCATGACCATTCTGAAAGAAAACAACATTGAAATTGCAGGTAAACATGCTGTTGTTGTCGGCCGTTCTGCAATTCTGGGCAAACCAATGGCAGCGATGCTGCTTGAAGCGAATGCCACTGTGACGATTTGCCATTCACGTACTCAAAACCTGCCAGCATTTGTGAAACAAGCGGATATCATTGTTGGTGCGGTAGGTAAAGCTGAACTGATTCAAAAAGACTGGATCAAACCAGGTGCAGTAGTGGTTGATGCTGGTTTTCATCCACGTGATGGCGGTGGTGTTGGTGATATCCAGTTAGTTGGTATCGAAGAAATTGCTTCTGCTTACACGCCAGTTCCAGGTGGTGTAGGCCCTATGACCATTACCACTTTGATTCGTCAAACGGTTGAAGCTGCTGAGAAAGCTTTAGGTTAATTGAGATTAAAAGTAGTTGCGGTTGAGTCTTACCGTTGTGACTACAGATTTAAGAAACTTGATCGTTACTTTTGTTTCGGCAAAAGTAACCAAAACCATTTGTCATTCGCAGAACTCGTCTTATTCCTTCAGCGATGAATAAGTCGCAGAAACAGAGCGAATCAAATTTTAGGTGGCCTCGAACAGCTGCGAATGACATGGTCATGTATTCTGATTAATTTATAAATTCCAATAAAAGATTTTTTGCACCAAGGCTTTTATATGAGCTGTACTTTCCAATTTCCTAAAGCTCCTGAGCATCTTCTACAAGCCTTGCATGATGTGATTCCACATTGTGAACTGCATGCACAGCAATTGCCGGATACACCTATTTCACTTTGGCTAATTCCGCCAGTATTTCCAACTGATAAGCTGGATGATGAAGTCATCCGTCGTATCTGGAATGATACGCCGTATTGGATCTTTTGCTGGGCATCTGGTCTTGCGATGGCGCAGTGGCTGCTGGCAGAACCACATCATGTAAAAGATAAAGTAGTGTTGGATTTTGGTGCAGGTTCAGGTGTCGTTGCAATTGCAGCAAAAATGGCAGGTGCTAAGCGTGTGATTTGCTGTGACATCGATCAAGTGAGTTTAGACGCTTGTCGTGCCAATGCTGAGTTGAATGGTGTTGAGCTTGAATACTTGGATGATCTGTATAAGGCAGAACAGGTGGATATCCTGTTAGCCGCCGACGTACTTTATGACCAATGCAACCGTTTCTTCCTGGATGAGTTTTTAAAATTTGCGCCTGATGTGTGGGTTGCAGATAGTCGGGTAAAAAACTTTAGCCATCCCCAATATGAAAAACTGGATGAGCGTAGTGCTACCACCTGGCCGGATCTGGATGAATCTCCAGAATTCAGAAACGTCAGTTTCTATAAGACACTTTGAAGCGAAAAATAAAAAAAGGGCATTAAGCCCTTTTTTTATATCTTAGAGATTATGAGCATGTGAATTGAATCACGCGTAATGTGCTTGGGCGGGCATTCAGGGCATCACGCGCGCCTGGATTTTCAGTATTGTACAGGTCAGGCGTGTTGCTTAAGCTGATTTGAGTACGGCTATTGCCGAGCTGGCGACCATACTGTTCATCTGGTAATGCAGTATTACTAATCTCATTACTGCTGAGTACGCTTACATTCCAGTTTTTAGAAGTACCAAGTGCCTGTCTGCAAGCAGCCTGCAATTTTCCTTCATCCTGACTGGTACGACCAGAAAGTGTATAGCGCAATGTTGCAGTATTTGCACCTTGCTCAATGACTTCGTAACCAGATTGACCGTTATAAGGTTGAGGTGTGCTTTGGCAGGCAGTAAGCACCAAAGTGCCGAAACCCAAACCTAGTAGAAAAACTGTTTTTTTCATCATGATGATTTCCCATTTTTTATACAGCAAGTATGCCATAGCATTGAAAAGACAAAATGGCAGTAAACTTAAAAATCCAATAAAAAAGCTTTCTGAATGTTTCCACTCAGAAAGCTTAAACAGCTCAACCATTAATTAGTCATCAGTAATCATGCTGTATTTTTAGTGTCCTTCATGAAGATATAAGTCAGCAATATGCATAAATTCCCATAATCCATGCGCCAATCGGCGTATTAAAAAAACTAGGGCAAAATAGCAGCAGCTTTACGGTGTCATCGCCTTTAGGGAAGAATTTTGAAGCAAAATATAAAGTAAAGGCTGTATAAACATATAAGTCGTATCATTTGACTAGGTTTCCTGCGGAACCACCGAGAATAGAGTTGACACATGTTTTATAAAAGTAAAGTTAAATAATTACAGGGTCTTATGCTTATATAGTTTTTAATTTTTATAGAACTTGAGTTTTAATGAAACAAGAGAGATAGTTTTGATAATTCAAAGCATTAAGTTATTTATTTTTATATTAAATTTTTGATTTTTTAAGATAATTTTTATTGATTAAATGTTGTTGAATAATTTAAGAGGTATTAGAGAAATCTAATAACTGCAAAAATTGGAAAAATGAAAGTACTTAAATTTAATGAATAACCAGCAATAAAAAAAGGCCGCTTATGCGACCTTTTTAAATTAAACCAGCAATTATGCAGATTTAACAGCTTCCAGTAATTCAGCTTGGCGTTTTTTCAACGCTTCTGGCATACGGTCACCTAGTTTTTCGAACAATTCAGTATGGCTTTCAAGTTCTTTGATCCATTGATCTTTATCTTGAGAAGTTACCAGATCAAACTGCTCTTTAGAGAAGTCAGTACCAGTCCAGTTCAGCTGTTCGTAAGTTGGAACACGGCCAATTGGAGTGTCAACAGCAGTTGCACGACCTTCACAACGATCGATGATCCACTCAAGAACACGCATGTTTTGACCGAAACCAGGCCATACAAAGTTACCTTCAGCATCACGACGGAACCAGTTTACGTTGTAGATACCTGGAAGCTTGTTACCAGCAGCAGCAGCTTTCTCGCCAACTTTCTCACCCATTTCTAACCAGTGAGTGAAGTAGTCAGCCATGTTGTAGCCAGCAAATGGAAGCATCGCGAATGGATCACGACGGACAATACCTTGTTGACCAACAGCAGCAGCAGTAGTTTCAGAGCCCATAGTTGCAGCTTTATAAACACCGTCTACCCAGTCAAATGCTTCTGAGATTAGAGGCACTGTGTCCGCACGGCGACCACCGAAGATGAACGCAGAAATTGGAACGCCTGCTGGATTTTCCCAGTCAGCGTCGATAGAAGGGCATTGACCCGCAGCAACGGTGAAGCGAGCATTCGGGTGAGCTGCTTTTTCTTCGCCAGTGTGTGGTTGACCTTTCCAGTTAGTCAGGTTTGCAGGCGCTTCTTTAGTCAGACCTTCCCACCATACTTCGCCGTTGTCAGTCACAGCAACGTTTGTATAGATCACGTCTTTATGAAGTGTCGCCATACAGTTCGGGTTAGTTTTGGTATTTGTACCAGGCGCTACACCGAAGAAACCAGCTTCAGGGTTAATTGCATATAGACGACCGTCTTCACCTGGTTTGATCCAGGCAATATCGTCACCTACAGTTTCAATCTTCCAGCCTTCGTAGCCCGCTGGTGGAATCAGCATCGCGAAGTTTGTTTTACCACACGCAGAAGGGAATGCAGCTGCGATGTAATGTTTTTCGCCTTGTGGATTTGTCACGCCAAGGATCAGCATGTGTTCAGCTAACCAACCTTGTTGACGACCCATATAAGATGCAATACGTAAAGCTAGACATTTTTTACCTAGCAATGCGTTACCGCCGTAACCGGAACCGTAAGACCAGATTTCACGCGTTTCTGGATAATGTACGATCCATTTGTCTGGGTTACATGGCCAAGCAACGTCTTTTTGACCTTCTTCCAATGGTGCACCAACAGTGTGTACACATGGAACGAATTCGCCGTCAGTACCTAAAACGTCATAAACCGCTTTACCCATACGCGCCATTTTAGACATGCTAACAGCAACATAAGGAGAGTCAGTCAGTTCGATACCGATGTGTGCAATATGAGAACCTAAAGGACCCATAGAGAAAGGAACAACGTACAAAGTACGACCTTTCATTGAACCGTCAAATAAGCCATTTAGGCGAGCACGCATTTCAGCTGGAGCTTCCCAGTTATTTGTCGCGCCAGCGTCTTCTTTGTTTTCTGAACAGATATAAGTACGACCTTCAACACGAGCAACGTCAGAAGGATCAGAATTTGCAAGGTAAGAACCTGGATGAGTTTCCTGGTTAAGCGCTTGCATTGTGCCGTTAGCGATCATCAAGTCGATATAACGTTGATACTCTTCTGCGCTACCGTCACACCATTCAATTTTTGCTGGTTTTGTTAATTTAGCAATCTCTTCCACCCAAGCAATAAGCTTAGGGTGACGAACGAATTCTGGTGCGTTCACTTGGGTCATGGTGAGGCCTATCTCAAAAGTGTACAAAACTATGTACAAAGTATAGTCTGGGTGATGAAAACATCGCCCAGATGAAATATGAAAAAAAAGTGGCTGTATTAAAGCATAAAATGACAAAAAAAATAAGACCAAAGCAGGGTTAGAGTTAAATTGTCACATAATGCAATATTTTAAATAAGTATTTAAAAAACAGTAGTATATAAAATAACATTGCAGAGCAATCTTGTATTTATTTTAATTATGGTTAATATTTTTAATAAATATAATTATAAAAAACATTTACTTATTATTTTTCTAGGAATGACTCTTATCATTGATTAAATAAATGAGGGTAATTTGAATTTTGCATAGTACTGAATGACATCTGTTTAGCATTTAGACAGTTTGCCAGAAAAATAATCAATGCTGATGATTTTCCGAACTATTATAAACCATATATATCTAATTTCTATCACATAAAAGGCTGTGGTTATAGAATGTTGGAGTCATTTCTATTTAAGATCATGATTGAACTTTGCTATATAGCTTATTGTGATTTTAAATTTTTGATTTTAAAAATAAAATTTATAATTTCTGCTTTCTTAAAGCGCCTAAGAAAAACCACTTTAAGATTAATTTTTAATTGGTTAGTAACTTACGATTGGTAGGTATTAGAAAGTCAACCTTGATCTTTTAGGCTTAGCTCTATGAAGCCAATAACAGTATTCTCCAGGTAAGTATCTTCAACGAATGTGGGCATAGAAATGATCATCCTGTACAAGGCTGAAGCACTATATAAATAGTATTCATTATGTGGAAAAATTATCTATATAACTAGGTCATTCCAAGAAATAGCTTTATATAGAAGATGAGTTTAAGGTGTTTGCACTGCTTATTTTAAATTATTTATCAGATAGGAAAGAGGAGTAGCGCTGTATCTACTGACTGTTCAAATATAAGCACTATTATACTTCACCACGTTCTTAAAGAAGCTTATAGAAAGATGAAAAATTCTGAAAACTGAAGGCTATACTCTAATTTCAGACTGGCCTTGAAGAAAAAAGCAGCAAAAGTATATGCACATGATAAAAAAATAAAAAAAAATGAATTTTTTTTCAGTTTTACCCTTGAAGCGATTTATTCCATCTCCATAAAAGTGACATCTAAAAGTTTTGATGACGACCAGGGAATAACTAAGTCGTCATCAGTAATCAAAAAGACTTAGTCTGATGGAGTTAAAAATGAGCAACATTCGTCCATTACATGACCGCGTTGTTATTCGTCGTGTTGAAGAAGAAACTAAAACAGCTGGCGGTATTTTACTTCCAGGTTCTGCAGCAGAAAAACCAGCGCAAGGGGAAATTATTGCAGTTGGTAATGGTCAAATCACTGACAATGGCGTACGCGCGTTAGACGTTAAAGTTGGCGACAAAGTATTGTTCGGCACTTATGCAGGTACAACTGTAAAAGTAGACGGGGAAGAACTACTTATCATGAAAGAATCTGACATTTTAGCGGTTCTTGAAGGTTAATCTTCGCTAAAACAGTCTTACATATTCCATATCAGATTTTGTAAAGCTATTAAAAATACTCGGAGTCAAATATGTCAGCTAAAGACGTAAAATTTGGTGATTCAGCTCGTGCGAAAATGATCGCTGGTGTGAACATCCTTGCAGATGCTGTAAAAGTTACCCTTGGTCCTAAAGGCCGTAACGTTGTCATCGACCGTTCTTTCGGTGCACCACATATCACTAAAGATGGTGTAACTGTGGCGAAAGAAATTACTTTAAAAGACAAGTTCGAGAACATGGGTGCTCAACTTGTTCGCGAAGTATCTTCAAAAACCAATGACATCGCTGGTGACGGTACCACAACTGCGACTGTTCTTGCTCAAGCAATCTTAAATGAAGGTATCAAGTCAGTAACTGCGGGTATGAACCCAATGGATCTGAAACGCGGTATCGATATTGCAGTGAAAACTTTAGTTGCTGAAATCAAGGCGACTGCTCAGCCTGCTTCTGATTCTAAAGCAATTGAGCAAGTAGGTTCGATCTCTGCTAACTCTGACACTACTGTTGGTAAACTGATTGCGCAAGCAATGGAAAAAGTAGGTAAAGAGGGTGTGATCACTGTTGAAGAGGGTTCAGGCTTCGAAGATGCACTTGACGTTGTAGAGGGTATGCAGTTTGACCGTGGTTATATCTCTCCATACTTCGCAAACAAACAAGACACGCTAACTGCTGAACTTGAAAACCCATACATCCTATTGGTTGACAAGAAAATCAGTAACATCCGTGAATTGATCACTGTACTGGAAGCAGTTGCGAAAACTGGTAAACCACTTCTGATCATTGCTGAAGATGTTGAAGGCGAAGCGCTTGCAACTCTGGTTGTTAACAACATGCGCGGTATCATTAAAGTATGTGCTGTTAAAGCACCTGGCTTCGGTGACCGTCGTAAAGCAATGCTGCAAGACATCGCGATCCTGACTGGCGGTACTGTGATTTCTGAAGAAATCGGTATGCAGTTAGACCAAACGACTCTTGAACACTTGGGTACTGCGCACAAAGTAACAGTTTCTAAAGAAAACACAGTGATTGTGGATGGCGCTGGTAATGCAGCTCAGATCTCTGACCGTGTTCAACAGATCCGTGCACAAATCGAAGAATCTACTTCTGAATACGACAAAGAAAAACTTCAAGAACGCGTAGCTAAATTGGCTGGCGGTGTTGCTGTTATCAAAATCGGTGCTGCAACTGAAGTTGAAATGAAAGAGAAGAAAGACCGTGTAGACGATGCACTTCACGCAACTCGCGCAGCGGTTGAAGAAGGTGTTGTTGCGGGTGGTGGTGTTGCACTGGTACGTGCTGCAGCTGCACTTGACGGTGTGAAGGGTGCAAATGATGACCAGAACGTAGGTATCAGCATTCTTCGTCGTGCAATTGAAGCGCCACTTCGTCAAATCGTATCTAATGCTGGTGATGAGCCTTCAGTTGTGATTAATGCAGTGAAAAATGGCCAAGGTAACTTTGGTTACAACGCTGCAACTGGCGAATACGGCGATATGCTTGAAATGGGTATTCTTGATCCAGCAAAAGTAACACGTTCTGCGCTTGAGCATGCTGCTTCTGTTGCTGCATTAATGTTGACAACTGAATGTATGATCACTGATATCCCAGAAGACAAACCTGCTATGCCTGATATGGGCGGCATGGGTGGTATGGGCGGCATGATGTAATTCATCAACCGGTCATTGATCTAAAAAATCCCCGCATTTGCGGGGATTTTTTTCATTCAGGTTAGCTGAAAAATATTAATGTTTGATTAATCTGTAATTCAGATTACTGTTAATTTTCTCGCCAGTTTGAATATCTCGAGCTTCTAAGAAATTTTCACCGACAAAGAATTTACGATTTTCACCTTTTTCATCCAGCGTAATAATTGAAGTCATTTTAGGGTCAAAGCTAAAACTTCCTTTGGTTTTGGTTTCTGTGCTTTTGGTATCGGAAACATACTCTTCTTTCAACTCATAGGTTTTGTCAGGATGAAGTTCCAGCTCCACTTTAATGGCTTCACAATCCGCACATGGGAAAGTTCCTTCGTATTCGCCCGCCCAGTCAAGAGAAGTTTCTGCAGTATCGCCTGCAGGTAAGCTGCGTGATGTCGCTGGCGTATTCATCTGAGCAGAATTTTCTGAATCCATATTTTCATTGCTAGAGGGTTCTTGGTTTTTAGAACAGGCACTTAAACCTAGCGTGATTGTGGTCATTGCGACGATAAGGAGAGACTTTTTCATTTTTATGCCCGTTTTGCATTTGCTAATATTCAACATAAAAATTTAAAAATCATAAGGGTAGTACAACTTTGTAAATGATGTATTGATTAAGTGAAATTCACTCTGCACGTGTGATGAGGTAAAGGAATTGCTAAAATAATAAAAAATAAAATCACTATCATCTCAAATAAATAGTGCTTTCACAGGTTTAAAAAAATAATAATGAGGGCAATGATGGATTTGGATAAAGAAAATAACATTATTGCGCATATCTATGATGCAGCACTGGATCCTCAGTTATGGACTCAGGTTATGCATGAGTTAGTGGAATACACACAAAGTAAGACAGCCATCTTTACTGCGATGGATCAGCTCAACCCAGCTTACAACTTTGTCCATACCTATAATATTCCTTATGAAGGTCTAGCAGCTTATCGGGATGAACGTATTCAAGTCATTGATATGAAGCTGCACTTGCCGCTATGGAATGAGATTGCAGTGGGAGAGGCTTTACAGATCAATTGTCAGCATTATCCTTCCATGAAAGGTTCAGAAGAGCATATCTTTTATGAAAAATGTTTAAAGCCTACCGGTATTTTACATCTTGCAGGTGTATTGCTGGATCGTGGTGATTTTAGTTGGGCGGTACTGGGAATTCACCGGGCACCTGAAGCCACCCCTTATGGTAAAGAGCAGCTGGATTTTCTGGAGCGTATCAGTATTCATTTAAGGCGAGCGCTACAGATTTATCGTCAGTTCAGTTTAGTTATTCAGGATAAGTACAATGCTTATCAGGCCATGAACGCTCTAAAGGTCGGGATTGTATTATTACTTGAGAATTTCGAGATACAGTTTGCCAATATTGAAGCAAAAAAAATGCTGAGGCAGAATCAGGAAATTGAAATAGATCAGTACAATTATCTGAAGCTTAATAGAGCCTATCATCTGCAACTAGAACAACTTATCAGAGGGTCTTTACAGCAGGGAAGTGGGGGAATAAGTAAAATCGGTGGAGTAATGGCTGTAGAGGATGCAACAGGTCATTGCATCATGTTGACAATCGTACCTTGGTCGAAACAGTCAATAACATCTATTGAAGAATCGAGACAATATCAAGTTGCAATATTTTTGACGGACCGAAATCAATACCATATCTTGTCACAAAGCTATTTAAGGCAGCATTATCAGTTGACATGTCGGGAGATCGCATTATGTGAATACCTGATCAATGGTTATAAACCTGAAGAGATTGCTGAACAGATGCAACTCAGTATTCAAACCATTAGAACTTATATGAAAAAGATTTATGAAAAGCTAGAAGTGAATAGCCAGATTGAGCTGATACATAAGTTGATGAACTGTACGTTACAGTTTCAGCATATTGCATAAAAAGCCAGGTTAATTACCTGGCTTTTTAAAGTTATACCAAGAGATATTACGTTGTTGGCTGTGGCTCAGGAGCGGGTTCTGGATCACGCTGGAAATCAGCCCGAGTGAAAGTGACAGCAGGTTCACCTGTTGGGGTTAATGTCATGGTAGTTGCATTAACTGTATAGGTTCCAAGAACGAATGGAGAGGTTTGACTATCATGTAGACCACAACTTTCATTTGTATCGAACAAGTTATTGGTGACTGTGAGGATGTTGTTCGAAGTAGTGTATTGGCCATATTCAATACCCTCTGGGCCACAATCCTCTCCTCCTATAGTATCAATCAGGAAGTAGTAGCCGTCGTTCAAGAATACCAGTACATGGGTATCATCCAGCTCCCACGTACCTACGAGGCCATTGGTTGAATTTTCTACTCGTGTAAGGGTAGAGGTATCATCTTCATCCAAACCAGTTTCAGTAAGAACTAAGTTTGTACCGTCAAAAGTTAGGGTATAACCTTCGTCACCTTCTGAATCTGAAAGCCCCCATGATCCATTGGTGTCACCATTTTCATCAATCACAGGTGTGATAACCCCACCTTTCCAGTTCCACTGAAGATTCCCAAGTTCATAACCTGGTTCTCCATCATCATCTGCCTCATCGGCTTCACCTAGTTTGTAGCTACCATCGGTATAAACCACTAAAATGACTTTATCCGATTTATCTGCAGAGCCTAATTGCCATGTGCCAGCAATATCTTTATAGAAAGCTTCTTGAATATTAGCTGCAGCTTCATCAGGAGTAACTGGAGTTACGTCGCTAAGCTGTAATTGGTCCTGAATAAGGGTTGTTATACTGTTATCAGAATCCTCTAGTGCTGTCTCGAATGTAGTTGCAGAGGTGAAAGCTGTGTTAATTCGATTAATGACATCTTGAGTAATTTGAATACCATTATCATGAGCATTGTAATCTGCGGGAGCACCTGTTGGCGGTGTAATATAATCTGCATCAATCGATTGCAGGAAGATTGTTAATGCTTCTTCTAATTCTTCATCTTCATTTCCAGGTATGTCTGGATCATTCTCATAAAGATCTGTCGGAGTAATCCGAGCTTGAGCTGGAACTCCATCCTGTTCACCTAGCTGAAGGTTTCCGATAAAGAATCTAATTGTATCACCTGTATTATAATTAAATTTACCTTCCGCATTGGTAGAGCCTCTTACACCACTTGATGTTTCATAGCGGACGTTTTCAATTGGGCCATCAGTCAAGATACCTTGCTGTGTTCCAGGTGGGTTGCCACCATTTCCTGGTGAGTGATGGTCATCGTCATCATCATTACATGCGGTTAATGCAAGGGTGGAAAGCATTACTGCGAGTATAGTTTTTTTCATCATTGACCCCATGGGTGGTTTATAATTGTCCACCTGAGTCTAGGGAAGCCAATGATTAAGGAATATCCCAATATTGGGAGGTTGATTGTATAAAAAGTGCATCAAATAATGTATTTACAATCGATTACAAAGAGAATTAAACACTAATATTGGTACACTATCACATAATTTTTTATTTATTTTGCGATTGAATTGTGTTTGAAAATTTAGCTGAAAAAGCACTTAAATTGATGGGCTGGGAAACAGACAATCACTGGCCTGAAAACCTGAGCCAATGTGTCATGATTGCTGCACCGCATACCAGTAATTGGGATGCATTATATGCACGGCTAGCGCTGAAGGCATTAGGTGTCAATGTACGTCTTACCATTAAAGACAGCTACATGAAGTTCCCATTGGGTCCTTTTGTGCGTGCGATGGGTGGAATTGGAATTGATCGCCGTCCCAAGCAGGCAGGTGAGCCGCGTCTAAGTATGGTTCAGGTGATGACAGACCTGTTTAAGCAGCATCCTGAACTGGTCATGTTGGTTACACCTGAAGGAACACGTGCCCGTCAGGAGCAATGGAAAACCGGTTTTTATTATGTTGCGGTAAATGCTGGCGTCCCGATTGCATTGGCTTATATGGATTATGAACAAAAGAAGGCAGGTGTAGGAAAAATCATTCATCCCACAGGAAATTTTGAGGAAGATATGGCTGAGATCATGGATTTCTATGCAGGCATCCAGGCCAAATTTCCTAAAGAATTTAGTGTAGATCAGCGATATTACAAAGCGAGTTAAAATGAAAAAACAGGAGAATACTCCTGTTTTTTTAGCATTAAGATTTTATTTCATATTGCATTAAAGATCAGAATGCTTCTTTGGCTGGAATGCCCCCCAGATTTTGACAGGCCGATTTGTATAGTTCATATTGCTGATTCACGATTTCAGAGAGCGGGATTTCAAAAGATTCCTCGCCATTTTTATACTGTTCTATATAAGCCTCTGCTTTGCTTTTTGAGCTATACAGAGAATGCTCATAATATTGAGTCACACTATTATGCTGCATTTGCGAAGGTTCAATACCCTTACAGTGGAAGAGTTTTAAAATGTGTTCGGCTTTTTGGGCATCATGTGACATACAAGCTGTCAGTAGCAGAGTCAGGCTCAATACTGCTAAGGCTTTCATAGGGAGAAGTCAAACGGTTTTGAAAGGTCTCGATATTTTAAAAGGTATTTCGAGTTTCAAAACCGTTTTTTTTGAACAGTTGGTTAAAATGTGAGGCATCGTACAATCGGAGTCAGTATTGAACGATTCTATGATCATGTATCAAGGTTGATTAACCTTTGACTAAGCCTCCATCTACAATCAGGTTTTGCCCCGTGACAGCGCGTGAATAAGGAGACAGGAACATCAAGATTGCCGACGCGAATTCTTCAGGGGTAATGACACGGCGTAATGGCGTTGACTGAGCAATCAGATCAAACACAAAATCAGGCGTGGCTTTGCTGGCATCTGTGGTTTGTAATAGGCCGCCTGAAAGCATATTTACATTAATTCCATATTGACCAAGATCCTGCGCAGTAGTACGGGTAAATGCCAGTAGCGCGGCTTTAGCAGTCGTATAGTCATGATAAGGCACCACCGGATTTTGAACCAGATTGGTACCGATATTCACAATCCGGCCAAAATGTGCCTGTTTCATATCTTCTAGCGCCGCCTGAGTCGTATTGAGGCAAGCCTGAACAGCACCACTGAATTGATGCGACATCATCTCCCAAGACAAATCTTCTACCTTGGGACGATTATCACCATTAAATTCAAACTGTACCAGGGCATTGTTCACAACCGAATGAATGCCTTCACCAAAATGTGCTTTGCTTGCGGTAAACAGGGCTTTGACCTGATCTACTTGAGTAACGTCTGCCTGATAGGTAAATACCTGATCGGGATACTGCTTCTGTAAAGCTTCAGCCTGCGTTTTACTACTAAGATAGTTCACCACTATACGTGCACCTTCTTCAATCAGAAGCTGGCTAATTGCCAGGCCAAGTCCACGTGCACCGCCAGTCACAAGCACAATTTGATCACGAATTTGCATAGCTCATTTCTACAGAAAAATCATTCAAGTTACCTTAGCAGTAAACTGGCTGAAAGCAAAGTAGGACAAGGCTTTGGCCTTTTTGGAACAGTTTAATGGATTAACTCTTTAAGCAGCAGGAAACATCCTGAACTGAAAAGTAGTCCAAGAACAATTTGCTTAAAGTGCAGTTCTGAAATGCGATGGAATAGGCGCGCACCCAAAATAGCGGGAATACTGACTGCAAGAATCAGTACAGCCATATAGGGCAAGTGACTCTGATTTAAATTGCCCTGATATAGATAGGCTGCCAAGGTAAACATCTGAATGGCGAAATTAAAATGACGTAAAATATAGCGCTGCTGATCTTTGGGGAGCTGTTTGAGCATTAACCAGGCAGAAGGTACGGAACCACAAAATCCCCCCAAGCCACCTAAAATGCCACCTACCAAACCGATACTGGCATCTGCAGTTTTGCCTGAATGTTGAATCAGTCGGATCTGAGGATTCAACAACATGAGTGGACACCAGATGATGAGGAACATACCCAGTAAGACACGGAAAGTATGTGCCTCAATGATATTCAGTAACCAGGTGCCGAGCGGAACGCCGATCAGTCCGGCAATTAAATACGGTAAATAAAGTGCTTTATACAAATGAACATGCTTTTGTTCATTCGATAATGAAATAACATGGCTCCAAATCGAAGCAAACACAAGGAGGGGAGCAGCAACTTGAGGACTGAGTACCCATACCCAAAATGACATGGCAATTAAAGCGAAGGCAAAACCGGTAAGACCTTGTACAAATCCTGCGATCATTGCGCCTAAAATAAATAACAGCCAGGTCATATTGATTAGTAGATAACTAAAGCCAGCAGTATTCAAAAGATTGCTGAAAAAGCCAAGCTAATATTTAGCTGTATTTGTGCACAGCTTAGTCGAAGTTCAGATAACCAATTTATTTGAAGATAATTGAATTGTTTTGATGGTGAATAAAAAGCAAACAAATCGGTACAGGAGACCAACAATGGCTGCGTGTACTCTCCATGAAATCGCCTGATACTGGCAGAGTGCAGGAAGGAAGAGGTGATGAAAATGAAAAAAATGATATTACTGTCATCTGTGCTGGCAGTGGCTTTAACCGGTTGTATGGTCGATCCTTGGGATGATGATTATCGTGGTCATCGAGACCGTAATGGACATTATGACCGTAACCATGGTGACCGGGACTGGAAAGATAGAGATCATCGTGATTGGAAACGTGATCGGGAAGACCGTGACTGGCGTGATCGCCGTTAAGAGATCAGCTATTTATAACTTACATTTCACAAAAAAGGATTCCATACAGGAATCCTTTTTTAATATTTATTGTGCAAATATTCATTTACTTTTTCTGATATAAGCCTGCACGTACTGTCCCAGCCTTGGTATTTTTAATCAGTTGCCAACAAGAGGGAAGCTGCAACGTATTTAAATCCCGATCTGCTTCGACATAAATCAGGCCTTCAGGCTTGATTAGCGGATCAGCAAGTTCAGCCAGAGAAGTCCATAAGTCCAAGCTGTAAGGCGGGTCTAAAAAGACCAGATCAAATTGATCTTTCAATGTTTGCAAAGCCTGCTGCGCCGTGGTTACTTTCAGTTGTGCACGTGCTTTGGTGACTTGAAGCAGCTCCAGATTCTGGCTCAGAAATTGTGCCTGAGTACGATCCGGTTCAATCATCACCACACTGGTTGCACCGCGGGAAAGTGCTTCAAAGGACAAAGCACCAGAACCGGCACAGATATCCAGCACCTTGGCATTCTGTACATCCCACATCAGCCAGTTAAACAGGGTTTCACGGACACGGTCTGGGGTGGGACGTAAACCGTCAATACTGGCAAAGGCTAGCTGACGGCGTTTCCAGTCACCACCAATAATTCGTAACTGATTTTTCATATATTAATCTCCTTCTACAGCTGGTGCAGAGTTTGCAGATGAGCTCGAACGAGATGTATTCGATGTTGCGTTTGAGGAAGTTTGTGGTGCATCCGTGTTGTTAGGTGTTGCCGCAGCATCAGGGCTAAGCATACTTGCACCACTTGGTAGCTCGCCAGGTTTAATACCGGCAGTCATCAGTCCCCCACTTAATTGATGATTGAGTGGGCGTACCGGATTCTTATCTTTATGCAGTAACCAGTAATCAAAAATAGGACGAGCGAGTGCAGTGGCGGCACTACCGCCGCGGCCATTCTCCAGAATGACTGCAATGGCAATTTCAGGCTTTTCTGCAGGAGCAAAACCGACAAACAGACCATGGTCAAGCTGGCGATCAGTCAGCAAGGCTTCATTGTAACGTTTACCCTGGGCAATACTTTTTACCTGTGCTGTGCCAGTTTTACCGGCAATACTATATTGCAGGCCGCCTTTAATACCGCGACCCGTACCCGACTGAATCACATCAACCATGGCATCGCGCATTTTGAACCAGTCTTCTTCTTTACCATTAAAATCGATCTTGCCATGGGTGCCATTATGGACTTTAAATGCTTTGGCGCCACGGCTTTCACGCAAGACATGCGGTACGACTTTATTGCCATGATTGGCAGTAATTGCTGTTGCCATCGCTAACTGCAATGGCGTTGCTGTAAAGGCACCCTGACCAATACTCACCGAAATCGTTTCACCACGTGACCATTTAGAGTTGCGGGTACGCATTTTCCATTCAGGACTTGGGTATAGACCAGAGCTTTCACTTGGCAGATCGACACCTGTTTTTTCACCAAAACCAAACTGACGCATCCATCCATTCATCTGTTCAATGCCCATACGATAGGACATGACATAGAAATAGGTATCGCAGGAAACCACCTGAGCTTTATGCAGATTTACAGTACCATGGCCAGTTTTCTTATGGTCGCGGAAACGGTGACTATCACCCGGCAAAGTGAAATAGCCGGGATCGGAAATCGCTGTATCCCAATCGACCAGGCCATAATGAAGGCCACCCAGGCCAAACATCGGTTTAATGGTCGAACCAGGAGGATAAGTTCCTTGCACCGCCCGGTTATACAGTGGCTGATCAAGGTTATCACGCAAGTAAGAATAATCTTTGGTGCTGATTCCGGTTACAAACAGGTTCGGGTTGAAACTTGGGCTAGAAACCAGTGCTAAAATTTCCCCTGTACCTGGATCCATGGCAACAATGGCGCCACGACGTCCCGCCAGTTGCTCGGAAGCAACCATTTGCAGGCCATAATCTAAAGATAAAAACAGGTCATTCCCGCGTACCGGATCCTTACGTCCAAGATGACGCAGCACATTACCATGTGCATCTGCTTCGACTGATTCATTTCCTGGAACACCGTGGAGCAGCTCTTCATAGGATTTTTCGACCCCGATTTTCCCGATCAGGTTGGTACCCGCGTAAAGGTCCTTATCAATACTTTTTAATTCTTTGTCATTGATACGGCCCACGTAACCAATCACATGTGCAAACAATTCACCATGTGGATAGTAGCGGGTCATCTGGGTATCAATTTTTACACCGGGGAACAGGTGCTTAATTTCACTAAAGCGGGCAATATCGGTTTCGGTCAGATTCAGTTTGATAGAAACACGTTCTGTTTTTTTTGCGGTTTTAATCCGGCTATTAAAACGCTCGATATCTTCTTCGTTCAGTTCCAGAATCGGGATCAGGCGCTTAATCGTATCATCAATATCCTCAACATCGGCACGACTTAAGGTCGCGGTAAATACCGGATAGTTATCTGCCAAAAGGACGCCGTTACGGTCATAGATATAACCACGTGCAGGCGCAAGTGGTTGCAGGCGGATACGGTTCTGGTCAGAAGCCGTGTTGAACTCATCGAAGCTGACAATCTGCAAATAGGCATAGCGGCTGATTAGTAGCAGCATGCAGATGATGACCAAGCCAATCGAGAAAAACACACGATTGCGATAAATGCGTTTTTCTTGCTGTACATTTTTTAATGGAAAATGCTGCTTCATACGAGATCGACTTAGACCTGAACACGGATAGGAATGAAAGTGCGTTATTCTAACCCAACTGACCTAGTTTGGATATTGAAATACGAGTGGGTTGCCCATCTGCTAAACGTTGACTTTGCAGACATTAAAATTGTCTACAGTTGTATACAACTGTGTTGATAATTCTGCTAAAGTCCAAATTGAATAAAAAAAGGACGATACCTTAAAACTATAATGAATCAAGGATATTGGTGAAAAGGAATGAATAAATTATACCCTTTGCTGGCATTTGCTTTCATCGCAAATATGGCTTATGCAGATGATTCTACGTATAGATCTGAAGCAAAACTGAGCGATAGTCAGGCAAGTACCTGGAATGTGGGGGCTGGATTTACCCGGAATATGATTCACCTGAATACTGAGTGGGTGAATCCGTATGGGATCGCATATGTCAAAGGTGGTGTTTTTCTGGACGATGACAAGCCATTTGGTGCACAAGTTGGCTTTCGGTACCCGGCACACCTCACAGGAAAAGATAAAAATGGGTATTATGTCGGGGCTTATGCCGGACATATCCAGAGTAAGAAAGTAGATGGAGAATATGAAGCACGTCTGGGGGGCGGGATGGATTTATCCTATGTCATGCTGAGTTCAGAACGGATCAGTACCTTCAGTGTCGGAATCGGTGCTGGTGAAGAAATGAAAAGCCGAAGTGGACATGTTGTGGCCGAAATCGAACCTCAACTACAATTCTCCTATACTTTAAGTATCGGTTTATAGAGAAAATATTCGACTTGATAAGAAAATTGTATTCTGTGAACAAAGAATTAAATATGGAAGTTATACATGCTTGAGTACGTTAACGAGTTGTGGCAAGCCTTTCTGATGCGTCCAGATTTCTGGGCTGTGCTCAGTATCATTCCTGTCACTGCATTCGTTACCTGGGCACACGTATGGATGGCCCTGAAAATGGTGTTCTATCCAATCACGTTCTGGGGATTCCATATTGGTCCATTGCCTGTCGGCTGGCAGGGCATTGTGCCACGCAAAGCAGGAAGAATTTCAGGAATTATCACAGACAATACCTTGTCTAAACTAGGATCGATCCAGGAATTTCTACAGGCGATGGACCCGGATGATATGGCACGCATCATCGGTGAACAGGTCGGTTTCGAACTTGAACATCTGATTGATGAGGTCATGATCGACCGTAATGCAGTTTTGTGGGAAAACTTGCCGTATTCCATCAAGCGCCGTATTTATTCTCAGGCACACAAGCAGTTGCCGGATGTGTTGCGCGAATTAGTGACTGAGCTGACCATGAACGTCGAGTCACTTGTGGATATGCGTGACATGGTGGTCAGTCAAATGGAGGGTGATCGCCGTCTGATGGTACGCATGTTCCTGAAGGTTGGACAGAAAGAAATTAACTTTATCTGGCATATCAGTGCTTTAATTGGTATGTTCTTTGGTCTGTTCCAGATGATCGTATGGTTCGTGGTGCCTTGGCACTGGACTGTACCATTCTGGGCAGCAATTTGGGGTTTCCTGACCAACTGGATTGCCATCTGGATGGTCTTCAATCCGATAGAACCACACTATGTGAAATACCCGCAGTTCTTCACCCGCACGCAGAGCCGCAAGTTTCCATGGATCAAACCGGTTATTCCACGTATTGGCACCTATAACATACAAGGTGCTTTTATGAAACGTCAGGAAGAAGTCTCTGACGTCTTCGCAAGTGTAGTGACAGAAGATCTGATTACGTTAAAATCGATCATGACAGAAATGATGTATGGTGGTAAGAAAGAAAAAACCCGCCGGATCGTCAAGCGTCACATTAACGAAATTATGGAAACTCCATTGGTTCGCACCTCTTTACAGCTATCCTTAGGACCAAGAGAGTATGCAAAACTCAAGACAGACTTGATCGATCGCTCAATTGAAATTACGATGGTGCCTGTATGCGACCCTGCGTTTAATGCGAGCCGTGCACAGAAAATCTATCAAATGTTTAGAGACCGCATACGCGAGTTAACACCGAAGGAGTTTCAGAATCTTTTACGACCTGCGTTTCAGGAAGATGAGTGGATTCTGATTGTATTGGGTGGGGTAACCGGTTTTGTCGCGGGTTTAATCCATTTGTTTGTGGCTTTCTTATAACGAGACGCTGAAATGCTGGATACCTTTGGGGATGTCCAGACATTTGGTGTCCTATACATTGTTAAAAAATGAGGATGTTTATATATGCGCATTATCTTACTCGGACCACCTGGAGCAGGTAAAGGTACACAAGCTCAGTTGATCTGTAAGCGCTACAATATCCCACAAATTTCAACCGGTGATATGCTCCGTGCTGCAATTCGTGAAGGAACTGAATTAGGTTTAAAAGCTAAAAGCGTCATGGATAATGGCGGTTTGGTTTCTGATGAGTTGATCATCGGTCTGGTTAAAGAACGTATTGCACAGCCTGACTGTGTAAATGGCTGCATCTTTGATGGCTTCCCGCGTACTATTCCACAAGCTGAAGCGCTTGAAAACGAAGGCATCAACATCGATCACGTGATTGAAATTGATGTACCGGACGAAGAAATCGTGCAACGTCTTTCTGGCCGCCGTCAGCACCCGGCTTCTGGTCGTGTTTACCACATTGTTTACAACCCACCAAAAGTGGAAGGTAAAGATGATGAAACTGGTGAAGATCTGGTTCAACGTCCTGATGACCAGGAAGAAACCATTCGTAAACGTTTAGGTTCTTACCATACTGAAACTGAACAGCTGGTTGGCTTCTATCAAGGCCGTGCTGCATCAGGTGAAAATGCACCAACTTATGACAAATTGAACGGTCTACGTCCAATTGAACAAGTTCAAGCGGATCTGTTCGCGATTCTGGATCAGTCAAAATAATCATTTCACGATAATTTTGACATTCAGGGAGCCCTAAGTCATATTAGGGCTCTTTTTATTTCTGCATCTTTAAAGGAATTGCGACTGTGAAAATTGGTTTGTTATTGCTCATGGTGGTGTTCTTGGTTGTTCTAGCAGGCCTTCTGGTCATGAGCTACCGAATGCTAAACAAAGTGCAGAAACAGGAAAAAATCGAAAATAGGGACAAAACCCCAGAGCGACAATTGCACCCGAAATTACAGGCTGAATTAGAGCAGCGCAAAAAAATGCAACAGCAGTTAGAGGAAAAGCAAAAATAAGCATTCTTATCTGCTGAACGAGACAAAAAAAGCTGAACCAGAGTTCAGCTTTTTTATTTAAGGGATCAGTCAATATTTTTAACTGCAATTGGTTTTAATGCGCCAAAGTCGAAACGGTCCGGCCAGTTACAGACATCAGCGACCACACATTCATGACATTTTGGTTTGCGTGCAATACAGCAATAACGCCCATGCAAAATTAGCCAATGATGCGAATCAATAATAAATTCTTTGGGAATGACTTTGATCAGACGATGTTCAACCTCAAGCACATTTTTACCCACAGCCAGGCCAGTGCGGTTACCCACTCGAAAAATATGGGTATCGACTGCCATCGTCGGTTGACCAAAGGCGGTATTCAGTACCACATTTGCAGTTTTACGACCTACGCCCGGTAAAGCTTCCAGATCAGCACGATTATCCGGTACCACGCTGTTATGTTTCTTGATCAGCATCTCACAGGCTTTAATCACGTTTTCTGCCTTGGAGTTATATAGCCCGATGGTTTTGATATATTCCTTCAGCCCATCCACGCCAAGGGCATAAATCGCTTCTGGCGTATTTGCAACAGGAAATAGCTTGTCAGTCGCCTTGTTGACGCTGACATCAGTTGCTTGTGCCGAGAGTGTCACTGCGACCAGTAATTCAAAAGGATTAGAATAATTCAGTTCAGTTTTTGGATTCGGACGTTGTTCACGTAAGCGTTCAAAAAAAGTTTGAATCTGTTTCTTGGTCATGTTCTTTACAGGTTTGCCGCTCATGCTTGTCATCATTTTATCCCTGTAAATCCTGTAATTGCTGCATTAGTTCGGCAAGCTGGGTGCGTTTACCTGTATCTTCGCGTACAGACAGCTGTTTTTCGAGCTTTTTGATCTGGGTACGCAGTTTGGCCAGTTCAATCGTAGTTTTGGCGTCCCGGATCAATCCATCCTCATTTGGCTTTTCCACCATTTCAATCACGGGTACATTTCGACTTTGTGCAGAGAACTCGGCAAATAGTTCGGTATTGATTTCAGCACGTACCACAGGACCTTTACGGTCAATGCGGCGTTTTTCCTCACGTTGGATATGTGCATAGTAACGTTGGCGCAGATCATTCTGTTCCTGCACATGCTGTTCCTCTGACATGAGTGGATGGGTATCTTCTACTAGATCAATACAGTCGACCGGGCAGGGTGGAATACACAGTTCGCAGCCAGTACACAAATCTGTCAGTACCGTATGCATCAGTTTGCCTGAGCCAATAATGGCATCGACCGGGCAGGCACTAATGCATTTGGTACAGCCAATGCATTCATCTTCACGAATCACTGCTTTCATGCGCTGAGGACGCCCATCAGCCTGAATGGGCCAGACACTTGGCTCAGCACTAAGTTTAGGACGATTTAACAATCTGGCGAGGGCATCTGCCACCGGCTGTCCACCGGGTACACATTTGTTAGCTTCTTCTCCCTCGGCAATGGACTGAGCATAGGGTAGGCAGCCATCACGATGACCACACAAACCGCATTGGGTCTGTGGCAATAACGCATCAATGGATTGGATGAGGGAAATCTGCGAATTCATGATATTTCAAAGCCGCTCACAGTGAGCATTTCAGGAGGTGAAACAAAATATGTCAGAATTACAAATTTTAGCATATTTTGATCGGCTTGTTTGTGCACAATTAAGGTAACCAATATGCATTATTATCATGCATAAATAAGAATTTAGACTTTGATTCCACTCATATTTTGCTATCCAAAAATTTAATTCATAATAAATATAAATAACTGTTATAAAATTAATTTTCATATTTTTTCAAAAAAACTATTGTGGATTGGTTACAAAAGATATTTAATATTTTGCGCCAAAATTTAACATTGATTGTAAATTTGACCAATTTTGATCCATTTTCTGCTGAGGATTAAGCGTTGAAATACAACACACTTAATGAGTTCCTAGATTACGTTAAAACACGTGATGCACATCAACCAGAATTTCTTCAAGCTGTAGAAGAAGTGATGACAAGCTTGTGGCCGTTCATTCAAAAGAACCCACAATATGCAGCTCACGGTTTACTAGAACGTCTAGTTGAACCAGAGCGTGCGATCCAGTTCCGCGTTTCTTGGGTAGATGACCAAGGTCAAACTCAAGTAAACCGTGCGTTCCGCGTACAGTACAACTCAGCGATTGGTCCATTTAAAGGTGGTATGCGTTTCCACCCATCTGTGAACCTTTCAATCCTGAAATTCCTGGGCTTTGAACAAACGTTTAAAAATGCTTTGACTACTTTGCCTATGGGCGGTGGTAAAGGTGGTTCTGACTTTGATCCTAAAGGCAAGTCAGAAGGCGAAATCATGCGTTTCTGCCAAGCGTTAATTATCGAGCTTTACCGTCACCTTGGTTCTAATACTGATATCCCTGCGGGTGACATTGGTGTAGGCGGCCGTGAAGTAGGTTATATGGCGGGTATGATGAAGAAGCTCAGCAATGACACTTCATGCGTATTCACTGGTAAAGGCTTGTCTTTCGGTGGTTCATTGGCTCGTCCTGAAGCAACTGGTTACGGTACTGTGTATTTCGCTGAGGAAATGCTGAAAACTCGTGGCGATAGCTTCAAAGATAAAGTCGTGACCATTTCTGGTTCGGGTAACGTTGCGCAGTACGCTGCTGAAAAAGCAATGTTCTTAGGTGCTAAGGTCGTTTCTCTATCTGACTCTGCGGGAACTGTTTATGTTAAAGACGGTTTCACTGATGAACTTCTTGCTGAAGTGATGGAACTGAAAAACGTTAAACGTGGTCGTATCTCTGAGTTCGCGTCTAAACACGGTTTCGAATACCTTGAAGGTCAACGTCCTTGGGGTATTAAGTGTGATATCGCGCTTCCATGTGCAACTCAAAACGAACTAGATGCTGATGATGCTGCTAAACTTCTTGCAAACGGTGCAATCTGTGTTGCTGAAGGTGCAAACATGCCATCTACTTTAGGTGCTGTAGAGAAATTCGTTGAAGCGAAAATCCTTTACGCTCCAGGTAAAGCATCGAATGCAGGTGGTGTAGCAACTTCTGGTCTTGAAATGTCTCAAAACGCATTGCGTCTTGGCTGGACTTTCGAAGAAGTTGATGAACGTCTTCATGCAATCATGAAAGAAATTCACCGTAACTGTGTGAAATTCGGTACTAAAGAAGACGGTACTGTGAACTATGTTGACGGTGCAAACATTGCGGGCTTCGTAAAAGTTGCTGATGCAATGCTTGCTCAAGGCGTATTCTAAGTCTGACTTAGTTTAAGCTTTAAAAAAAACCGAGGTCATAGCCTCGGTTTTTTTGTCTCTGTCATAAAAATATTTTATAGCGAGCCTTTTACTGCTTCACGCTCGACGGCCATATCAAATATATAGGCATATTTAGACTGATCTGCTGCCGGGTTCTTGATTTCAAAGCGTTTTATGCGAATTACCTGACGCTCATTTGGCGTATGCTGGAAGCCTTCGATTTGGTCATAGAACAGGTTCCAATCTTTATCGACCTGAGTTTTTAAGCCCTGCTCATTGTATTTGACTTCGCGCACCTGAAGACAGGTTTGCTGTGCTACACCGGTACAAGCTTTGGTTTCAGGAGAAATTTCCAAGAAAATAATATCAGCCTGACCATTATAACGGGCTTCTGGCGTCATCTTCCCTGTGAAGACGTAAGCCTTTCCGTTTACGGTCAGAGTCAAAACCGGATTTTGAGCATCACTGGTATTTAAGCTAAATGGAATACGGGCATCATTAAAAATTTCGCCTGCCAGCTTTTCCTGTTGCATGGCATTGGTATCACAAGCTTTCATGGTTGAGATTAAGGTACCAGTTTCCAGCTGACCCTCAGAGATTTTCCAGCTACCACCCAAGCTATTGCAGCTGGTAGTGACACTAAAACGATTCTCATCATGGAAGCTCAGTACCATATGTTCTTTTGCACCGGTATCAATGTGCCATTCATAAGCACTCAAAGTATTGGCGGCATTTTGTTGCTGTAATACGGACACGGCAAGATCTCCTACTTTTTGGACATCATTGGACTGACAAGCTGCAAGGGTTAAAGGGAATAATGCAATAAATAAGTATTTTAATTTCATTGATTGAATAGTCATGAAGCAAATAAATCAGACTTAAGCTTAAACGATTCATTTTTAAAAAATATGGATACATTCTGAAGCTTTAGGTAGCAAAATGTATCCATGAAAATTGCATGATGAGTAAAATAAGACAGGAAGATTTTCTTAGGCCTAAGAAAAAAGGCTCAGATAGAGCCTTTAAATCCTAATCAAAACGATAGATATCCATACCCAGTGAACCCATGCTAAAGCTGCTATGCACCAGACTGAAACGGGTACCAGTTCCCATTGCAAAAAAAATCGGGGCAAAGTGTTCCAGGGTCGGGTGATTACGTTCCAGGTAAGGAATACTTGGCCAATCCAATACGGCTTCATAGTCACTATGAGCGAGTTTGCTTACCACATAATTGCGGAAGGTCGAGGCCCATTCTGGAACAACATTGGATTGTCCACTACGATCCAGCTCTCGCAGGTTATGCGTGATACTGCCTGAACCAATCAGTAGGACCTGCTGTTCACGCAGGGGTGCCAGCGTTTGACCAATTTTATAAATGTCTTGTGCAGTCAGGTTGATGGGCAGGGAAATTTCTACCACTGGAATATCTGCATCCGGATACATGTGTAGTAGCGGCATCCACACGCCATGATCACGCGGGCGTGAATTATTGGCATAGGCGCTAAAGCCAGCTTCAG
The DNA here is from genome assembly GCF_052044895.1 of Acinetobacter sp. 22323. Lineage (NCBI taxonomy): Bacteria > Pseudomonadati > Pseudomonadota > Gammaproteobacteria > Moraxellales > Moraxellaceae > Acinetobacter > Acinetobacter sp. 22323. The sequence goes on along the minus strand of NZ_JBQEOL010000011.1, from coordinate 14,771 downwards.
ACAGCAAGCCGAGAATCTGTTCAGCCAGTTCCGGTTGACCCGGCGCAGGATAACTTAGTTGATATAGTTGAGGCGGGAAGCCACGGAAATCATGCCAGGTTTCTGGACGAATACCGGTATTTACTTCCAGTGCATTACTTTCCCAGTGGGCAGACATTACAATGATTGCCTCTGGACGTGGCAAATTGACACTTAAACGCTCCAGTGCTGGACCTACCTGTTCAGGATTCAGGGCAAGCATTGGAGAGCCATGGGAGATAAACAGGCCGGGAAGCGTTTGTAAGTTCATAGTTCAAGCCACATCTGGAAGATGTCTTCAATAATGCATGAAAGCAAGCGAAGTAAGGAGGGGGGATTGTTCAACAATTCATTGCGGAAATAGAACAATAGCCAATTTTCATCTTAACCCGCACGGTGATAAGGGTGATTATGATTAATGCTCATGGCACGGTACAACTGTTCAATCAGCATGACACGAACTAGAGGATGCGGCAAGGTCAATTTGGATAGTGACCAGTGCCATGCAGCTGCCTTACGTACCGCTTCAGAATGACCATCCGGCCCACCAATGGCTAAAGCCACATCATTACCTTCCAGCATCCAGCCTTTCATGGTTTCAGCCAGTTTTTCGGTACTGAATTCACGACCGCCGACTTCCAGTGCGATCAGGGTTTCATTTGACTTTAATGCATTCAGGATACTATCGCCTTCGATATTACGATATTTCAGGATGTCGGCTTCTGAATCATTCTTGCCACGTTTCGCCATCGGCAATTCAATGATTTGTGTTTGAACAAATGGCTGTATGCGCTTGAAATAATCTTCAAAACCAGTGAGTACCCAAGCTGGCATTTTTTGACCAATGGTCAGAATACGGATTTTCATACAGACATCGTGTAGTTCAGAAGTGCTCATTATAACGATGAAACAACATGAAGTTGAGTATAGAAACAAATTGAAATTGAATTAGAAAAAGCACTGCTGCATAAATATCCAGAGTTCAAGTTTCTGCTTGATCATGTCATGGAAATAATAACAAATGCGGATTGTAGCCATTTTAAGAAAAAGTTATCTGGGTTTGCTGATCAGTCTGTCTTTAATCTTCCCGAGTTGGGCCTGGGCCAATCCAGCCAGAAATGCTCAAGTCAAAAATCTCGAGCTTTACTTTAGCCAGATCCTGAATGTGGATGAATTTAGAAATCACAAGAATACGGCTGAACTGAACCGGGTATCCGGTTGGTTGAAAGAGCAAATGCGACGCTTTGGTATCCCGTGTCAATTTCAAAGCTATATTGTGAATAGTCAGGGCTATCGCAATCTGGTTTGCCAGCTCAATGTAAAAGCCAAAGATAAAATCGTTATTGGTGCTCACTATGATGTTTTTGCCAATCATCTCGGTGCGAATAATAATGCTTCTGGCGTCGTAGGAGTGGTGGAAGCTGCACGATTGTTGGCCCTGCAAAAAAATAAACTGAAAAATAATATCGAGTTTGTTTTCTATGGTCTGGAAGAACCGCCGTATCTCAACACAGAGCATATGGGCAGTGCGATCCATGCCAAGTCATTGAGAAAGCAAAAGCAGAAAATACGTGGCGTCTTTGTACTGGACTCTATTGGTTACTACGATGAAAATCTGGTACAGAGCTATCCGGCAACTCTAAAATGGTTTTATCCTCGGCATGCCAATTATATTGCCAGTATTGGACATCTAAGTTCAGTAGGACTTACAGGAAGATTTTGCGAAGCTATGCAGACACGTCAGCGTTTAGAGTGTGAACGTTTTATTATTCCTACTTTTATGCAGGGACTGGATTATTCGGGCTATCTCAGTTATGCCAAGCAGAATTTTCCAACTGTACTGATCAGTGACACGGCTCATTACCGTTATCCTTATTACAACACTGAGCAGGACACTCTAGATAAACTGGATCTGAAAAAAATGACTTATGTGGTAGACGGATTGATGCAAACCGTTCTAAGTCCATAAAATTTAGGTAGAGATAATAAAAAACCCTGCCGGAGCAGGGTCTTTTATGAGCAGATCACTTAGTGACGTGCGGCTTTAGCTTCATCAGTCGCTTTTACAATTGGGGTTTTTACCAATGCTTTCGGCATAGAGGTAAGTGCCAATGGTAAAATCTCATCGATTGATTTCACGGCTTTGATTTCCAGACCTTCTTTCACATTTTCAGGAATTTCAGCTAGGTCACGTACGTTGTCTTGCGGAATGAATACCAGCTTGATCCCACCACGGTGAGCAGCAAGCAGTTTTTCCTTCAGACCACCGATACGCATCGCACGACCACGTAAGCTGGTTTCACCGGTCATCGCGATATCAGGACGAATCGTAATACCTGTGAATGCAGACACGAGAGCAGTGGTTAGTGCCAGACCAGCAGATGGACCATCTTTCGGTGTCGCACCTTCAGGTAAATGTACGTGTACATCAGTTTCTTCAAAACGAGAAGCTTCGATACCCAGTTCAGCTGCACGCGTACGTACTACGGTCATCGCGGCGGTAATCGATTCTTTCATCACATCACCGAGAGAACCGGTAGTAATGAATTTACCTTTACCCGGAACCGCTGCTACTTCAATTGTCAGTAACTCACCACCAACCGAAGTCCAAGCCAGACCATTTACGCGACCCACTTCTGGTTCTTCTTCAGCCATGCCGAAATCGAATTTGTGAGGACCCAGGTACTCTGGCAAGTTGTTCGAATTCACTTCAAGCTGAAGATTTTTCGCTTTCTTGCTCACCGCTTCTTTAACTACCTTACGGGCAATTTTAGAAACTTCACGTTCCAGGCTACGCACACCAGCTTCGCGGGTATAACGCTGTACGATGTCGCGAATTGCCTCTTCATGAATGGTCAATTCTTTGCTGCGCAAACCATTATTCTTGATTGCTTTCGGAACAAGGTAGCGTTCAGCAATATTGACTTTTTCATCTTCGGTATAACCTGGAAGACGAATCACTTCCATACGGTCAAGCAAAGCTTCCGGAATATTCATGCTGTTTGCAGTACAGATGAACATCACTTCAGACAGATCCAGATCCAGATCCAGGTAGTGATCGTTGAACTTGCTGTTTTGTGATGGATCCAGTACTTCAAGCAGGGCAGAAGCAGGGTCACCACGGTAGTCCTGAGCCATCTTGTCGATTTCATCAAGCAAGAACAGTGGGTTTTTTACACCAACTTTGGTTAAAGACTGCACAATTTTACCTGGCATCGCACCGATATAAGTACGACGGTGACCACGGATCTCAGCTTCATCACGTACACCACCTAGCGCCATACGCACGAATTCACGACCAGTTGCTTTGGCAACAGATTCACCCAGAGAGGTTTTACCTACACCCGGAGGACCTACCAGACATAGAATCGGGCCACGCAGTTTTTTCACACGTGACTGAACTGCCAGATATTCCACAATACGATCTTTGACATCATCCAGACCATAATGATCAGCATCCAGAATTTCCTGAGCCTTGTTCAGGTTAATACTGACTTTGCTCGCTTTGTTCCAAGGTGTATCTAGGATCACTTCAAGATAGTTGCGAACAACCGCAGCTTCACTTGATGCATGTTGCATTGCTTTCAGCTTGCGGAACTCAGCTTCCGCTTTTTTACGTACGTGCTCAGGCAGGTCTGCTTCAGCCAGACGTTTTTCAATCTCAGCGACATCATCTTCTGCACCACCATTCAGGTCAGAAAGTTCGCGTTGAATCACCTTCATTTTTTCATTCAGGAAATATTCACGCTGATTCTTTTCCATTTGGCGTTTGACTGAATCATGCAGGGTTTGCTCAATCTGCTGTTCTTCAGACTGTTGCAGTAAATAAGTCATGAGTTCAGTCAGATGCGCTTCAAACTCATCGTGCTCAAGGAATTTTTGCTTGATTTCGATGTTCAGCGGCACACGAGTTGCCACGAAGAACAATAACTGAAGCAAGTCTTCAATTTTATTTGCAGCTGCAATCAGTTCACGTGCATTACGTAACTTCGCTTCTGCATACTGGGCAAATAACGCACGCAGTTCCTCTACACGGGTATCCTGAGTGTCATTGTCCATATTGACAGTGATCGGACTAAGCTCATGTTCAGCAGTCAGATAATCAGTGTCATCAATGATTTTAGTTAATTTGGCACGATAAAGGCCTTCGATGAGTACCTTGATACAGTTTTCATCATTTTCATGATTCACAACCTGCACAATCTTCGCGACAGTACCGTATTGATATAAGTTGTCGTGATCAATTTCTTCTGTAAGCGAATCTTTTTGCGCAACCACAAATACCAGATTGTCACTGTTACGAGCCACATCAACTGCATTGATCGATTTTTCACGACCGACAAATAGCGCAATTTGCATGTGTGGATATACCACTACATCACGTAACGCTAAAAGTGGTAATACACTTGGAACCTGAGGCTCAAAGCTTTCTTCATTCATAATAATTTCAGACATGGGCACTCCTAATGAGTGACAACGATGTTGCCATGTATTTTATAGTGATGGGTATTTTTAAAATTACAAGGGCCGTTCAGATGAAATTGTATAATTATTGACTAATTATTTGATTTAAAAGTAACTTAGTCAATGAATTGATTTACAAACGCTTAAAATGTAGCAAGCGTGTAGGAGTTAAAAGTGCATCTAAAGGCTGATCCCATTTTTCCCGGGGTAATGATGTTTCTACAAGCTGTAAATCATGTGCCAAACCAAGACGATAGGGTTTTTTATACGCTGTTACCAAGGTACGGTCATAATACCCACCACCCATTCCGATCCGGGTGCCTCGATAGTCACAGATCAATAACGGCATAATTAATAAATCAAGTTTTGATACATGCAAACCACGACTTTGCATAGGTTCACGCATGCCTAAACGATGATGGAAAAAACGCTTGTTTCGGTATAGGTGTTTGTTAATCCGTACCCATTCTAATCGCTGATTCATGTTACAGATCACTGGCAAATAGACTTTTTTATCGACAGAGAAACAATATTCAATAATTTGCTGAGTGCGAATTTCACCAAAAGCATCTAAGTAAAGACCGACATGCTGTGAGTGAATAAATTGAGAATTTGATCTAAGCAGATTTAGCACCTGCTGGGCAGATTTTTTTTGTTCAAATCGGGAAATGCGACGACGGGCTTGGCGGATTTTTTTTCGAAGTTCCTGAACGGTCGTATACATAAATTATCTGAACTTTAGATGGTGCTGAGCATAAGTCTAAGGCAGGAAAAGAAAAAAGTAAAAAAGAAGACCTAAAGAAAATAAATTTTGAGTAAAAGCAGGTGATGACTAAAAATTTTCACAGCTATTCGGGTATTGAAAAATATTTTATTAATATACATAGAATTAATTTATTTATCGGAAACTTCCCCAACAATCCAAATACCTTTGTATATTGGAACAGCTTGAAGTTTTGCCCTGGTTGAAGAGCTAAAACTCAACTTAAGAATAATATAAAAAACAATTCAGGATTGAATGATATGAATAAGAAAATCAAGCCATTAACACGGTTTACACAACTATTTTTTGGTCTCGGTAGCATGCTGGCAGGATTAAGCTATGCTGCAGTGCCTAACTTGCCCGCACCACCGAATACACAACAGGTTTTTTTTGTCGGTAATAACTGGGATGGTACAGTCACGGTGATCCGTCCGTCAGGTGATTTTGGTAAAGTCGGAGTGATTAATATGATTCCGGATCGCAAAGAGCGCTTACTTGAGATCCATCTTAATCCAATCAAATTGATTGCTTATACCTATATCCAGGCGACGGCAGGGGAAGGTAATGATCAGCTGGTAGAAGATATGTACTCCACACCAGACGGTCAGTCTGTTGTGGCTTCACGTCCAAGTTTCGCCGATGTGGTATCAATTAATATTAAAACTGGCAAAATTAACTGGCGTACACCAGTCGAAGGCTTCCGGGCAGACCATATGGCAGTTTCACCGGATGGACAGCACGTGGCTGTTTCTGCATCGTCGGGCAATGTGGTACATGTCCTGGATATCAATACGGGCAAAGAATTAGGACGCTTCGCGACAGGGGATAAACCCCATGAAAATATCTACTTTAATGGTGGAAATAAAATCCTGAATTCTGCAATCGGTAATGTCGAAACATCCATGGATGCCCAATGGCAGGACTTTACTAAGGGTAAACGTTTTATCACTATTGCCGATGCAAATACTTTTAAGGTTTTAAAGAAAATTGATTTCCGGCCAGCTTTAGATAAATTTGGGCGTAAAGATTTGTCCAATTCAGTTCGTCCAATGGTCCTGAGTAAGGATGAAAGCAAAATCTATGCGCAGGTCTCTTTTTTTAATGGTCTGATTGAATATGACCTAAATCAGGACAAAATTACCCGTATCGGTCAGCTGCCAGGCAGCAGTACGATTCCAAGTGATCGTACCAAATGGGTCAATGATTCCCGCCACCACGGACTTTCAATTAGTGGCGATGGTGAAAAACTCTGTGTTGCAGGGACAATGGATAATTACGCCACTATTGTGAATCGTAAAACCTTAACAGCCGGTCCTTTAATTCCAGCCGGTAAACCATATTGGGCTACCCTAAGCCCAGATGGCAAAAACTGTGTCATTTCTGAAAGTGAAACAGATGTAGTGACAGTGATTGATTTTGCTACAGGCAATAAAGTGTTGAGCGTGCCTGTAGGCAATCATCCGCAACGGGTTCGTATTGGTTATGCACCTAAAGACTGGTCTACCCCATAAAAATAAAAGTATTAAAACAGTAGAGAATCTCTCTGCTGTTTTAATATGAATTTTTAGGATAAACGCGAAATGCTGAATAACAATAAAAATATGATCATCGGTATTGCAATGATCTTCTTCAGTGGTTTAGCACTGATGCTTCTTTTAATGAAAGATGAAGACAGTATTGCAAAAGCAGAACACTCGAGTTTGGATGAGCAGCCCGTCTTGATCCAGCAAGAATCACAGCTACCTGATCCAACTCCTATGCTTGAAAATGAGCAGAAAATTGCACAACAGAATCAGCAAATCATACAGAAGCGTGATGATCTCTATATGCAATTGGCAGACATTTCAAATCATCTCAGCCAAGGCAAAAAACCAGACCTAAGAGAAGTAAGTAGAATTCTGGAAATACAGCGACAGCTAGTAAAGGTAAAAGTGATTTCTGTACAAGAGGCAACCGCGACCATTCAATTTTTACAAAAAGTGTTACCTGAAATGGAGAGTGAATTGGCTCGTGAAATCAGACTGATTGAATAAAAGATGGTGTTAAATAAGATTAGATTTTGAAAATTAAAATATTTTTATAATGCTGCCAAGAATTGAGTTGCTCATATTCTTATTCTTAGAAAATAAAACACTCCGAAGATGCCGCTGCATGTGTCGTTACCCTGAACCCGAAGAAGTTCAAGGTGGACGCGACGTATACTTGCTGGGTTTCCCACTCGAAGGTGGGCATACACTCTAAATATACAGAACGCAATCCATAAGTTTAAGTATCGGCAGGGGAATAGACCCGCTGGCGAACATCCCAGAGTTAGACTTAGTATAAACGATAAAGTTTATGTGGCAACTCTATGCTGTGTTGGAACTGTAAACTTGACCATTGATCGAATGAAGTTTAAACAAAAAGTCTGCTTATTCAGTCAGTTCTTCAACTTCTTCTAAAATAGTTTGTAACAAACGTTCGCAGTGGGCATATTGTTGCAGTGATTTATTCATGCTCAATACTTCCTGCATCAGTTCTAGCGCTACCATAATCACCAGCTTGCTTGGTTCCATACGAGGTGCTTTACGGCGAAATTCATCGTATTTGTCATTCAATAGTTGCGCTGCACGTTCAAGTTCTTCGCGTTGATCTGCTGTGGAGGCCAGACGGAAACTGTGGCCAATTACTCTTAAATCAATAGCAATCTGTTCGCTCATGTTGACGCTTCCTCAGTCGTTTCAGTCGGATGGGCCAATTGCTGAATTTCCTGTGCATGATGGTCTTGAGCTGTGCCCAGAATCGCCAGACGCTGGATAATCGCTTCAACCTTGGCTTTAGCATGCTCATTCTTCTGGGTCAGACGCTCAGTTTCCTGATGCAGGCGTTGAATTTCCTGACGCGCCTGTTGCTGTTCATTCAGCAGCTTTTCTTTCAAAGCACGCAGTTCATTACGCTCAGCCAGAATTTCCTGAAAACGGTTTTTCAGATCGGTGCAGCTTTTTTCCAGACGGCCATACCGGTCTGCAAGTGCAGTTGCATCATTATTAAGCTGTTGATATTGTGAGCGAGATTCAGCTAACTGTTCAGTTAAACTTTCATTTTCTTGTTGTTTTTGGCTAATAATGCTGTTTTTTTGAATGATTTCGGCTTGATGCTGACTCAGAGAGGAGTCCTGTTCTTCACGCAGGCTGGAGTTTTCGTTCTCCAGATGTGCAAGGCGCGTTTTTAAAACGCCAATATGCACTTGTAGACGCTGTAATTCTTCTAACATATCGAGGTCGCACAGTATTGCAAACAAAGGTAATATATAAGCAGTATAGAGATTGGATAAACGAATGCAAGACGATATTTCAGGTTGGTCAGATTGGCACCGCAATTTTTCTTCAATTGAGGAAATTTCCAGCCCAAGCGAACTTCATGGTTTGCTTACTGGTATTGTTTGTGTGACCCAGGCGCCGAGTAGCGAAGAATGGTTACAGATTCTGGAAACTTTAGATGTCCCTGAGCTGGATGCTGAAGCATTGGAATTACTAACAGGTGAAGCAGAAGACGTATTTCACTCACTTTCTGAAGATGAGCTGGATTATCTTCCATTACTTCCGGATGACGAGCATAGCCTCGCAGAACGTGTGCAGGCATTGGCAGACTGGTGTGCCGGTGTAGTCCTTGGTTTTGGGCTGGCAACAGGTCATATTCGTGATGATGAAATGGAACTGATTGAACATTTACAAGATGTTGCAGCAGTTGAATTTGAAGATTCTGACGACGATGCTGAAGGTGAGGAAAGCTATCTGGAGTTGTACGAATTTGTACGTCTGATTCCAGTGAGTTTGTCTGTAGGTCGTAAAAAAGTTGAAGTGGAGGAAACGCCACTTTTGAAACGTTTTACAGCTAAAGTAAAAACTGAGTCTACGGATCCAGCTCAGGCACAATCTGTAGTTGAAATTTTCTCACCGCATCGCCCAAGCTGAACTATAGCTATTTAGCTTTAGAAAAACCGGAATAAGTCCAGTCATCCTCTGGCTTATTCTGGTATCAAATCATATTCAAGAACAGCATTGATATAAGAAGTAAGGACCAATGAAGAAACTGACACAAGCAGAATTTCAGGAACGTCGTGATATCCTCGCCGGGGAAATGGGACTACGCAGTATTGCCATTATCGCCACCAGCCCAGTGGCACTGCGTAACCGTGATGCTGACTATAAATATCGTGCCGATAGCAGTTTCTTTTATTTGACGGGCTTTGCTGAACCAGAAGCTGTGGCTGTGATCGAAACCTTTGACAGCGAAGAAGAAGGTTATACCTACAGTCTATTCTGTCGTGAACGTGACCGCGAGATGGAAATCTGGAATGGTTATCGTGCCGGGGTGGATGGTGCTGTCGATGACTATGAGGCAGATGAAGCTTATGCTATTGATCTGCTTGATGAAGAAATTCTGGAAAAATTGCAAAACAAGGACAAATTATTCTACCGGGTCGGCCATAGTGCAGAGTTTGATGCGCGTGTCGCGAAATGGATTGCACAAGCCAGTGGTGAAAGCCGTCGAGGAAAATCTGCACCTGCTCAAATCGTTCAGTTAGACCGTATTGTTGATGAAATGCGTCTGCATAAAGATGCCAATGAAATTGAACTGATGCAGATCGCATCAGATATTTCTGCGGAAGCACATATCAGAGCGATGCAGACTGTACGTCCGGGTATGATGGAATATGCACTGGAAGCAGAGCTGAACTATGTATTTGGCAAAAATGGCTGTGTACCTTCTTATAACAGTATTGTCGGTGGCGGTGAAAATGCCTGCATCCTGCACTATGTGGAAAATGACAAAGAACTGAAAGACGGTGATCTGGTGCTAATTGATGCAGCCTGTGAATATCAGTTCTATGCATCCGACATTACCCGTACTTTCCCGGTAAATGGTAAATTCAGTCCTGAACAAAAAGCACTTTATAACATCGTGCTTGATGCACAGATTGCTGCGATCAATGCAGTTCAGATCGGCAACTCCTATAAAGAACCACACAATGTGGCAGTGCGAATTCTGGTTCAAGGTTTGCTGGACTTGGGGATTATGCAGGGCAAGATTGAGGAAATTATCGAAACCGAAAGTTTCCGCCAGTTCTATATGCATGGTACTGGACACTGGTTAGGTATGGACGTACATGATGTCGGTGCTTATAAGACAAATGGTGAATGGCGTTCTTATGAAGAAGGTATGGTCGTGACTGTAGAACCGGGCCTGTATATTGCACCTGATGATGAAACAGTTGATCCAAAATGGCGTGGCATCGGAATTCGTATTGAGGACGATGTGGTTGCGACTCAAAATGGCCCATTAGTATTAACTGCCAAAGTGGTCAAAACTGTGGAAGATATTGAAGCCTTAATGGCAAAAGCTTATGCTGCTTAAAAATACGATAGCTTGAAAAAAGCTGGTTATTTGACCAGCTTTTTTATTTTTTAAAATAATATGAATCTAATCAAATAAATAATGAATTAATCTTTCACTGAATGATTTTATTAGAAATAATCTGGATATTTTTTGATTCAATTCTTATATAATTCTTTTTTTAATCTCCCTAACCAGTATTTACAAATACTCATCATTCTGAGTGTTCTCCATGCACAGTATAAAATTTCATAATTTTGAAGAAGCGGGCAAGCAGGTACTTCAATATCTTCATCAGCATTTGGGTTTTGGCTTATGGATGATCACTCGTGTAGAAAATGATGATTGGATTATTCTCCAGGCAGAAAATCAAAAATATAATGTTAAGCCAGGCGAAGTATTTGGTTGGGCGGATTCATTTTGCTATCACATGGTACAGGGAAAAACTCCTAAAATAGCGCCATGTTCTAACGAAATCGAACTATATTCAAAAGCACCAATAAATAACAAACTGTCGATCAAATCTTATATTGGTGAGCCACTATTTAATGAAGATGGATCAATTTTTGGAACAATTTGCGCTATTGATGATAAGCCTCATTCTGAAGATATTTTAAAAGATGCGGCACTCATTTCGCTTTTAGGCAGTTTATTGAGCTCAATTTTACAAAGTGAATTGCGGGAAAATAAACAGAGACGTTTACGTGAACGTTATGAGGTAGAAGCGCTCACCGATAGTTTAACCGGACTGTATAATCGCCGCGCCTGGGATCAGCTGTTAGAAGCTGAGGAGGGACGCTGTCAACGTTATGGCTTACCAGCTGCAATATTTAGCATCGACCTGAATGATTTAAAGCAGGTGAATGACCAGTTTGGACACGAAGCAGGAGACCAGTTAATTCAGCGTACTTCAGATGTACTGGTAGAACATATGCGTGTTAATGATGTGATTGCACGTATGGGTGGGGATGAATTTACGATTTTATGCCCTGAGACTAAAGCTGAAGACGCAGCGATTTTATATCATCGTTTAAGTGAAATATTTGCAGCTGCCAATATTCATGTGGCAATTGGCTATGCAGTCCGTCAGCTGACTAAAGATCTGCATGAGGTCTTAATAGAGGCAGATAAGAATATGTATGAACATAAGAAAAAAGCGAAACTGGAAGCAGATGATTTTATAAGTTAAAACTCGTTGAAACCAAACCATCCAGGCTTGATAATCTGCAATAAACTTCCCCCAATGTATACTTGTTGAGAGACAGTATCAAAGTACCCCCTTTGCGCAAATAAAAAGTACAACAGTCGCCTTTCATCTATTTTCATCAATTACTAGATTTAGATATTCAATGACTGGTTACTGCATAGGGAAATATTTTGAGCGGAAAATCAAAACCTAAACTAATGAAATTTATTACTCATACTTTTAAACAAGCAATTTTTTCAGTCGTGGTAGGATGTTAAATCAGAATGTAGAAGAAATAATTTATAGTTTTTAGTTGTTTTTAAATCAAATAAAATTATTAAAATCAATAAATTAAATATTATTAATAAAATATTCAAAGCTTAATTCTGATTTGGTTTACGTAAAATATGAACAATTCAAAGAAAACCAACCCAATTAAAATTTAATGCTTATAACATGACATTTATTCAACATAGATCAACACAGAATAGGGACTTTTAGCATCAAGACTACATATTCATTTTGCTATTGCTTGCATAATTTTGGATAAGAATTAGTCAAACATTAGCTTGGAGAAAAATCATGAGAAGACTTGGAACTTTAGACTGGATCGCCTACGCATTAGCCATTATTGGTGGCCTGAATTGGGGCTTAGTTGGTGCATTCGACTTTAACTTGGTCGCAGCAATCTTTGGTGAGCAGAGCGCTCTTTCTCGAATTATTTATGTCTTGGTTGGTCTGTCAGCGATTTACCTGATCTATACTGCAACTAAGTTAGGTCGTCATGATGTCCATCATGAAGCTCATACACGAACAATGCATTAATTAAGTCAGTATAAACTCACTTATTATTGGGTTAAAGAAAATAAGTAGTTAGAGTGAGTTGACTGCTAAATAAAAACGGAGCTTATGCTCCGTTTTTATTGTGAAAAATAACTAGATATAGATTTATATTTATTGCTTATAATCATTTATTTACTTATATAATATTTATATTGTGGATTTTTGTCTTTGTGTGGAGATTTTTGAGGTTTATTTTAAGAAATTAAATTAAAAAGATTTTAGTCAATGATTTTTACCTAATTTAATATCCGTTTTATATATTTAGCTCATAAAGCTAATGAAATATTACACTGTTATTAATTTAATTCATTTATTTTATTAAGGCTTATCTAAATAACAAACCTGAGGGATGCCTAGATGAAAAAAATGAATATGAAGAACATGATCAAATGTGCTGCAGTAAGTGGAGTATTAGGTTTTGCTGCATCTCAAACTATGGCTATGGATCAGCAATCTACCAGCGAGAGTAAGAATCAGTCTAAAGCAATGCAGAATGCTCATCAGAATTTGACAGAGAGTCAAGTGATTAAAGTGGTGAGCACAGCCAATAATGGTGAGATTAAACAGGCAAGAACTGTTTTACCGAAGCTGAAAACAGAAGAAGCCCGTAGGTATGCTCAGATGATGATTAATGAACATTCAGCAAATGAGAAGAAAGGCCAGACACTGGCAAGCAGCCTGAAGTTAACTCCACAAGTGAGTGGTATTAGCACCTCCTTGCAAAAAGACAGTGATAATGCAGTCAGAAAACTGAGCAACTCATCCACACCAGATAAAGACTATATGAGCAGCCAAGTTGACGTACATCGTAAAGTACTGAATACGATTGAAAAACAATTAATCCCGAATGCTAAAAATACTGAACTCAAAAATATGTTGACACAAACACGTACCGCAGTTGCCAAGCACTTAAAAATGGCTGAAGATATTGTTGCCAAAATGAAGTAATCTGACTTAACTATGTTTTATAAAAAAGCCTGACATTTCTGTGTCGGGCTTTTTTATATTATAAATGATAATCCACTAATTTATATTAAGTGTTTTTAAGTTAATAGAGTTAAATTAATTTTCATATTTAATCTTAATTATTGTATATTAGAGCTGTGATGTTCTATATTTTTAATAATTGGGCAGAGTAAAACTTGAAGTGCGACATAAACCACCTAATTAATTTAAAGGGTTTATGGAGTATATAAAATTGTCATACCATCATCTTAACTTTGAAGATCGTACTGCATTAATGCTTGAGTCAAGAAAAGAAGGCTTTTCAGCCAGAAAATTTGCTGAACTCATTAAAAGACATCCTAGTACGATCTATCGTGAGCTTAAAAGAAATAGCATCAATGACGTTTATCAAGCTCGATATGCTTCTGATAACACCTTCGCTAGACGTAGACGTGGTCACAGAAAACTCAAAATCGATTCAATCCTCTGGAAATTTATTGTTGAAGCGATCCGTTGTTTATGGTCTCCTCAGCAAATAGCAAAGCGTTTAAAGACATTTCCTGATTTGGATCAAACAATGAATGTAAGCCATACAACGATTTATTCAACGATACGAGCATTACCAAAGGGTGAGTTGAAAAAAGACTTATTATCCTGTCTGCGTCATGAAAATAAAAAGCGAAAAGCTAACGGTGAACCTAAAAAAGATTCTATATTACAGGATATTAAAACTATTCATGAGCGCCCAGCCGAAGTTCAAGAAAGAAAAATACCGGGTCATTGGGAAGCTGATTTAATTAAAGGTAAAGACAATAAAAGTTCGATAGCAACACTTATTGAACGAAATACACGGCTCTGTATCTTGGCAACATTACCTGATGCAAAGGCAGAATCAGTGCGCAAGGCTTTAACTGAAGCTCTGAAATATTTACCTGCAGAACTGCGTAAAACGTTGACCTATGACCGTGGACGCGAGATGTCAGAACATAAAATACTCGAAGAAGATTTAGGCATAGATGTATATTTCTGTGACCCACATTCACCTTGGCAAAAAGGCACATGCGAAAATATGAATGGTTTAATTAGGCAATATTTACCTAAAGGGATTGATTTAAATCAGGCAGATCAGCATTATTTAAATCAAGTTGCCATGTCACTGAATACTCGTCCTAGAAA